>DMCH01000073.1:13802-15201 GCA_003446775.1 Chloroflexota bacterium
GGGTGCGGTGGCCTTGGGTGCGGCCTTAGCGGCCGGTTTGGCCGGGGTCTTGGTGGCTGGTTTGGCCGGCTTGGTCGCAGTTGCTACCTCGGCCTTGGGCTTGGCGGCCGACGCGGTTGCGCGGGCACGCTTCGGCTCGGCCGTTGCGGGGGCGGCGACCTCCGCGACGACGGGCGCGGTAACAACCTCGGCAGGTGCGGTCTCGACAACCGCAACCGGCTGCGGCGCGACGTCCACCGGCGCTTCCGGCTGGGGCGCGATGGCATCTCCGATGGGGGCGCCGTCGGTGATTGGCAGGCGAGCCTTCGGGGTGATCTGGTCCTTGTAGATCCAGCACTTGACGCCGATGGCGCCGAACGTGGTCTTCGCGGTTGCGCGCCCGAAGTCGATGTCGGCGCGCAGAGTGTGCAGCGGCACGCGGCCCTCGCGGTCCCACTCGCGGCGGGCCATCTCGGCTCCGCGGAGGCGGCCGCCGCAGTAGATGCGGACGCCCTTCGCGCCGGCGCGCATGGTGCGCAGGATCGCCTGCTTCATCGCCCGCTTGTAGCTGATGCGGCGCTCGATCTGGGAGGCGATGTTCTCGGCGACCAGTTGCGCATTGAGCTCGGGCTGCTTGATCTCCTGGATGGAGATGCGCACGCGGTTACCGAACCGCTTCTCGAGGTCCTCACGCAGCTGGTCGACGGACGAGCCGCCCTTGCCGATGACAATGCCGGGCTTGGCAGTGTGGATGGTGACGGTGAGCTGGGCGTTGGACGAGCGCTCGGTCTCGATCTTGGCGATGCCGGCGTTGCGCAGGCGCGTGAGGATGGCGCTGCGCATCTGGAGATCCTCGTGCAGCATCTTCGTGTAGTCCTTGGGGTTCGCGAACCAGTTCGCTTCCCAAGGGCGGAACACGCCGAGCCGGAATGCGTTCGGGTGGACTTTATGACCCAACTATTTCTTTTCCTCTGGGCGGTCTTCGACGACCGCGGTGATGTGGCAGGTGCGGTGGAAGAACTCGTGCGCCATGCTGCGGCTGACCGGCCGGCGGCGCCGGAACGTCGGGCCCTCGTCGATGAGTAGCTGCTTGATGACGAGGTCTTCGCGATTGAGGTTGAAGTTGTGCTCGGCGTTGGCAGCCGCTGACTTGATCGCCTTGGCGACGTCGCGCGCGGCGTGCTTGGGCGAGAAGTCGAGGTACGCCAGGGCCTCCGTCACCTTCATGCCCTTGACGGAGTCGGCCACGAGCCGCGCTTTGCGCGGCGTGCGGCGCACGTATCTCTGTACTGCTGAAACTTCCATCGTCGCCATCTACTACTTCAGAGCCGTCGACTTTTCGGTATGGGTGCCGTGGCCGCGGAAGTGCCGCGTCGGCGCGAACTCGCCCAGCCGGTGGCCGACCATGTTCTCGCTGATG
>DMCH01000073.1:15465-19511 GCA_003446775.1 Chloroflexota bacterium
GGCACGTGCTTGCGGCCGTCGTGGACGCCGATGGTGTGGCCGACCATGTCGGGATAGATGACCGAGGCGCGCGCCCAGGTGCGGATCACCTTTTTCTCGCGCGTCAGGTTCAACTTGTCGATCTTGGCCTTCAGCGGTGCGCTGATGAACGGGCCCTTCTTGGTCGATCTACTCATCTACTTTTGTCGTCCCTTCTTCTCTCTGCGGCGGATGATCAGCTTGTTCGAGGCCTTCTTCGGCTTGCGCGTGCGATAGCCGAGCGCAGGCTTGCCCCAAGGCGTCTGCGGGTTGCCTCCGGGGCCGGTCTTGCCCTCGCCGCCACCGTGCGGGTGGTCGACGGGGTTCATCGTCGAGCCTCTTACGGTGGGCCGGATCCCGAGCCAGCGGCTGCGGCCGGCCTTGCCGCTCGATTGGTTCTCGTGCTCGATATTACCGACCTGGCCCATCGTGGCCTGGCAGCGGACGTGGATCCTTCTCAACTCGCCCGACGGCATGCGGATGACCGCGTAGTCGCCCTCTTTCGCGAGCAGCTGCGCCGACGTGCCCGCCGAGCGCGCCAGCTGGCCGCCTCGCCCAAGCGTCAGCTCGATGTTGTGCACGGTCGAGCCGACTGGGATTCTCGCGAGGGGAAGCGCGTTGCCCACTCTCACCGGGGCATCTTCACCGCTCTCGATGGGGTCGCCCACCTTCAGGCCGAGCGGCGCGAGGATGTAGCGCTTCTCGCCGTCCTTGTAGTGGATGAGCGCGATGCGTGCGCTGCGGTTGGGGTCGTATTCGATGGTCGCGACCTTGCCTTCGACGCCGTGCTTGTCGCGCTTGAAGTCGATCTTCCGGTACAGCTTCCGGTAGCCGCCGCCCTGATGACGCGTGGTGATGCGGCCCTGGTTGTTGCGGCCGGCGTGCGTCGGCAGCGACTCGAGCAGCGTCTTCTCCGGCTCGTCGGTGGTGATCTCGTCGAAGCCGGAGATCGCCATGAAGCGGCGGCCAGGGCTGGTGGGCTTGAATTTTCTTATCGGCATGATGTTTTCTTCAGACGCTCCCGAACAACCCTTCGATCTTTTGGCCTTCGCCGAGTGTGACGATTGCTTTCTTCCAGGCCGAGGTGTGTCCGACCGGGCCGATGCGGCGCAGGTTGCGCCTGGTCTTGCCGCGCATGCTCACGGTGTTGACGTCCCTGACCCGGATGCCCTGAGCTTCGTACTGCTCCTCGAGGGCCTTCTTGATCTCGGTCTTGGTGGCCGTCCGCGCGACCCTGAACGTGTACCGCCCCTGCGTGTACAGCAGATACGTCCGCTCGGTGATGACCGGGCCGATCACGACTTCGGAGGCGGCGCGGGTGGTCATTGAGCCTCCTGGTCTCCATGGTCTTCGTGATCGTCGTGGTCGCCACGTCCCGCCTTGGGCCGTTCCGGCCGGCTGAAGTTCTCCTCGATCAGCTCCAGGCAGTCCTTCGCCAGCAATAGATAGGTATGCGTGAACAGGTCGCGGATGTTGAGGTTGCGGGCGAGGACGATCTTGATGCCCGGCAGGTTCTCGAACGAGCGGCTGACAACGAAGTTCGGGGCCGGCAGCACGACGAGCGTGGTGTCGTCGAAACCGATCGCGTCCATGAGGCCGACGGCCAAGCTGGTTTTCGGCTCTTCGATGGCGAAGCCGTCGATGACCCGCACCCTGCCCTCGGTCGCCTTCTGGCTGAGCGCCGAACGGAGAGCAAGGCGGCGCATCTGCTTGGGCATGCGCTGGGCGTAGCTGCGCGGATGCGGTCCGAAGACGACCGCGCCGCCCTTCATGGACGGCTCTCGGATCGATCCGTGTCGCGCGCGGCCGGTGCCCTTCTGCCGGTACGGCTTGGCGCCTCCGCCGGAGACGGTGGCGCGCGTCTTGGTCGCCGCGGTGCCCTGGCGCGCGTTGTTGGTCTGGCGCACGAACGCCTGATGCATCACCGGCGTGTTCACCTTCTCAGCGAAGATCACCTTCGGCAGCCTGACGTCGCCCTGGCGCTCGCCCGCGGAATCGAACAGCGGGACGTCGAGGGGGTCGGACACCTTTTCCTTCGCGCGCTTGGCCTTGGCGGTAGCGGCGGCCTTGGGCTTGGCCTTTGCCTTCGTCGGAGTCGTTGCTTCCTCGTCAGCCACGTCAGTCATCTCGGCGGTTTCCGGGTCTTCGGTCTCGTGTTCAGGCATCAGACCTTCCTCCCGGTCGGCTTGCCGGAGGGACCCTTGACCTTCACCGGCTTCGTCGAGGTGCGGACGAGAACCAGGGCGCCCTTCGCGCCCGGTACGCCCCCCTTGACGAGGATGAGGTTTCGCTCGGGATCCACGCGGACGACCTTGTAGGCGCGGGCGGTCGTGCGCACGTTGCCCATCTGACCGGACATCTTCAAGCCCTTGAACACCCGGGCCGAGTCGGTGGAGCCGATGGCGCCGGGCTGGCGAACGTTCATCGAGCCGTGCGATTCGGGACCGCGGCTGAACTTGTGTCTCTTGATGAGGCCCTGGAAGCCCTTGCCTTTCGACGTCGCGGTGACGTCGACGAGCTCGCCGGCGGCGAAGATCTCCGCTTTGAGCTCCTGGCCCGCCTCGAGACCTTCATAGCCGCGGATCTCGACGATGTGGCGGTGCGGCTCGACGTTCGCCTTCTTGAACTCCCCGTGGGCGGGCTTGGTGAGCTTTTTCTCGTCGGTTGCCTCGAAGGCGATGCGGGCGGCGGCGTAGCCGTCTTTCTCGGTGGTGCGCAGGCCGAGGACCCGGCAGGGGCCGGCCTCGAGCACCGTCACCGCCGAGGTGGTGCCGTCGGTGTTGAAGAGCTGGGTCATGCCCAGCTTCCTCGCGAGTAAGCCTTTCATCTCAGCTCTTGATCTCGATGCTGACGCCGGCCGGAAGGCTGAGGCGCTGGAGAGCGTCGACCACGCGCGGGTTGAAGTCCAGGATGTCGACCACGCGCTTGTGCGTACGCATCTCGAACTGCTCGCGTGAGTCCTTGTCGATGAAGGGGGAACGGATGACGGTGAGCTTGGCGATCTCGGTGGGAAGCGGGATCGGGCCCGCGGTGCGTGCGTTCGCACGGCGTGCGGTGTCGATGATCTTGTCCGCCGCCTGATCCAGCACACGGTGGTCATAGGCCTTGAGCCGGATCCGAATCTTCTGCGCCACTGGTTAGAGCCCTCTCCCCCTAATGCCTACTTGATGACTTCTGTGGTCGCGCCCGCGCCGACGGTTTTGCCGCCTTCGCGGATGGCGAACCGGAGCCCGGGCTCGATCGCGATGGGCTCACCCAGTGTGATCTCCATCTCGACGTTGTCGCCGGGCATCACCATCTCGACGCCGTCGGGGAGCTTGACCTCGCCCGTGACGTCGGTGGTGCGCATGTAGAACTGCGGGCGATAGCCCGTGAGGAATGGCGTGTGACGGCCACCCTCTTCCTTGCTCAGGACGTACACCTGGGCCTTGAACTGGGTGTGCGGCTTGATCGAGCCGGGCTTTGCGAGCACCTGGCCGCGCACGACATCCTCGCGCTTGATGCCGCGCAGCAGCGCGCCGACGTTGTCGCCGGCCTGGGACTCGTCCATGTCCTTGTGGAACATCTCGAGCGCCGTCACAACCGTCTTCGTGGTGGGGTGGATGCCGATGATCTCGACCTCTTCGTTCCTCTTGAGCTTGCCGCGCTCGACCCTTCCGGTGGTCACGGTGCCGCGACCTTCGATCGTGAACACGTCCTCGATCGGCATCAGGAAGGGCTTGTCGACCGGCCGCTCCGGCTCGGGAATGTAGGTGTCGACCGCATCCATCAGCTCCATGATCTTGGGCGTCCACTCGGGGTCGCCTTCGAGCGCCTTGAGCGCAGAGATGCGCACGATCGGGATGTCGTCACCCGGGTACTCGTACTTGCTGAGCAGCTCGCGGAGGTCGAGCTCCACCAGCTCGATGAACTCTTTGTCGTCGACCATGTCGCACTTGTTGAGCGCGACGACGAGAGACGGCACGTTGACCTGGCGCTGTCTCTTATACACATCTCCGAGCCCACGAGACGGACTCCTATCTCGTAGA
>DMCH01000114.1:0-2747 GCA_003446775.1 Chloroflexota bacterium
GGTGCGGGGTGGACAACCGGCGATCTGGTCGTCGCCGTTCGTCTACGGGCAGCTGGTAGTCGTCGGCGTCGGCTCGCAATACGGAGACAAGCCGCTCGAGGAGGGCGAGGTCGTCGCGTTCGATCTCGCCACCGGGAACCAGGTGTGGGAGCTGTGCGCGCTTACGAGCGCGCGCGCGGGCTGCCTGCCGGGCGACGGCATCTGGTCGACACCCGCGATCGATGCGGCCGGGCATGGATACATCGGTTTGGGCAATCCCGACGATGGCGTGCTCGCGTTCGAGGTCGCCACCGGCCGGCGCCTGTGGATGACGAGCTTTCACCCGGACGCGGGCCGCGACGTCGACGTCGGCGCCACCCCGATCGTGCTCCAGGCCGGCGGCCGTGAGGAAGTCGCTGTCGGATCCGACGCGGGCGTGTTCAAGGTGCTCGACGCCGCCACGGGGTCGGTGGTGTGGTCGCGGGACCTCGTCAACGGCAGCGCTGTTCACGGCTTGCTCGCCTCGCCCGCATACGACGGCACGTACTTCTATGTCCCCTCTGCCGGCGACCCCTCCGGCGTGTTCGCGCTCGACGCCGCCGCAGGCAAGACACTGTGGACCAACCACGCCGGCCTGCCTGTCTACTCCGCGCCCGCGATCGGCAACGGCGTCCTGGTGTTCGGAACCGGCGACGTGTTCGGCGACCCGAACGCCGGCGGGATGGTGGCGCTGTCCAGCCGGGACGGCACCGTGCTGTGGACCCACGACCTGCATTCGGCCGTCTTCAGCGGCCCGGCGATCAGCGGCGACATGGTCCTGGTCGGCGACTCACGCGGGGACGTCATCGCCTTCAGGCCGGCCTGAGCGGGCGGCTTAAATTGATAGTGGCGCGATCGGCCAGAGCGATTTAGACTCGCTGAGTCCTGTTCGTAGTATGTGGAGGTTTTGGGGGATGAAAGGACCTGCAGCTCGGCTGCGCTGGCTTTGCACGGCTTCGATCACGGTGGTCGGCCTTGCTCTTCTACCTGTGGGTGCGTCGGCGAGCGGAGGCGGAACGCCGATGACCTGCATCACCGAGGCCACCGGCACGCTGTTGTGCACGGGCGCGACTGCCGAGAAGAATTCAACCTTGTTAGCGCAATACCAGATCGAGGTTCCGGCCCACTGGAACGGCACCCTCGCCCTCTACAGCCACGGCTACAACTCCTTCACAGTGCCCTTGCCGCCCCAGGACGCGGGCGATCCCGTGACCGGCGACTACCTTTTGAGCCAGGGCTATGCGCTGGCTGGGTCGGCTTATGCGAGGGCCGGCTGGTCTCTGCAGCAGGCCTTCGAAGACCAGATCGCTCTCCTCGACCTGTTCGGCATTACGTTCGGGAAACCTCAGCGAACGATCGCGTGGGGCCATTCGCTGGGCGGCATGATCACAGCCGGGCTCGTCCAACTGTTCCCCGACCGCTTTACCGCCGCCCTGCCCATGTGTGGGGTCGTAGCCGGGGGACCTGGAGTTTGGAACCAGGGCCTGGACTCTGAATTGGCGATAACGACCCTCTTGCCACAGATCCCGTTCAAGATCATCAACTTCACAGGTGATGCCGCGGTCAACTACGGCAAAGCGTTGGCCGCGCTTGCACTAGCGCAGAAGACCCCGCAGGGCCGCGCGCGGATTGCGCTTTCCGCCGCGCTGGCGGACGTGCCCGGTTGGGTCGACCCGGCGAGTCCGGAGCCTGCCGCCAGGGACTACGTGACTCAAGAGGCAAACCAGGCTCTCTGGGACAGCAACATCGACTTCTTGTTCGCGTTCTTCGGCCGGGCCGAGCTGGAGGCGCGGGCGGGCGGCCAGTTCTCATGGAACACGGGCGTCGACTACCGCGTCCAGCTATCGCACTCCACCGACCGGGCCGAGGTGAAGGCGCTTTACGCCGCGGCCGGTCTTGATCTCAACAAAGACCTCGATAAGCTCAACGCAACTCCGCGGATCGCCGCCGACCCGGCGGCGGCCGCATACGTCGCCAAGTACATCGCCTACAACGGAGAGCTGAACATGCCCGTGCTCACAATGCACACGACCGGGGACGGCCTGGTCGAGGTGACGGATGAGAACGCTTACGCGAGCGTGGTCAGGAGCGCCGGTGACAACAACTTGCTCCGCCAGGTGTTCGTGCACCGCGCGGGCCACTGCACCTTCACGCCCGCCGAGACGATCAGCGCGTTCAAGACGCTGGTCCAACGGATCGACACGGGCCGCTGGGAGGACAGCACCAGCCCCGCGGCCATGAATGCTTCCGCGGCGAACTTGGGGCCGGGTTTCAACTTCATCGTCGCTGGAACCCCGGCGCACGTGATCCCGACGGCGCCGAGCTTCCTGAACTTCCACCCCGACAAGTTCTTGCGCCCGTTCGACGCGAGGAACCTCGAGGAGTAGTCAGCGTTTCAGTGCGGTCCGGCCTCGGGGTGGGGCCGGGCCGCTCCTTTCATCTACGTACCGGCGAGCGGAAGCTCGACCTCGAACGTGGCGCCGCCGCCCTCGGTTTCACGCACCTTCACGTGCCCTCCATGCGCGGTCACGACCGCGGTGACGATCGACAGCCCCAANNTAGAAGGGCTCGAAGATCCGATCGATGTCGTCGGCGGCGAGACCCGGCCCGTGGTCGGCGACCGACAGCCTTGCCACGCTGTCCTCGGTCGAGAGGCTGATGTCGATGGGCGTCTTCGGCGGCGTGTGCACAAGGGCGTTGCGGACGAGGTTGCCCAGCACCTGGCGGAG
>DMCH01000114.1:2830-4268 GCA_003446775.1 Chloroflexota bacterium
GCGGTGACGATCGACAGCCCCAAGCCGGAACCGCCGCTGTCGCGGCTGCGGCTGGGGTCGGCGCGGTAGAAGGGCTCGAAGATCCGATCGAGGTCGTCCGCGGCTAGTCCCGGACCGTGGTCGGCGACCGACAACCTGGCCACGCTGTCCTCGGTCGAGAGGCTGATATCGATTGGCGTCTGAGGCGGCGTGTGCACAAGGGCGTTGCGGACGAGGTTGCCCAGCACCTGGCGGAGGCGCGTGTCGTCGCCATTGACGACCACCCTCCCGGGCACGGTGAGATTGATGTCGCGCTGGGGCGCGACGGCGCGAGCGTCGGCCGCCGCATCGGTGGCGATGGCCTGCAGGTCCACCGGCTCGTGATCCAGGGGCCGGCCCTGGTCGACGCGCGCGAGGACGAGCATGTCATCGACGAGGCCGGTCATGCGTATCGCCTCCTCTTCTATCCGTCGCCGTGCCAGTTCGGCATCCGTCGGCGAGTCGCCGGCACCTCGGCGCAGCATCTCCGAATAGCCTCGGATTGAGGTCAGCGGAGTCCGCAGCTCGTGCGAGGCATCGGCCACGAAACGGCGCAGGCGGCGGTTGGAAGCGGTGCGTTCTGCAAATGCGGTTTCGATCTGGTTCAACATTCCGTTCAACGCGAGGCCGAGCCGGCCGATCTCGGTCTTGCCGGTCGCCGGCTCGACGCGGCGGCTGAGGTCGCCGGCCGCGATCTCATTCGCGACCGTGCCCATCTTCTCGAGCGGGCGCAGGCTGATCCGAATGATGAACAGGGCAAGGATTGCCGTCGCGACTACGACGCCAACACTGATCAAACCCTCCAGCTGGATGAGCTGGCTTAGCGTCGACTGAACGTCGGTCGATGGGATCGCCAGGACGACGAAGTTTCCTTGAAACGAATCCTCAGACCAAATCGCGGCCTGGTATTGCGACACTCCACCGGTTCCCCGAAGGCTCAGAAACGTCTGCTTGTCAACGCCTGCGTTCGGGAGCGGATGCGGCAATACTGGCAGCGCTGTCGAAGTCGACGACGGGAAGTCATAGTGCAGCGGCGTGCTGAGCGGTGTCCCATCTGCAGCGACCAGTTCCACGACCGTGCCGATCGGGAACTGGTCTGACGGGCCGCGGCCCGGCCCGGGGCCGCCCAGGACGCCGACTGCCACGGCTCGGCCATTTTTTAGCTGGTCGTCAACGCGGTTGAGCAAAAAGCTTTGCAGCGCAAAGTAGGTGACGACGTCCGCGATCAGGAGTCCGACGACCACCAGGGAGATGACCCCGATCAGGAGCCGCCCGCGCAACGACTGAGTCAAGGTCTAAGTGCCGCCCCGCGCACCGGACTTCATTGTCGTGGAGGGCGGAGGACGTACCCGACGCCGCGCACGGTCTGAATCAGTTGCGGCTTGAAACGGTCCACCTTACGGCGCAGGTAGCTGATGTA
>DMCH01000114.1:4638-7448 GCA_003446775.1 Chloroflexota bacterium
GCGTTGATCAGCAGGTAGCGGAGCAGGCGATACTCGGTCGTGGTCAGCTCGATGATGTGGGTACCGCGGCGCACCTCGTGGGCCTCGTCGTCCAGCTCGAGGTCGGCCAGGTTGAGCTTCCCGCCGTCGGGCCCGCCGGTGCCGTGCCGTCGCAGGACGACCCGCACGCGGGCCATCAGCTCCTCGATGCTGAAGGGCTTGGTGACGTAGTCGTCGCCACCAATGGTCAGGCCATGCACCTTGTCCTCGGTGGCGTCTTTCGCGGTCAGGAAGATGATGGGAACCCTGTGGCCGCCGGCATTCAGTCGTTTGAGGACCTCCATCCCGTCGATGTCGGGGAGCATGACGTCGAGGATCACGAGGGCGGGTGAGAACTGAGTTACGGCGGTAAGGGCGGCGCGGCCCGTCGCGGCTGTCTGGACCGTGAAACCCTCGTAGCGCAGCGCCATCCCCAGGAGCTCGGTGATGTTCGGTTCGTCGTCGACGACCAGGACGCGCGCCCCGTTTCCGGGAGGCCCTGGGCTCCCCACCGTGTGGGGAGCTCCCGCTGCGCCCGAAGGGCGCGGCCGGTGAGGGGAGGGGGGAGCCTCGTTTGTGCTCACGGGGCCAATGCTGCCAGGGAATCCTGTGAGTTTGCTGAGAAATTACTGGGGCGGGCCTATGAGTTCGATTGGCGCGACGGCGCCGGCCACCCGGAGACCCGGTGCACGATGCCGCCGCGGTCGACCAGGCGGGCAGGCAGCTTGTTGGCGGTCAGCCATCGGATCGCCGACTCGCCCATCACGATGGCCGCGGTGGCCGCGATGTTGGCGTCGACGCACGTGGCCGCGACGACGCTGGCCGTTCGCCATGGACCGGCGACCGGCAGTCCCGTGGCCGGGTCGATTATGTGATGAAGAACGATGCCGCCTCGAGTCCAGCGGCGCACAGTCGTGCTCGAGGTGGCGATACCTCCGGACTGGATGGTGATGGTTTCCTCGTCATCGTCGATGGGCGCGCTGCTGTCCTCGCTCGTCTGCACCGCCCAGCCTTCCGGCGGCGGTTCGCCCGCGACTGCGATGTCACCGCCGAGGCTCACGAGCACCCCGCCCGCGCCGACGGCTTCGAGGGCGGCCGCGGCTGCCAGGTCTGCAGCCAGCGCCTTGGCGGTGGCCCCGAGATCGATCTCGACGCTCGGCGGGACCCATACGGTTCCGGCAGCCTGGTCGAACTGGATCGCCCGCCACCCTGGAACCTGGCTCACGGACAGGCGGATCGGCGGGCCGTCGGCGAGGATGGAAGCGAAGTCGCGGTCGTAGCCGGCGAGCCTGACCGCCGATCCCACCGTCGGGTCGACCGCTCCATCCGTCAGGCGCGCGCCGCGCAGGCCCGCTGCGAGCGCCTGGGCCAGAAGAGGGCTGATGCGGATCTGCCGGCCAGGCTCCCGGTTGACGCGGCTCAACTCGCTGTCGGCGCGGAACCGGCTCGCCGCCTCGTCGATCGCTTTGATGACCCGATCGGCGGCGGTCTTGGCGGCCGCCAGCATGTCGGGCCGCGTGACGATGAGCCGCATCGAGGTGCCCAGGGCGCGGTCGTCGACAATCCCGAGCAGGGTGATGCTCATCTCGACACCGGCGTGCGTCGCAGTGCCAGCGCCAGGACCGGGCAGGTGTCGACCGCCCGCTGGGCGAGAGGCGCGAGCCGCTCGGGGATCGGGCCGGGCGCGATGATCGGGTAGCCCCAGTCGTCCAGGCGAATGAGCTCCGGCAGCAGCTCGGCGCACAGGCCGTGGCCGTCGCACTTGATGCGGTCGATCGCCATGTGGAGCTCAGACCTCACGCCGGCTGCTGCCTCCAGTGGGCAGCGTGCGAGGCGAACTGGTCCGCGAACATGGAAAGTGCGGAGCGGAGAAACATCACCGCCCCGTCCGGGTGCTTGCACGCCCCTCGACCCGGCACCTCGACCGTCCACTTCTTCAGGCGTGCGATGTCATCGCGGTTGGTGCCGCGCTCGGCGATTCGGCTGCATGTGTCCGACAACGCGCGCAGCCCGAAGAAGCAGGGTCCGCACTGCGCCGAGCTCTCCTCGGCCAGGTAGCGCATGATGCGGGCGGTGTCGCAAACGCCGCACCTGCTCGACGGCTGCACGCCGATGACGCCGCAACCGAGGGTGAGACCGCGGCCCCGCAGGGCTTCTCCATCGAGCGGGAGCTCCCACGCTTGCTCCACCGGGAGCCACACGCCGAAGTAACCGCCGAGCAGGACCGCGGCCGCCGGCTCCGAGACGCCGCCAGCCGCGGCCACCGCTTCTTCGATCGTCGTGCCCGCCTCGACCTCGAGCACGCCCGGACTCCTGACGCCGCCGGCGATGGTGAGCAGGACGGTGCCGGCCGCGCCGCGGCGGCCCACCGAGCGGTACCAAACGTCGCCGTACCGGGCGATCAGGGCGATGTGCGCGAGCGTCTCGACGTTCTGCACGAGGGTGGGAGTGGTGGCGACGCCTCGTTCGCGGGGATATGGCGGAGTGGTCGTGGGCGTCGCCACTCCCGCGTCGATGAGATGAACTGCCGCGCTCGATTCGCCGGCGACATACCGATTGGGCGCGCCGGCCATGCGCGTGACGCGGCGCTCTGCCTCCGGTCGCTCCGCCAGGGCTCGGGCCATCGCGGCCCACGCGGTCTTGTGTTCCTCCCCGATGTAGAGGACGACCTGAGCCGCCCGCAACGTGCGAGCCGCGAGGAAGGCGCCGTCGAGGACGAGGTGAGGACGGGTCGCCATCAGCAGCCGATCCTTGTGGCTCTGGGGCTCGCCTTCGGCGCCGTTGACGATCAC
>DMCH01000051.1:0-1241 GCA_003446775.1 Chloroflexota bacterium
CCAACGATCGGCGTGACCGCCACAGTGCGCTCGCGATGCAACTGCCGGCCGATCACCTTGAGGATCGGTGCGATGGAGATCAGCGGGTTCGACGGACCGATGACCACCGTGTCTGCGTCAACGAGCGCGGCTGTGACCTCCGGAGTCGATTCGGCCGAGTCGCCGCCGGCGATATCGATCGAGTGCAGCGCGGGCGCAAGGCGCTCACGCACGAAGTACTCCTGGAATGAAAGCGTCCCGCGGTCTGTGACGAAGCGCGTGCGCACCTTGTCGTCGGTCATCGGAAGAACATGCGACGCCAAGCCGAACCGCCGGCACAGCTCGAGCGCGGTCTCCGTCAGACGGCAGCCGCTGTTGAGCATCTGCGAGCGGAGGACATGCGTAGCCAGGTCGCGATCGCCGATTCGAAACCACGTTGGCTCGCCCAGGCGTCCCAGCGCCTCCAGCGTGAGAAAGGTGTCGTCCTTCTGGCCGTACCCGACCGAATCGTCGAACACTCCGGCAAGGCGGTAGATCGTCGCGTCGACATCGGGGCTGACGAGAAGTCCCCAGAACTCGTCGTCGTCGGCGGTGTTGGCGATCACGACGAGGTCGCCCCGCGGCAGGAGCGATTGAAAGCCTGCGGCCAGCTTGGCACCTCCAGTGCCGCCCGCTAGCACGACGGTCCTCACCGAAACACGTCTTCGTCCGCAGGCCTAATAAGGTCCCGACCATGGCCATCGCCCTCGAGCGCGAGGCCGCGAATGACGACGACCGGCGCGCGCGCGGTCTTGCGCATGACAAGGCCTGCCGCAGACGCCAGGTCGTCCGCGATCGCGAGCACGGTGGCATGCATATCCCTGCCCGCATCGTCCGGTGTTCCGCGGAGGTCGATCAGCGCCGGAAGGCCGGCCACCCCGAGGGCCACGTTGACGATGCCCAGGCGCCAAGGGCGGCCGAACGTATCGGACACGATGACTCCGATCTCGACGCCGGCGCGGTCAAGGATGCGTTCGCGGATGCGCCGCGCGCTCGCGTCCGGATCATCGGGCAGCAGAGTCACGACGTCGGGCTCACCAACGTTCGACTGGTCGACCCCCGAGTTGGCGCACACAAAGCCATGGCGCGTCTCGGTGATGAGCACGCGCTGAGATCTGAGCACGCGGACGCTCTCGTCGAGGACGACCTGCACCAGGCGAGGGTCTGGCAGGTTGATGAGCTGCGCTGCAATGCGCTTGGCCTCGTCACCGGCTTCGACCGTG
>DMCH01000051.1:1572-5959 GCA_003446775.1 Chloroflexota bacterium
ACGTCTGCCGCTTTGAGCTTGGCCTTCGAGCTGATCAGGTCGCCGAGGTCGTCACCGGGACGGACCTCAGGAAGGCCCTCCACGGCAAAGAGCTCGATTGTGTTCACACCGCGCGACGCAGCCGCTCGAGGTCGGACGGCTCGTCCAGGTCGAGCGCCATTGCTGGCGAGCGGTGAATCACGAATCGCACGCCCTTGCTCTGCGCCTCGCGCCGGAACGCGGACAGAGAATCGGCGCCGAAATGGAGCCCGATGGCGCGTGGCGGGTGCAGGTACAGCGCGTTCGTGCCCCCGCGGCCGGCGGCGGGCACCGCGACTACCGCAGGCGGGGCAAGTCGGCCCGCGACGTCCAGCAGCTCGCGGACTGCCCTCTTGGTCACGAGCGGAAGGTCGCTCGACAGCAACAGCACGCTGCCGCCACCGCCTTCGATCGCGTGCCCGATCCCACGCTGTGCGGCGACGTTCTGGCCTTCCTGTCGCGGCTCGACCAGGACCTCGGCGCCCAGATCCAACGCCAGCGCAGCAGCCTCGTCGCTGCCCGCCACCACGAGCCGCCGCTCACCCGCGGCCGCGGCGCGAATCGCGCGCGTGGCATTGCGGCGTGCGAGGGCTCTCCGCTTGGCCGGGTCCAGGGCGGGCCCCAATCGCTGCTTCGCGGAGTCGAAGTCCTTGACCAGGACCACGACCCATGTGCTCATCGGTTTCCCCATCGCTCTCGGATCCTGGGGAGGATCTGCGAAGCGTAAAGCTTCAGGAATCGGGCCTGATCGTTGCCGGGCGCGTGGAAGACCAGGTGGTTGAATCCGAGCTCGACGTAGGGTCTCAGCTGCTCGATGTGCTCATCGGGGTCGCTCGATACCAACCACCGCCGGTGGGCAACGCCTTCGACCTCGCGTGCGAGCCTCTCCATCTCGCGTGGATCGTCGACCCCGGCCCTGGCCTCTGCGGGCAGCGCAAGCGCGGCCCAGATCTTGGTGTCTTCCATTGCCCGCTGACGGTCCGTGTCGTACGAAACCTTGACCTCGATCATCTTCTCGAGCGCTGAAGCGTCGCGCCCTTCTGCCGCGGCGCCTTCGGCGAACGCCGGCAGCAGCTGCTCGGAATAGAGCTCCATGCCCTTGCCCGACGTGCAGATGAGCCCGTCGCCCGCGCGGCCGGCGTACTTCGCGACCAGTGGACCCCCGGCTCCGACGTAGATCGGAATCGGCTCCGCCGGCCGGTCGTAGATCGTCGCGTTGCGCGTGTGGTAGTACTCGCCGTCGAATGTCACGCTCTGCTCCGTCCACAGCATCTTGATGAGCTTGACCGCTTCGCGCAGACGCGCGAACCGCTCTTTGTTGTCGGGCCACGCAATGCCGAAGGCGCCTTCGTTGAGGTGCTCGCCGGTGCCGACGCCAAGGATCATGCGGCCGGGGTTGAGCGAACCCAACGTCCCGAACGCCTGCGCAACGATCGCCGGGTGATAGCGAAATGTGGGCGTTGCCACCGACGTGCCGAGCAACACGCGCTGCGTTCGCTCGCCAGCAGCCGCGAGCCACGCGAAGGCGAACGGTGCGTGGCCGTCGGAATGACGCCACGGTTGGAAGTGGTCGCTTACGAAAACGCTGTCGAAGCCGTTTCGTTCGGCTTCGACCGCGAAGTCGAGCAGTGTGCGCGGAGCAAACTGCTCGGCCGAAGCCTTGTATCCAAGCCGGAGCATATCTATGTGAACTCAGCGCCGGTAGTAACGCTTCCAGCTGAAGCCGATGCCCCCCGCCGCCGCTGCGACCACGACCACGCACAATGCCACCAGGCTGCGGCCGTCAAAGGTGGCGACCGCGCTGAACAACATCAGAGCGAGCACGACCACCGTCAGCAGCATCACGACCAGAAGCGTGGCAGCGCGAACCCTCATGACGGTAGCTTAGGGCCCATTGCAGCGGCCCAAGATCGTGCGACTCGGCTCGGTGACCTCGACCCAGGACGTGGCGCGGGAGTTGCCGATCGGCTCGGTGGTGGTCGCCGACCACCAGACCGCGGGCCGCGGCAGGTCTTCGCACAGTTGGGAAGCCCCGCCAGGCGCCGCTTTGCTGGTGTCATTCGTGCTGCCGCCGAATCCCGTGCTCAGCCTCGCGGCCGGCGTGGCCGCCGCCGAGGCCTGCGGTCGCCGGGTGCGCCTGAAATGGCCCAACGATCTGCTCCTCGAAGGCCGCAAGGTGGGCGGGATCCTCGTCGAGGCCTCGCCGGCGAGGGCCATCTGCGGAATCGGCATCAACCTGACGTGGGCGCCTGAGGGTGCAGCGCAGCTCGATGAGCCTCGCGATCAGCTGTTGGAGCGGCTGCGTCCGGCGATCGAGCAGTGGAGCTCAGCGCCGCCCGCTCAGGTTCTGGCCCGGTGGCGCGAGCTGTCCGACACCATCGGCAAGAAAGTTCGCATCGAGCTGCCTGATCGAATCGTGGAAGGAACCGCCGAAGACATCGATGAGAGCGGAAGCCTTGTCGTCGACGGCGCGCTCGTCAGCGCCGGCAGCGTGACCGTCTTAAACGGCTGACAACAGCGCAGCGAGCTCGGGCAGGACTTCGCCCGAGCGCCCGTGAATCACGACCTCGGCGAAGCGGTCGATCGGCGTCGGTTCGGCGTTGACCACGATGAGAGCGGCGCCCGCCTCCACCGCCGCCAGAGGCACGTGCGCGGCCGGGTAGACGACGAGCGAGGAGCCCACCACCAGCATCACATCGGCCGCCCGAGCCAGTGCGAACGCCTCCTCGACGGCAGGGATCGGCATCGCCTCTCCGAACAGCACGACGGTAGGTTTGAGAAAGATGCCGCCGCACATCCTGCATCGCGGCGGCATCTCTGCAGCCAGCCGGGCCTGGACGTCCGCGCGCGTCTCGCGTGCCCCGCAGTCGAGGCACTGCACCGTCCGGCCCGAGCCATGGAGCTCGATCACGTGGCGGCTCCCCGCATCCTGGTGAAGCCCATCGGTGTTCTGGGTCACCACCGCCACCAGGTGACCGGCTCGCTCCAACGCCGCCAGGGCCAGATGGCCGCGATTGGGCCGGGCCGCGAGCACGGCCGGACCGCGCTGTTTCGACACCTCCCAGTAACCGCCTGGATTGCGCATGAAGCTGTCGATCGAGGCCACTTTGACGGGGTCGTATTGCGACCAGAGGCCGCCCTCGCCGCGAAATGTGGGGATGCCGCTCTCGGCGGAAATACCGGCTCCCGTAAGGGAGACGGCGCTTCGCGAGCCTGACAGGAGCTCCGCCACCCGCTCGATCGTCATGACTCTGGAGGGCCCGCGGCCGCGAACACCGACTGCCATGCGTACAGCCTCTTCTGCGCAGCGTACGCGGCCAAGGCAGCGTCGGTCGGAAACTTCACCCACGGCGACTGGGTGTTCTCGCGAATCGCGCCGAGCTTGAATATCCGGAACGTCTCTGCTGACTTGCCCTTGAGCTGGATCCCGGGCATCTGGTCGACGGCGATGTATTCCGCACAGGCGTCGAACGTCGGCTGGCCGAGGATGACGGTGAAAGGCTCCGCCACCCCGCAGAAGCGCGCCGCGGTGTTCACCGTGTCCCCAAGGGCGGTGTACTGCAATCGATCCTTGCTGCCCATGTTGCCGACCACAGCCGGTCCCGTGTTGATGCCGATGCCCCAACCGATCGGGGGTAGACCCTTGGCAGCCAGCTTCGCCAGCAGCGACGGCGCCTCGTTGATCAAGTCGTAAGCACATCGCACCGCCAACAGAGCGTGGTTCGGCTGCGCAACGGGACTGTTCCAGATGGCGACGACCTCGTCGCCGACGTACTTGTCGATGGTGCCATCCCACTTGAAGATGAGCGCGCTCATCTCGTCGAGGTAGTCCTGGATCACCGCCAGCACGTCCTCGGCGCGCATCGCCTCTGACATCGCGGTAAAGCCACGGATGTCGACGAACAACATCGTCAGGTCGCGTCTCTCGCCGCGGGAGATGATGGCGTCGGCCGACTTGGTGGAGGCCAGCTGGCGTGCGATCCGCGGGTCGATGTAGTGGCCGAAGATGAGCTCCACCTTGCGCCGCTCGCGCTCCTCGAGCACATAGCGTGCGCCCAGCGAGAACGACGCTGCCAGCGCGATTGCGATCGGAGCGTACAGAGGGTCGGTGAGGTAGCCGTTCTGCCCGAGGACCCCGGTCAGGCCGAAGTAGCCGAGCAAGAGCCCGCCCGTGATGAGCATGCCGTTGCGGAACGAGGGCAGGTACACCACGAGGCCGACGATCGCCGACAGCAGCAGCGTCGCGAGAAATACAGAGATGGCCGGCTGGACGCGTATGTACCGATCCGACAGGACCGTGCTGATCGCGTCACCCATGATCCGGTAACCGTAGTTCCTGTCTCTTATACACATGTGACGCTGCCGACGA
>DMCH01000051.1:6147-18696 GCA_003446775.1 Chloroflexota bacterium
GTGTATAAGAGACAGCAGCCGTAGTTCTGGTTGTCGAGCATGCACTTCGACCGGCTGGCGGGGCAGAAGGTGCCGTCGTGCGGAAAGCTGACCGCCTGCGAATAGACGTCGCCCGCGTCGATCAGCTTCGTCCCGACCACGACGATGTGGTCGGTGATGGTTTCAGGGTGTGGGCAGCCGCCATTGAGGGCGTCGACATAGGCGCACGTCGGGCTGCCTCCCTTGGTGAAGTTGATGAGCATCTGACCCCCGACGAGAGGAATGTGATGCGGCCCGAACGTAGCCTCCGTGCCGGTCGAATTGACCGACAGCGGAGAGCTCATCCCTTGCGAGATCCTCAACGCCTGGAGGAAAGCGGGCTCCCGCGCCTCGTTCTCCGGACATGTGTTCTTCGGACGCAGCTCAACGCCGCGCACAGAGTCGGCCGCGTCGGGGGTCGCAAAGCCGCGCTCGCCAACGGCCGCCGCGACGGTCGAGAATTCGGGCCTCGGCGCATCGTCAGCGGTGCAGACCAGGACGACGTTGCGGGCCGAGCTGATGGCTGACGCGAGCTCGGCGTCCGGGTTTGCGGATGGATTCTCAGGATCGACCGGAGTGTCGTGATCGAGAACGACGTCGAACAGGATCACCTTGGGGTGAAGGCCGGCCAGATAGTTGATCACCTTGGCGTGATACGAGTTGAGCCACGGGTACGCGCCCAGGTCGTCCTTCGATCTCTGGTCGATGGCCACCAGCGTTATGCGTGGATCCGCCGGCGGGGCGGGAAACAGCTGATCCTGGGCGGCGTCAAACGACCTGCCGATCACGCCCAGATAACCAAAAGCGGTCACGAGCATGCCGGCGATGAGGCCCGCCAGCGCGAAGCGCCAGGCCAAGCGCCAGTCGCCGACCCGCTCGCGGACCATGCGCCGCTATCTTAGGAGCGGTGCGGCTGGGCGTCCTCGAATCGCGCCGGACGCTCGCCATCTACATCGCGGCGGGCGCTTCGTTCGCAGCCCTGGCCGCGCGCGGCCTCACAGTTCCTCTCTACGCGCACGACCTGGGCGCCGATCGATTCCAGGTCGGGGCGCTCTTCTCAGTAGCCACGCTGGCGGCGGCGGCTCTGTCCCTGCCGTCCGGCTTGCTCATCGACCGCTTCGGCGCACGCGCCCTCCTCGCCTTCTCGCTGGTGGTCGCGGCGGGTTCGCAAATCGCCGCCGCAGCGACGACGACCGTGCTCCCGCTGTTCGTCTGGCAGATCGTGGGTGGGCTGGGCTCGGGCGCCCAGCAGGCGGCGCTGTTTTCGGCTGTGACGGAATCGGTGAAGTCCGGCCGGCTGGGTCGCGCGATGGGCTGGCTCACCATGTCTATGCAGGTCGGTTTCTTCGTCGGCCCATCGATCGCGGGACTGCTTCTGACCTGGCTCGACATCCGGACCGACCTCGCCATCACGACAGTGGTGCTTGTGTTCGCGGTGCCCGGGGCCCTGCTTGCGAGCGGCACACGGCAGTCGGTGGAACGTGGGCTGTCGCTGCGCGAACCCCTGCGCGCGCTGGTCGCGCAAGCGGCATTCGTGCCGATGACGGTCGGGCTCGTCGCGGCCACCCTGGTCTGGGGCACAGTCGGCGCCTTTCTGCCCATCTTCGGCAAGGAAGCCCTGCACCTGCGCGGCTCGCAGGTTGGACTGCTGCTGGCGCTGCAGGCAGTCGCTAACGGACTGTCCCGAATCCCGGGCGGAAGGCTGGTGGACCGCGCCCGGAATCGCTGGCCGATCGTATTCGTGGGCGTGGTGGTGTGGTCGGCGGCAGCCGTCGTCCTCGGTCACCTGACAGGCTTTTGGGGACCCGCCATCCTGCTCATCGCGGCGACGCCGTTCATGGCCACCGTCTACGTCGCGATCGGCGTCGTGTTCGGCGACCTGTCGGCCGCATCCACACGCGGGGTCACGATGGGGATGTACGGCACGATCCTCTTCCTGGGCCTTGCCGCCGGGCCGCTGGTTTTCGGTTCCGTCGTACAGAACTACGGCTACGCGGCCGGCTTCACCGCGTGCGCGGCCGTCGCGATTGCGCTCGCGCTGGCGATGGCGGCTTTCCACGCTGAACCGCTTCGGCGGCGCGTTGGGGTGAGGCTGCCTCCACCGACGCCCGGGACTTGAGAAATTCGTCGAGGACGTGGCGATGGCTCGGAAATGCCAGCGCCGGCAGCGAGTCCAGAGGAAAGACCCTGACCTCCAGCATCTCGGAGCCTGCGCTCAACTCAGCGCCGTCGGCGAGCCTCGCCCGATAAGCGATCCCGACCATGCTGTGCGCGTCCCGCTTGGGGACGTGATACACGCCGATCAGCGACGTGAGCTCGACGGCGGCGCCGATTTCCTCCATGCACTCGCGCATCGCCGCGCCGGCGGGATGCTCGTCATCGTTGACGAACCCGCCGGGCAGGCACCAGAGCCCGTAACCGGGATCGATCGAGCGACGACCCAGGACCACGCCTCCATCCACCTCGACGACGACGGCCGACGCCACCTTCGGGTCGCGCCAGAGGACGAAGTCGTCGTTCGGGCAGGCTTCCAGCTCGCGGCCTTCGATGACGCGCGTCTCCAACTGGGATCCGCACTTGATGCAGTAGTGGGCCATCAGCCCACGACGTTACGCGTGCTGCTGCTGTCGGGCGGGAGCCGCTTTCATGTCCGCCAGCCGCACCTGGTTGCGGCCACCCATCTTGGCGGCATAGAGGGCCTGGTCGGCGCGTTCGATGAGGGAGGTGAAAAGCGCGGGCTCGGCGGTGGCCGCGACCCCGATGCTGATTGTGAGCTTCAGGCCGCCCGGGAAGGTGTGCGCGGCCACCTTCGCGCGAATGCGCTCGGCGAGGATGCGCGCACCGGCGTCGTTGGTCTCGTGCAGGATGAGGGCGAATTCCTCACCGCCATAGCGCGCGCAGACATCCGATTCTCGTGCTCCGGTGCTGATGATCGAGGCCAGCTCGGCCAGCACGGCATCTCCCTGCAGGTGTCCGTATGAGTCGTTGACGCCTTTGAAGTGGTCGAGGTCGACCATCAAAAAAGCAATCGGCTTGTGGCCGCGGCGCGCGCGCTGCATCTCCTTCAGGAACTGCTGCGCCAGTGCCCGGCGGTTGGGCAGCTTCGTCAGCTCGTCTGTGAGCGCGTTCTCCTCCTGCGCCTGGAAGAGTTGCGCGTGGCGGATGGCGATCGCCGCCTGCGATGCGACCCCGATCAGGAGGTCGCTCTGGTCCTCGGTCAGCTCACGCCATGCGTTCAGGTAGAGCTCCAGTGCGCCCATCAACTGGCTCGATCGCTGCACCGGCACCACCAGCACGTGCTGGGGGTGGCCACCCGCCTCGAGCCCCGGCGCGGTGTCTTCAGCCAGCCGCACGACGACCGGGCGCATGGCCGCCAGCGCGGACCGTAAGGGCTCCTCGGCGAGGGCCCGGACGCTTCCACGCGGGCGATGGGTGAGGCCGTACGCGGCCTGGCGGCGCATCTCGGCCTTGCCCGGCACCACCAGGTACATCGAGCCCGCAACCGCGCCCATGATGCGCCCCGCGTGCCCGATGGCCACGTCAAGGACCTCCTCGAGACCCAGCGACGAGTTGACGGCGGAGGCCATTGCCAGCAGCAGCGCGGCGCGGTCGCGGGCGCCGCTTTCGTCCTCCAGGGCCTCCTGCAGGCGGCGCGTCATGCCCCGCATGCGCATCAGGGCGATCGTGAGCAGCACCAACGCGATGATGAACAGCACGGAGGTGACCAGAAGGACGGCCGCTATATCCAAAGACACCCTCCCCGGGTCGAAGTCGGTCATAGGTTAACGCCCGGGGAGGCCAGGTTGATCCCGGATTAGCGCCCGGGGAGGCCAGGTTGATCCCGCTATACTCGGTTTCGACCTGGAGCCGATCTCTTTCGACGACCTGCCCCTCGGCGGCGAGTGGACGACCCGGCGGCGAACCATCTCGGAAGCTGAGATCGCGCTGTTTGGCGCACTGGCGGGCGACTTCTCCCCCCTCACGATCGACGTCTCCCACGCGGGCGCCCGCTTCGCCCCACCGGCGCTCCTGGCGGCGGTGGCGATCGGGCTCGGCACGATGGACATGCCCGTCCCATCCGTGGCGGAATGGGAGTGGCTCAACTGGAAGTTCCCGCGGCCGGTCAAGGCCGGCGAAACGATCTACGCGCGCTGGACGCTCACCCAGAAGCGGCCCCCGGTCGGTGGCGCGCCCACCGCCATCGTGGTCTGGCGGGTGGACGTCCACACGAGCGATGGGGCGCTGTGCGCGGAAGGAGAGGTGGGGGCGAGTGTGCGACGCAAGACGCAGGCCGCCCGACCTCGCACCGCCGAAGCCACGCCGGCCGGGCCGGCTCCGACTCCGGCTCCGCCTTCGCGCCGGCGCCGCGGCCGCCGCCCGGCTGCCCCCACCGCGGCGGCCGTTTCCCCTCCGCCACCTGTCGAAGCTGCGCTCGCGGCGGCGGCCACGGCGCCCTCAGGGCCGGCCGAAAAGAGCGGCGCTGCCAGGCGACGGCGCAGGCGCCGCCCGCGGGCGAGCTCAGCGCCAGGTCGCGACGGCCAACCGGCTGCGCCGGCTCCACCAGCAGAGGCCGCGCCCCCGCCGCCGGCGCCCGTGGCCGCGAGCGCTTCGGGATCCGCTCCTGCCGCCGGCCGGCTGAGCCGCGTCATCAAACGACTCCGCCGCCCCTAACCCCTCCCACCTTTAGGGGAGAGGGGCGTGGGCTGGCGTGGCGTTACTCGGGCGGTTCCAGGGCCTCGATGTATTCGATCACGCGCCGGGTGAGCTGCGACGGCGTCGAGGCTCCGCTGGTCACACCCACCTTCTTGGCCCCCTTCAGCCAGGCAACGTCGAGGTCTTCGAGCCGGTCGACCAGGTAGGCCGGCTTCCGGCCCAGCTTCTTCACGACCTCGACCAGGCGCAGGGAGTTCGACGAGCGTGAGCTGCCGACGACTATCACCACGTCGACGTCCTTAGCCGCCTCAACTGCCGCCTCCTGGCGTTCCTGGGTCGCGCGGCAGATCTCGTTGTGAACCTCCGCCTGCGGGTAGCGTGACCTGACGCGATCGATCAGGTCCTCTGTGTCCCATACCGAAAGGGTGGTCTGGCAAGTGACCGCGATCCGATCTCCCTTCAGGTCGAGGGCGTCGATGTCTGCGGCGTCCTGGACGAGGTGCACCTTTCCCGGCGCCTCGCCGACGACGCCTTCGGGTTCGGGGTGTCCTTTGCGTCCGATGTAGACGACCTCATACCCTTTGCCGGCGAGGTCGGCGACGAGCTCGTGCGTGCGCACCACGTCAGAGCACGTGGCGTCGATCGCATTGAGACCGAGCTCGGCGGCACGCTGTTTGACCTGGGGCGACACGCCGTGGGCAGTGAAGATGACCGTGCCGCCCTTGATCTGGTCGAGCCCGGCCAGCCGGTCGGGCGGATCGACAAGAGCGATTCCCTGCGCCTGCAGGTCGTCGGTCGCGTGGGTGTTGTGGACGAGCATGCCCAGCATGTGCACCGGCCCGGCGGTCTCCTCGCGGACACGTTTGGCGATCCGGAACGCATCCACCACGCCGTGGCAATACCCGCGCGGGGTGATCTTGACGACTTCCATCTAAAGTCGAGTCTACGCGGAGGGGTTCTTAGTCGACTCCGGCGAAGAGGTCGCTCTCCGGCAGCTCGGACCCTGGCTTGCCGCGAGCGAGCTGGTAGTGCTCGGTGCCAAAGGCAAGCCGGTAGATCTGGTCGGCCATGTTCGCGAACCAGGAGTTGGGGTCGTTCTGGCTCACGTGGGCTGCGAAAGCCTCTCGTTTGCGGTCGACGAACTCGGACACGTCCACCTTGGTCGTGATCAGCTCGTCCGGCGTCCCGGGAATCTGCATGCCCAGCCCCTGCTGTCGAGCCTCCTCCGGCATCTGCTCCATGAAAGCCTTCATCGCAGAACGCGGGATCACCGTGTAGTAGAGCTTGCGCGGGCGCCAGCCTTCCTTCTCCAATCGGTCGAGCGCGGCATTGGTGACGTGGTGAGCTTTGATGTGGTCCGGGTGGCCATAGGTCCCGTCTTCGGCATAGGTGACAACGATCTCAGGCTTCTCCTCGCGCAGGATCGCCTCCAGCCGCCCGGCCGCCTCATCGAGTGGGGCCTGGTGAAACGACTTCGGGTTCTCGTTGTCCGCGGTTCCGACCATGCCGGAGTCGCGATAGCCAAGGAACACTGAGCGGTTGACGCCGAGAATGCGGGCGGCCTTCTCCAGCTCCTTCGTGCGCACCTCACCGAGGTGTGGACGGGTGGCCTTCTCGTCCATGTTGTGGATCTCGCCGACCTCACCACGGGTTGCCGTCACCAGCACGACGCGATGCCCGCCCGCGCGGGCCTTCATCATCGCCCCGCCGGACGATATCGCCTCGTCGTCGGGGTGTGCATGGACCAGGAGCAGGGTGCTCATGACTCGACCAACAGGTCGGCGAGCTGCTTGATTCCATCGTGGCCCGGGCCAGGGATGGTGCGGTCGGCCGACGCCTGAACTTCGGGGGGCGAGCCTTCGATCGCCACGCCCAGCCCCGCCCACGCGATCATCGAAGCGTCGTTGCGGCCGTCCCCTACCGCCGCCGTCTCCGCCTGAGGAATGCCCAACCGTTCGCATACGAACTGCAGGGCCGACGCCTTGTCGCTCTCGACGCTGGTGAACTCGAGGTAGGTCGGCATCGACGTGGCGGCGATGAGCCGGCCCGCCCAGCGCCGCCTGACCTCCGGCAGGAGCTGTTCCAGCGCCACGCTCGAAGCGACGATGACCAGCTTTGGCGTCGTCGCGCCCATCGCTTCGTCGAGGTCCCCGACCACGTGGATCTCCATGCCCGCGTGCTCGGAGTATTCATGCGCCTCCGGCCGGTCGCGCTCGATCAGCAGCAGGTCGTCGCGATAAGCCTGGACGTGAAGGTTGCGCTCACGCGCAAAGCGGATGACCTCCATCGCCAGGTCGTGCGCGATGCCTTGGTCGAGGATCGTTTCGCCGTCCGGCATGCGAACCTGCGCGCCCTGGTAGCAGACGATCGGCCCGTCCAACCCCAGCTGCTGTACCCACGGCAGCGCCCCGGGGAAAGGGCGCCCGGTGCAAGCGATGACCTCGACCCCAGCTGCCTTGATCCGCTCCAACGCTGCGCCGTCCCTCGGGTCGAGGTTGAGGCGCGGATCGATGATCGTGCCGTCCAGGTCGAGGGCGAGCAAGCGGAATCGGGAACGAAGCGCTATCGCTTGACCTCGGGGTTGACCAGGTTCGGCGGGCGGCCGCCGCGAACTGCCGTGGCCATGTTGCGCGCGGCCATCGCCGACATCTCCGAGCGGGTTCGAGTTGTCGCGCTCGCGATGTGTGGGGCGAGCACGACGTTCGGCATCACTACGAGGCCTGGGTGCACCGCCGGTTCTCGCTCATACACGTCGAGACCCGCGCCCGCGATCTTCTTGGCGTTCAGCGCCTCCACCAGCGCCGCCTCGTCCACCACCGGCCCGCGGGAGGTGTTGATGAGGATCGCCGTCTTCTTCATCTGGCCGTACTGCGGCGTGCTCAGCAAATGGTGCGTCTCCTGCGTGAGCGGCACGTGCACAGATACGAAATCGGATTCCGCGAGCAGCCTACCCAGGTCGACCCGCGTGGCGCCCAGCTGCTGTTCGGCATCCGGCGGCAGCGGATTCGGGTCGTAGTACAGCACCCGCATGTTGAAGCCCTTCGCGCGATGGGCGACCCCGCGGCCGATGCGGCCGACGCCGATGAGGCCCAACGTGGCGCCGAACACATCGGCGCCGAGCATCATGTCGATCGCCCAACCCCGGAACTGGCCGGACCGGGTGAAAGCATCGGCTTCGACCACTTTCCGCGCCGTCGCCATCAGCAACGTGAACGCGAAATCGGCGGTCGCGTCGTCGAGCACGCCGGGGGTGTTGGTCACCATGACTTTGTGCGCGGTCGCGGCGGCAACGTCGATGTTGTCGAAGCCCACCGCGACATTGCTCACGATCTTCAGGCCTGGGGTTGACAGCACCGTGTCGCCAATCGGATCCATGAGCTGGCTGACGATTCCGACGCAGCCCTCCGCGGCCTGCCGGATGGTGGCCTCGTCAAGCGGGCGGTCGGGCGGATAGGGAATCACCTCACCCGCCTCCGCGAGAATCGCGGGGCCGGGGTCGAGGATGTAATGCATGAGAAGGATCCGTGGCTTGCCCCGCGTGCTCATGGATTCAACCCCAACTCCTGTGCGATCGGCTTCAGGGCATCGCGGACATTCTCCACGTGCTCGTCGAAGGGTATACCGAGCGCCTCGGCTCCGGCTATCAGCTCTTCGCGGTGCACGCCGCGCGCGAACGCCTTGTCTTTCATCTTCTTGCGCACCGTGCTCGGCTCCACCGAGCTAAGCGACTTGTCGGGCTTGACGAGCGCGCAGGCGATGATGAAGCCGCACATCTCGTCGACGGCGTTGAGCGTTTTGCGGATATTCGAGTCACGAGGGACGTTCAGGTAGTCGGCGTGGGAGGCGATGTCGTCGAGGATGTCCTCCGGCCAGCCCTTTTCGCGCAACATCTCTATCCCGCGCATCGGGTGCTGCTCCGGAGTTGGCCCGGACTCATAGTCCCAGTCGTGGATCACACCGAGAACCGCCCAGCGCTCTTCCTCCTCGCCGAAACGCCTCGCGTAAGCGCGCATAGCGGCCTCGACGCTGCGCATGTGCCGGCGGAGCTGCTCCGACTGTGTCATCGAGGTCACGAGCTCCCAGGCTTCGTCGCGGGAGGGAGTGGTCACCTCAATATCTCCTTCAGTGCTGTCAGCAGGCGCTCGTGCTGTTCGCGCGTGCCGATGGTGATGCGGAACCAGCCCGCGATCAGCTCCCGATCGTAATGCCGGATCAGCACGCGCCGCTCGCGAAGGGCGTCAGCGACAGCTGCCGCCGAGGCGCTAAGGGGAGGCTTGACGAACACGAAGTTGGCCGCCGACGCTGAGTGCTCGAAACCCTCCTCACGGAGCTGATCTTCGAGCCAGGCGCGCTCGGCGACCACGTAGTCGACGATCTTGCGGTGGTGCGCTTCATCTTTGATTGCGGCCGCTGCGGCGACGATGGCAAGTCGGTCCATGTTGTAGGAATCCTTGACCGCATCGAGCGCCGCGATCAGCTGGGGGCTGCCCATGGCAAAGCCGATGCGCATGCCCGCCAGCGCGTACGACTTCGACATGGTCCGGAGGATGAGGAGGTTGGGGTGCTTGCCAATCAGCTCGAGCTGAGACTCGGCGGCAAAGTCGACGTAAGCCTCGTCGAGGACCACCACACCGCGGGATCGACCAAGGACACGCTCGACCGACATCCGGCCGTGGTGGGTCCCGGTCGGCGAGTTGGGGTTGACCAGGAACTTTAGCGGTGCCGGGTCCTCGACGAAGTCGGTGGTCCAGGTCCACCCTTCGGCAGTGGGATGGACTGACGGAGTCACCTCGTGCACTCGACATAGGGGCTCCAGCAATGGATATGTAGGGGTCGAATACGCCACGCGGTCGCCGGCGCCGACGAACGCGCGGAAGCACATCTCGATCAGCTCGTCGCCGCCGTTCCCGAGCGCAACCTGATTGGCGTCCAGTCCGAAATGCGCGGCGATCGCCGACCGCGCCGGCGCCGCGGTGGGACTCGGGTACAGGCGCAGAGACTCGCCGGCCGCGGCCTTGATCGCTTCGATGACCTTCGGAGAGGGTGGCAGCGGCGACTCGTTGGTGTTGAGCTTGACCCAGTCCTCCCCATCGGGCGGCTGCTCGCCCGGCACGTATGGCTGGTAGCCCTCGAGGGCCTTTTTCAGGAAGCTTTGCGACATTCGAGCAAGAAGGTCTCAAAGGCCAGGCGCGGGCTGACGTTCTGCTCCAGGTAGCCGAGCGTGTCGTAGGAAAGCTCGAGGAGGCGAGCCCATCGGCCCTGTTCCGGGCCGCGGCTGGACAGCATCCGGCGGCGCAGCTCGATCTGCCAGCTGGCGATCGCGAACAGGGCGGGGTCTTCGACCTCACCCTCGCTGCGACGCCACGCCATCTGGCTGCCGTCGAGCTCGGCTGCGACGCGGAGCGGTACGTCCGCAGGGGCGCCGAAAACTTCCTCGAGTCGCCGCGTCCATTCTTCGTGAAGCTCGATCACCCCCTCGTCGCCGGCCACCCGCAAAGCCCAGCCCGGCCTGCCTCGAGCGAGCTCTGCGAGCAGGTGGGCACGGCCAGGTTCGACGTCGAGATTGAGGAGCAAGCGTTCGATCTCGGGCGCGGGGACGGGGTGGAAGAAGAGGCGCTGGCATCGCGAAACCACCGTGGGCAACACCACGAATGGGTTGAGGCTGGGGCTCGTGAGGATGATCACGCGGCGCGGATGCGGTTCCTCGAGTGTCTTCAGCAGCACGCCCTGGTCCTGGTCGCGCAGGCGGCCGACGTTCGTGACCAGAGCCACCCGGCGTGTCCCTACCGCGGGCTTGAGGTTGAGAAAGGCCTGGAGCGAGAGCTCGTGGAACTCCGGCGGCTTGTCGGGCAGCAGCCTGATCTCGTTGATCGAAAGCGCCTTGATCCGGTCGTCCTCCCAGTAATCGGGGTGCCGGTGCAGCGCCGCTTCAGGCAGCAGCGCCGCCGCGAGGGCGCGGGCGGTGGTCGCCTTGCCGAGGCCGGCCTCGCCCACGAAGAGGTATGCGTGGGCAAGTCGCTCGGAGTCGACCTGCGATCGGAGCTGATCCAGCGCTCGCGAGTGCCCCGCGATGCCGGAGAACGGATCGGCCACGAGGGATGACTTTAGGGCTTGGCGGGCTCGCCGCCCTTGAGGGCTGCTCTCGTTTCGCGCTCGCGCGCGAGCCGCTGCGCGCGGCCCTGCAGCCAGACCTCGCGGATGCGCTGCAGCGCGGTCAGGTTGGTGAGGATCGCCAGGAGCGCGACGACGCCCGTGAGGACGACCCCGCCGAAGATGAGTCCTACCACCGTCACCACGACCCGCTCGGGCCGCGCGAACAGACCGCTCTCGCACGTGAACCCGAGGCTCTGGGCCCGAGCCCGCACATAGCTCACCAGGAAGGAGCCGGCGAGCGCCGCGGCGGTGGCCAGGATCAGCCAGCGCTGGAACGGTCCGCCTGCGCTGACGAAATAAGCGATCAGCCCGAGGTACAGGGCGCCTTCCGAGTAGCGGTCCAGGGTGGAGTCCAGGAAGGCGCCGTAGGCGTAGCTGCGCCCGGTCGAGCGTGCGAGGGCGCCGTCGAGAATGTCGAAGGTGCCCGCGAAAGCCAGCACGACCCCGCCCCACCGAAGCTGGCCGAACGCTGTGAGCACCGCAGCCACGAACGTGAGCGCCGTGCCGACCACAGTGATCTGGTTCGGGGTCACCGGCAGCCGCTGCAAGGCGGACATCAGCGCCTCCGCGTGGCGACGGACCCACGCCTCAAACCGCGTCGTGAACATTCATCACCTCTCGCGATCCGACGGCCGCTCGCTGGGCGCGCAGCTGGCGCGCTTCGTTGTAGACAGCCACGACCTGCGAGGCGACCTCCTCCCAGGCATAGCGGCGAGCCTTCTCGAGACCGTAGGCGCCCATCCGGCGCCGCAGCTCTTGATCGCGCGCGAGCACGACCAGCGCCGCACCAAGTTCAGCCCAACCTTTCGGGCTCACGGTCAAGCTGTCGCGACCAGGCTCCAGCACCGACATGTAGCCATCGATCTCGGTGGCGACGACCGGCAGGCCGGTCGCCATCGCCTCGAGCAAGACGATCCCGAAACTCTCCGCGCCGGTCGCCGGCGCGCAAAAGATGTCGGCGCTGCAGTAATAGCGAGGCAAAACGGAATCGGGCACGTAACCCGCCAGCACCACATCAGGCAGGCGGTGCCTCGAGATGTACGACTCGACGCTGCTCCGCAGCGGACCGTCGCCCACGACGATGAGCCGGCTGTTCGGAACCCTTGGCTTCATGAACTCGTAACCGCGCAGGAGGTCTCCGAGCCCCTTGCGCTTCTCCAGCCGGCCGACAAAGAGGATGTTGACGCGGTCGTCGCGCAGGTGCCGGATCGGCGTCTGCCCAGGATGGAACGTGCTTATGTCGATGCCATTGGGAATGACCTGCAGCGGGAAGTCGGGAAAGTAGCGGTGCACGAAAGCCTTCGCTGGCTCGCTCACCGCGATCCCGCGATGCAATTGCGCCAGGTACGGCTCCAGCAGCGGCCGACCGTAGTGGTAACCGATGTTGGATTTGGCGAATGCGTGGAACGTGCCGACGTTCGCCGCCTGCGACATTCGGAGCAGAGTCATCGGAAGCGCGGGCATGAGCGGTTCGTGAAAGTGGAGGACGTCAAAGTGTTCCCGCTCGACGATCGCGGCCACGCGGTCGGCGAGGTGAAAGCTGAGCGTGATCCGCGCGACCGACTCGTTGACCGGGACGGCGATCGGGCTTCCGATCCGGTAGAACTCGGCGGTGTCGAAGTCCACGTCGGCGCGGCTGGAAGGCGCGAAGATCCGCACCGCGTGGTCAAGACGCCGGAGCTGGCGGGCGAGATGGCGCACGTGATCGGTCACGCCGCCCGGCGA
>DMCH01000051.1:18998-23304 GCA_003446775.1 Chloroflexota bacterium
GGTGCGGGACGTGCCATTGCTCCGGGTGCCGGCGGATGAATCCCTCGATGTGCCTCAGCAGCTCCTGCGTCACACGCACCTCATCCGCCCTCAGGTCTTCGGTGGGCCGGGCTATCACCGGAGGCGCCACCTCCACTCTGTAGGTGTCGTCTGGCAGCCGGTAGACGCATGCCGGCAACAGGGGCGTGCCCATTCGGAGCGCGATCGCCGCGGGACCCATCGGAATCGGCGCCGGCCGCCCGAAGAACGGCATCAGGTGCCCCGTCCCGGTGATGTCGCGGTCGATCGCGGTGATGACGATTTCCTGTTCCTGCAGGGCCTGGGTCACCTTGCGCAATCCGCCGAGATGCAGAGGCAAGACGCTGATACCGAGGCGCGCCCTCGTATCGCGATACCACTCGAAGAGGGCCCTCGGATCCAGTTCCTCGGCGAACAAGCTGACGGGCGACACCGTCGCCGACCAGATCGCGGACGCGACCTCGTAAGAGCCCATGTGACACGACACGACCAGCACGCCCTTGCCCATCGCGCGAGCATGCGCAAGGTTCTCCAGGCCATCGACGTGCATCAGCGGGCGCATGGCTTCGACGTTCATACGAGGCAGCATCATCAGGTCGGCGTAGGCCTTGGCATGGTTGCGAAAGTTCACCCACGAAACCTTCCGCAGCTCGACCGGCGTGAGCTCTGGGCAAACGATGGCGAGGTTGTAATCGAGTCGCGGCCGCGCCAGCGGCGAGAACATCCAGGCGAATCGGGCGGCCAGCACGGCCAGCGCGTACGCCCACGATCGTGGCAACCGCTCCACGATCGACTGCATCGCCTTGAATGCGCGCCAGCGCCATTCACTCACTCCTCGGTTCCGAACATGGGCCGAAACGCATACCACTGCTCGGGCCGCTCTCTGATGAATTCTTCGAAGCGGTCGATCACCCGCTGCATGAGGTGCTCTTTGCTCTCGCCTTCGTGCACCGCGAGAGCGGGATCGAGGTGGATGTGATGGCGATCCGGCGCCGTCAGGTACTGGGTGGCAGGCATCAATGCGGCTCCCGTTTTGAGAGCGAGGGCGGCCGGACCGCCGGGCACGATCGCGCGCCGGCCGAAAAAGCGTATCGCCGTGCCAGGTCCCTGCTCGAGGTCGCAAAGGAGGGCCACGATGTGGTTGGCGCGCAGCGCCTCGGTGAGCGCTCGGACCGCCGCACGACCGAGCATGATCACACTCAGCCCGAAGCTCTGCCGGGTCTGGACCACGGCGTCGTTCAACGATCCGGGGAAGCGTTCGGCGACCGCGGAAATTGGGTAGCCGAGCGCCGCGGCGTAGGAGCCCGCCACGTCCCACGACCCCATGTGCGGCACCGCCATGATCACGCCCCGACCTCGAGCCAGCGCCGCATCGAGGTGCTCGCGGCCGTCGACGGTGGTGCGCTCGATGAGCTCTTTCGGTGTGAGGCTGCCCATCAGCACGAAGTCGATGAGCATCCGTCCGTAGTTCTGGAATGCGCGCCTGGCCACGCGCGCGACCTGCGGATCCGAGCGCTCGCGGCCAAGGACGGCGGCGTAGTTGTCCAGCGCCGCCCGGCGCTGGCTCGTGCTGAGCCAGTACCAGGCCGTCCCGCCTGGGACTGCCGCCGCGTGACGGAGACCCACCGGGACAACCCGCAGGATCCGTGCACCCGTTCGGTAACTAGCGGCGAGCAGCGGCGGTCGCCGGCTTCGTTCGCCCGATGCGGCGGGCGCGGCCGTTGGGCGCGGCCTTGGCCTTACCAGCATCTATGAACTCCTCCACCAGGCCTTTCGCCTCGGAGTCGCTGTACTGCACCGGGGGCGACTTCATGAAGTACGAGCTCGGGCCTTCGAGCGCGCCTCCGATGCCACGGTCGAGAGCAAGCTTGATACAGCGAACGGCATCGATCACGATGCCGGCGGAGTTCGGCGAATCGTGGACCTCGAGCTTGAGCTCGACGTTGAGCGGCACGTCCCCGAAAGTGCGGCCTTCGAGACGGATGTACGCCCACTTGCGATCGTTCAGCCAGGGCACGTAGTCCGACGGACCGATGTGGACGTTGTCCGCGCCCATGTCGTAATCGAGCTGAGAGGTCACTGAGCGAGTCTTCGAGATCTTCTTCGACATCAGCCGATCGCGCTCGAGCATGTTCAGGAAGTCGGTGTTGCCACCGAAGTTGAGCTGGTAGGTGCGCTCGAGCTTGACGCCGCGATCGCGGAAGAGGCGGGCGAGGACTCGATGGATGATGGTCGCGCCGACCTGCGACTTGATGTCATCACCGATGATCGGCAGGTTCTTGTCGGCAAAGCGCTTCTGCCAGTAGGGCTCGCGGGCGATGAAGACCGGGATGCAGTTGACGAAGCCGACACCAGCCTGCAGCGCCTGTTCGACGTACCACTTCGTGGCCTCTTCGGAACCGACCGGCAGGTAGCTCACCAGCACGTCGGCTTTGGTCTTCTTGAGGATGCCGACCACGTCTGAGGTCTCCCCCGGAGCCTTGACGATGATGTCCGCGAGGTATTTGCCGATGCCGTCGTGCGTCATGCCGCGTTGGACCTTGACGCCGGCGCGAGGCACATCGGTGAACTTCACGGTGTTGTTGGCGCCGGCGAAAATCGCCTCCGAGAGGTCGAGACCGACCTTCTTCTTGTCCACGTCGAACGCGGCCACGAACTCGATGTCGCTGACGTGATAGCCGCCGAGGTTTACATGCATCAGCCCAGGGACGAAGCTCTTGGGCGAGGCGTCGCGGTAGTAGTGGACGCCCTGCACGAATGAGGACGCACAGTTGCCCACGCCCACTATCGCGACACGCACCTTGCCGTTGTGCTGACCGTTCCTATGGCCGTTCGATTGGCCGTTTTTCATGCCCCGACCTCCTCGCTAACTTTCATCCGATCTTCGATTCCAAGCAGTTGATCCAGGTGCGTGCGCTCGCGCGCGATGTTCTCCACGTCCAGTGAGCAGTAGACCTGGCGGCCGTCGCGCCGCGTCCGAACCACGCCGCCGACCCGCAGCATGCGCAGATGCCAGGAGATGCGTGGCTGGCTCATGCGCAGGTGCTCCGCGAGATCGTTGACGCTCACTTCGCCCACCTTGCCCAGCCGCTCCAGGATGCGGAGACGGGTGGGGTTGGCGAAGGCCAGGAAGTGGTCCGGAAGCTCGCGGTTCGGGTTCTGGAGAAACATAAAGGTTGCTTTATAAGAGTCTAATACATAAAGGACACGTTATGTGTGGGACGCCTCACGCCGCGGGCGCTCAGGGGCGGCGGACCAGCTCCAGGAACTCGGCGCGCGTGCGCGCGTCCTTGCGGAAGGTGCCGAGCATGCAGGACGTGATCATCTGGCCCCCCGGCTTCTGCACGCCGCGCATCTCCAGGCACAGGTGCCGCGCCTCGATCACGACGCCGACCCCCTTGGGCGCGACCGCCTCGTTCAGCGCCTCCGCGATCTCTTTGGTCATGCGTTCCTGCAGCTGTAGACGGTGGGCGAACGCACCGACGACGCGGGGAATCTTGCTGAGCCCGACCACCTTGCCCTTGGGCAGATAGCCGACGTGGCAGCTGCCGAAGAACGGCAGCATGTGGTGCTCGCACAGGCTGTAGAACGGGATGTCCTTGACGAGCACCATCTCGTCGTAGTCCTGGTCGAACACGGCGCCGGCGATGATGTCCGCGACGCTGACTCCGTACCCGTCCGTGAGCTCTCGAAGCGCTCGGGAGACGCGGGTCGGCGTCCCCTTCAGGCCCTGCCTGGTCGGGTCCTCGCCCAGCTCGGCGAGAAGCGACTCGATCAGCTCGGGGATCTCGTCCCCCCGGGTGAGCTTCGGCTTGGCCATCGCCGAATCCTCACACAATTGATGAATGGATGCGATCGCCGCGGCGCAGGTCCTCTCCGAGATCGGCTATCTGCTGCGGCAGGATCCCAAGGAGGTCTATCGCGCCCGGGCCTTCTCGGCGGCCGCGTGGGCGCTCGCGCTCGAGCGGCCAGACCTCTACGCATTGCACAAGGCCAACAAGCTCACTGCCATCGAGGGAGTTGGTGCGGGCATCGCGAAGGTGCTGGCCGGGCTGGTCGAGACCGGGCACAGCTCGTATCTCGATAGGCTTCGCGCGGAGACGGGCCAACCCGCGCGGGATGACGAGTCGGCCATCGACCTCGCCGCGTACCAGGGCGACCTTCACTCCCACACCGATTGGAGCGACGGCCGGGCGACCATGCTGGAGATGGCCCGGGCGGCGAAGTCGCTCGGTTATAAGTACCTCGGCGTCACCGACCATTCGCCTCGGATCAAGGTCGTCAACGG
>DMCH01000148.1:0-1049 GCA_003446775.1 Chloroflexota bacterium
GACACGGTCACCGCGCGCGTCGACCCCAAGCTCAAGGTGGAGCCGGGCGATCGGGTCAAGCTGGGCCTGGACACGCGCACCCTGCATCTTTTCGACGCCGAGACTGAGCTAGCCCTGCTGTAGCGGGCCCGCCCTTCCGTGGTTGAGCAGATACGAGCCATCCAGGACTTCGATGCCGCCCGCTTTCGCGCTTTCTGGAGGGCGGTCGGGGCGACGCTCACGGGCCGTTCGCGGCGGCTGCCGTCGCTGGATGCAGTGCTCGCGGCGGCCGGAGCGGAGGGCCGGTCGTTCGGCGGGGTGCACGAGATTCCGCTCAATGCGATAGTCGGCTCAGCGTCTTCCTTGTCCAAGGCAGGCGACTTCGACCCCGGCTTTCTCCCAGTCTCGAGAAGGCTCAGGCACCGGTGGACACGCATCTACCAGGAGATGGTCGAGGGCGAAGAGCTTCCGCCGATCGATGTGTACAAGGTGGGCGAGGGCTACTACGTGATCGACGGCCACCATCGGGTTTCGGTGGCGCGCAACCTTGGTCGCGACACGATCAATGCGCGGGTCATCGAGGTCCACACTCGCGCGCCGCTGGGAACCAAGGTGGACCCGGCCAACCTCTTGAGAGCCGCCGAATACAACGCATTCCTCGAAAGCACGCAGCTTCACCGAACGCGTCCTCAGGCGCGACTCGAGTGCAGCCGGCTCGGGCGCTATGACGAGATCTTCAAGCACATCCTCGGGCATCGCTACTTCATGGGTCTGGAGGCGGGCCACCAGGTGTCCGTGATCGAGGCCGCCGCCAGCTGGTATGACAACGTCTACACGCCCATCGCCGAGGTCATCCGCAAGCACCGGGTGCTCGAACAGCTCCCTGGTTGGACCGAGGCGGACGTTTATGTTGAGATCACGAGGCGCTGGTTGGCGCTGAGCAACGCGGGCAAGCCGGCAGGGCCTCATCCGGCCGCCCATGCCTTGCTCGAAGACGCGGAGGCGATGACCTGGTGGCAGCGGCGGCAATCGATTTCCCTCCCAGAACGCCGGAAGACGCCGCATTGATC
>DMCH01000148.1:1303-5282 GCA_003446775.1 Chloroflexota bacterium
GGAAGACGCCGCATTGATCACCATCGTTTGGCAGCGTGGCAGGGGCGGCCGGGTTTATCCCGGCCGCAACATGGCTGGATTAAAGGCCTGCCAAACGTGGCCAGGTGTAACTTTTCGACAATCACATCAGCGGGAAAGAGCGCAGCCGCGCCGGCGCAGCCGGCCCGGCGATGAGGGAAAACCGGCAGGTTTTTCCTCATATTTCTGGTGGCAGCGGCGGCAGTCCATTTCCCTCCCAGAGCGCCGGAAGACGCCGCATTGATCACCACCATTTCATTGCCCGAGCGCCGGGCCTCGCCTCGATGATCGGATTGATCTTCGGGCCTCCAGGCAGCGGCAAGGGCACGCAGGCGGCTCGAGTCGAAAAAGAGTTCGGCATGTCGCACCTGTCGACCGGCGAGATCCTGCGCTCGGAGGTCGCGCATGGAAGCGCCGTCGGCAACGAGGCGGCTCGCATCATGGCCGCCGGCGACCTGGTCCCCGACGACCTCATCGACCGCATCGTCGAGAGCCGGCTGAGCCGCATCGACCCCACCTCGAACGTGCTCCTGGATGGCTTCCCGCGGACCACCGAGCAGGCGAAGGCGCTCGACAGAATGCTGGCGCCTCGGAATGTCGACTTCGTCGTCTCGCTCGATGTGCCTGAGGACGCCCTCATCGACCGCCTGCTGCACCGCGCGGCGGTCGAGGGCCGGGCCGACGACACACGCGACGCGATCATGGAGCGCATGCGGGAGTACCACCATCGCACGGCGGTAGTGCTCGATCACTACCGCGGGCGAGGCGTGTCGGTGCTGGAGATCGATGGCGTCGGCGACCTCGATGTGGTGCTCGATCGGGTGCGCCAGGCCATCAAGAAGCTGATGTTGGGCAAGCCCCGCGCGCGCGGCATATGATCAGCGTCCTCACCCGCTGAAATGGCAAGAAAAGCCCGCATCGAAGACCTCGGAAAGGCGGTCGAGCCGGCCGTCAACGGCGGTAGCCGGGCGGCTCCGGCGGAGGCCCTGGCCCCCTCCATGGGCCACATCGCGAGCGCTTTCCCGCCCATCGCCGAATACGCCTTCCTCTCCGACTGCGAGGTCAACGCCCTTATCGCCCCCAGCGGCCGCGTCGAGTGGATGTGCCTTCCGCGTCCCGACAGCCCGAGCGTGTTCGCGGCCATCCTCGACCGCGCGGCCGGCGCCTTCCGGTTTGCCCCCAGCGGGGTGATGGTGCCGGCGGGCCGCCGGTACCTGCCGGGCACTCTCGTCCTCGAGACCACCTGGCGCACGCGCACGGGTTGGCTCATCGTCCGCGATGCGCTGTGCATCGGTCCCTGGTACCACAGCCAGCGCCGCTCAGGGACGCACCGCCGCCCGCCCACCGACTACGAGGCTGAGCACATCCTCCTGCGCACGGCGAAGTGCGTGGTTGGCAGCGTCGAGCTGAGCCTCGACTGCCATCCCACCTTCAACTACGGGCAGACGGCAGCTCAATGGGAGTACTCCGGGCCAGGCTACGGGGAGGCGGTGGCGAGGGGCGGCGAGGGCGACGTCCCGCTGCGGCTGGTCACCGACCTGCGCATGGGCTTCGAAGGACCTGGCGCACACGCCACCCAGACCCTGCGCCAGGGAGAGAAGGCCTTTGTCGCGCTCGCCTGGCCGCGGTCGCAGTACTCGACTACCGACGAGTTCTGGGCCGAGCATCCGCCGCCGGCGGACGCGGACGAAGCCTTCGCCCGCACCGAGCGCACCGCTGATTTCTGGCGCGAGTGGATCAACCGCGGCGAGTTTCCCGAGCATCCGTGGCAGAGTTTTTTGCAGCGGAGCGCGCTGACGCTCAAGGGTCTGACGTACAGCCCCACGGGCGCGCTGCTTGCGGCGCCTACGACTTCGCTGCCCGAGGCGATCGGCGGCGAGCGCAACTGGGACTACCGCTACACATGGATCCGCGACGGCACTTTCATGCTGTGGGGCCTGTACACCCTCGGTTTCGCGCGCGAGGCCAACGACTTCTTCTACTTCATCGCCGATGTCGCGGCCGGCCAGCAGGACCTGCAGATCATGTATGGCATCGGGGGCGAGCGCGAGCTGCCCGAGCGCACGCTCGACCACCTGAGCGGCTATGAGGGCTCGCGGCCGGTGCGCGTCGGCAACGCCGCCTACTCGCAAAAGCAGCACGATGTGTGGGGCGCGGTCCTCGACTCGGTCTACCTGCACACGAAGTCGAGGGACTACCTGCCCGAGGTCGTTTGGCCGATCCTCAAGCGTTGTGTCGAAGCGGCCATCGAGAACTGGAAGAAGCCTGACCGGGGCATCTGGGAGGTGCGCGGCGAGCCGCAGCACTTCACGTCATCGAAGCTGATGTGCTGGGTCGCGTGCGACCGCGGCGCCCGCCTGGCCGAGCTGCACGGCGACCTCGACCTGGCCAAGCGCTGGCAGGCGGTCGCCGATGAGATCAAGACCGACATCTGCAACCACGGCGTCGACTCGCGCGGCGTGTTCGTGCAGCACTACGGCGGGACCGGGCTCGACGCGTCGGTGCTTTTGATTCCCCTGGTGCGCTTTCTGCCGCCCGACGACCCGCCCGTGAGGGCGACCGTGCTCGCCATCGCCGACGAGCTGACTGAGGACGGCATGGTCTTGCGCTATCGCACGGCGGAGACGGACGACGGCCTGTCCGGCGAAGAGGGCACGTTCACCATCTGCTCGTTCTGGATGGTGTCGGCGCTGTGCGAGATCGGAGAGATCACGCGCGCGCGGGAGCTCTGCGAGAAGCTGCTCTCGTACGCGAGCCCGCTGCAGCTGTACGCCGAGGAGATCGACCCACGCAGCGGCCGCCACCTCGGCAACTTCCCACAGGCCTTCTCACACCTGGCCCTCATCAACGCGGTGATGCACGTGATCCGGGCCGAGAGCGGCGCGACCAACCGGTTCGAGGGCCCGCTGACAGTCCAGGACTAGGCGGGGAGGCTCGCCACCAGCCAAAGTCTCAAATGAGCGGCTGGATGAAGTTCGTTTGGACATCCTCTGTGATCAAGGTCCAGTTGAAGCTTTCGAGATTGCTCAGCACGATCAGCGTGATCTCCTGATCGGGGTAGTAGAGATTGAGCGAAGCGAAACCCTGGATGCCCCCTGGATGCCAGGTGGCGCGGACATACGGTCCTCCAACTGGAAATTGCCCGAGGAACCAACCGTACCCGTACGAGTAGCAGTTGATTCTCTGCGCATCACAGTCAGAGGCTGCGCAGAGCGTTCCCTGTCCATCACAGGCCGTCACTTGCGGAGTGAACATCTGCTGGACGGACTCGCCAGAGGCGAACTTGCGATTGAACAGTGCTTGGTCCCATCGAAAGAGGTCGTCAACCGTGGAGTACAGCGTGCCCGCCGCATAGGGAACGGACATGTCGATGTAGTCGGCCTTCACCCAGGGCTGCTTGTATCCCGTTGCGTGACCTGGCAGGGAGGGGGAATTCTGGTCATAGCCGGTGTTGCTCAGGTGAAGCACCTGAAAAATCGCTTGTTGAAGGAATGCCGAATAGGACTCGCCCGACACCTTTTCGATGATGGATCCCAGAATCGCATAGCCGGAATTGCTGTAGCGCCATTTGGTTCCGGGCGCAAAATCAAGTGGCTTGCTCTCGAAAGCTGCGATCAGCTCAGCGGGTGTAGCGGCCTGCTGCGGCGGGAACGTTGTGACGTAATCAGGGATACCGGACGTGTGTGTGAGCAGGTGCTGGATCGTGATCGTCTTCCAGGTGGCGGGACAACCGCTGATGTAAAGGCAGATGGGATCTTGCACTCGCAGCTTGCCCTGCTCCTGCAGGAGGAGAATTGCCATGGCTGTGAATTGCTTGGTGACTGAAGCAATCCGAAATCTCGTGCTTGGACGATTGGGCAGGCGCTGACTCTGATCGGCCCAGCCATAGCCCTTGTCCAGCAGGATCTAGCCGTTCTGCGCGATCAAGACGGTTGCACTGAACGCTTGATGCTGCGCCGCG
>DMCH01000084.1:0-1608 GCA_003446775.1 Chloroflexota bacterium
GCCCCCATGAAAACGCATGGGAATGGGCCCTATCGCGGCGCGCGGGTAAGGTTCACTTCTTGTCATCCGGTTGGCCGGTGTTGCCGAACGCGATCCGATCCCGGACCACCGGAGCGCGACCCAGGAGCCGCGCCCGCTGCACGGCGTCCTCACCGAATCGGTCTCGGATCGCGTCCATGGCCACCTCCAAACGCTCGCCGCGCGGCCGGGACGGCCCCGCGAAGAGGTCCAGCTGGCCGTCGTCATCGCTTAGTCCCGACAGCCCGACACCCAATGTTCCGACTGCGCGCCTGACGTCACGGCCGGCCAGGAGTGCCAGCGCTGCTCGGTAGATCTCCTCCCCGGTGGCGATCGGATTGGCCAGTGTCGACTGTTTCGAAAAGCGGTCGACGTCGGGGCGGTAGACAACGCCCACCGACACGACCCTGCCGCGCCGGCCTGCGGCCCGGAGCCTGCGGCCGACCATCTCGCACAGGCGCATGAGCAGCTCCTCCAGCTCACCCTGCGAGCTGGTCGCTCGCGCCAGCACGTGTGAGTGGCTGTAGCTCTTGCGCGCGGGACCTTCGAACGTGCCGACCTCGAAGCCCCGGAGCCGTCGCAGCCAGCCTTCGGCGACCGCCCGCTGCATGCCCGCGAGGCGCAATTGGTCGGGGCTGGCGCGCAGGAATTCGAGCGGCGTGTGGATGCCGGCCCGCAGGAGCCGGCGCGCGGTGGCCTCGGCGATGCCGGACAGGTCGGTGAGCCGGAGGCGTTCGAGGGCCGAGACGAGGTTGGTGTGGTCGATCCGCTCCAGGCCGTCGCGCTTGTTGAGGTTGGACGCCTGCTTCGCCATCCAGATCGACGTGGAGATGCCGACCGAGCAGGTGATGCACTCGCCGGCCTCCCGCCGCAGCGCCGTCTTGATCGCAACCCCGACGCCCTCTGGTCCCAGCTTGACCAGGTCGGGCGTCCCGGCCAGGTTCATGGAGGCTTCATCGATCGACATGCGGAGGACGTCGGGGCTGTGCCGCGTCATGATCGCGACCAGCTGGTCCGACACCGCTCGGTAGCGGGGTGGGTTTGGCTCCGCCACCGCGATCGAGGGCCAGATCGCCTTCGCCTCGAAGACCCGCATGCCGGTCCTGATGCCGAGGTCACGAGCTTCCCGCGACGCAGACACGATCGTCGCGGCGTCGGTTGCGTAGGCGGCGATGGCCAGGGGACGGTTTCGCAGCCGGGGGTCGTGCTGCTGCTCGATCGAGGCGAAGGCACAGTTCAGGTCGACCACGAGAGTCGCCGGGTCGGCCCGGTTGAGGCCCAGATCCGAGACACCAGCCATGTCGAACAGATGTTTGCACAATTTCGGCGCCGGCGGATCTCGCGCGCGTCATCTCTCCATGGCGTGGAGTTAGGGTTGAGAAACAAATGACTGGGAAGGTGACGGATTCGCTGCCCGCCGGAACGCTGATCGCCGGGCCGGACATCACGCCGAGCGAGCTTCAGCTGGCGGTCCGCAACCACTCGATGCCGCTCGAGGCTCTGCGCTACGAGATCACCCCGATCGGCCTGCACTACCTCCTGATCCACTTCGACATTCCGGCTGTGGACCCGAGCGACTGGGCGCTGACC
>DMCH01000084.1:1932-2961 GCA_003446775.1 Chloroflexota bacterium
GCCCGTCCCTCGGCGACCATCGCGGTGACGCTCGAGTGCGCCGGCAACGGCCGAGCCCGTCTCTCACCCCGCCCGCTGAGCCAGCCGTGGCTGATGGAGGCGGTCGGAACGGCCGAATGGACAGGGACGCCATTGAGCCCCCTCCTGGACGAGGCCGGGCCGATCGATGAAGGCGGCGATGTGGTGTTCACGGGGCTCGATCGCGGGATTCAAGGCGACGTCGAGCAGCAATACGAGCGCAGCCTGCCCCTGGCCGAGTGCCGGCGAGACGAAATCCTTCTCGCCTACGCCATCAACGGGCAACCGCTGCCTCCGCAACATGGTTTTCCGCTTCGCCTGATCGTCCCCGGCTGGTACGGCATGGCGCACGTCAAGTGGCTTCGTGCGATCACGGTGCTCGGGAGCGGCTTCGACGGCTACCAGCAGGCCACCGCCTACCACTACCGTCGCTCGGACGATGACCCGGGCGTGCCGGTCACCCGCATACTCCCGCGTGCCCTGATGGTGCCGCCGGGCATTCCGGATTTCATGTCGCGCGTGCGTTTTGTAGCCCCGTCCCGCCAGGTGCTTTCAGGTCGCGCATGGTCTGGCTGCGCGCCGGTCACGAAAGTGGAAGTCAGCGTGGACGGGGGTGGGTCCTGGGCTCCGGCCGATCTGGGTGATCCGGTCTCGCCATATGCATGGCGCCCCTGGAGCTATGTGTGGACCGCCACCAAACCAGGCGAATATGAGCTCAGCGTGCGCGCGACCGACGGCAAAGGCAACGTCCAGCCCACAGCCGGCAACTGGAATCGCGAAGGCGTGCAGAACAACGCCGTGCAGCGAGTACGAGTGATCGTCACCGATTCCGACGACCAGGTCCAAATGCCTGCGGATCAACGGACCTAGCCCGGCCTGAGAGGTAGCGCCCGAATAGCGTTGCCGTATTCTGACTGCCATCGACGCGCATTGGATGGCAGTCGCGCGGGGTGACGAGCCGGCCGACCTCGTGCTGGCGGGCGGAAAGGTGCTCTCCGTATTCACCAAGGA
>DMCH01000084.1:3218-5993 GCA_003446775.1 Chloroflexota bacterium
TCCAAGCTGACGGTCGACGAGTTCGCTCGGGCCGTCCTGACCCATGGCACCACGGCGGTCGTGGCCGACCCGCACGAGATCGCCAACGTGCTCGGCACCGACGGCATCCACTGGCTGCTCGATTGCTGCACCGACCTGCCCCTCGATGTCTACGTGATGGCGTCGTCGTGCGTGCCGGCTTCGCGCTTCGAGTCACCCCGGCGGCCATTCACCACGGGCGACATCGAGAGCCTTCTTCGCCGCCATCGCACGATCGGGGTGGCCGAGATGATGAACTTCCCCGGAGTCATCGCCGGCGCCGAGGCGGAGGTTTCGAAGCTCACGACCGGGTTGACAGACCATGTGGACGGCCACGCTCCCGGGGTCCGAGGCCCGGCCCTCAACGCCTACATCGCCGCGGGCATCCGGTCCGATCACGAAGCGACCACGTACGAGGAGGCGCTGGAAAAGCGGCGTCTGGGGATGTGGGTGATGCTCCGCGAGGCCTCGATCGCCCGCAACCTGCGTGATCTCCTACCGCTCGTGAAGAAATTCGGAACCGACTGGTGCATGTTCTGCACCGACGACCGCGAGCCGGGCTTCATCGTCGAGGAGGGCCACATCAACCAGATGGTGCGCGTGGCGGTGGCGGACGGCATCAGCGCCGAGGATGCGATCGTGATGGCCACCATCAATCCCGCCACCTATCACCGGCTCTGGCACCTGGGAGCCATTGCTCCCGGCTACCAGGCGGACATCCTGGTGCTCGACGACCTCGTCTCCTTCGCGCCACGCCAGGTTTTCAAGCGCGGCGCCCCTCCGCATTTCACCAAGCTCACCGTGCCGGACTGGGTGCGGCAGACCATACATCTGGCCCCGGTGACCCCCGATTCGTTTCGCATTCCCAGCGGACCCCGTCATATTCGGGTCATGAGGGTCATACCCGGCCAGCTCCTGACGGGAAGTGAGGTGGCGGAGCCCGCTGTCCGCAATGGGAGCATCGTCGCCGACCTATCCAGAGACCTCGTCAAGATCGCGGTGCTCGAACGCCATCACGCCACCGGGCGCATCGGCCTGGGATTCGCCACCAACGTCGGTCTGCAGCGGGGAGCATTCGCATCGACTGTCGCGCATGACGCGCACAACATCGTCATCCTCGGCGTCGACGACGCCGACATGGCCGCATGCGCGTGCCGCCTCGCCGACATCGGAGGCGGCATCGTGGTCGCCGAAGGAGGTCGCGTCGTGGAGGAGCTGCCGCTGCCGGTCGCCGGCCTCATGAGCGACCAGCCGCTCGCGGTGGTGCACGAGCGCCTCAACTCGATGGAGCGCCGGCTGGCGGGCACGGGCGTGACGATGGCCGCCCCTTTCATGACCCTGAGCTTCCTCGCGCTGTCGGTCATCCCCGAGCTCAAGATCACCGACCGCGGGCTGGTCGACGTGGCCAATTTCCAGTTGGTGCCGCTGGGTGTTGATTGAAGAATTCAACGCCCTGCCGGAAAGAGAAGCCGCTGACTCCCTCTACAAATGCCTCGCCAATCGGCGCTGGGCGGCGGAGGTGAGCTCGCGCCGGCCCTACGCCGATGCCCAATCGTTTGTGACCACCGCCTCGAATGCGTTGAACGGGCTGACCGATGACGAGTGGGTAGCTGCGTTCAAGGCCCACCCGCGGATCGGCGAGCGGGGCGGCGACGCGCCGGAGAGCTCCCAGCGCGAGCAGGGCCGCGCCATGCAATCAGCAGCCGTGACCCTGGCCGCGCTCGAAGCCGAGAATCGGCAGTATGAGGAGAAGTTTGGGCACGTCTTTCTCATCAGGGCCGGCGGCCGGAGCGGGGAGGAGATCCTGTCCGAGCTCCGGCGGCGCATGAAAAACGATCCCGCCATGGAGCTCGCCGAGGCGCGCAGTGAGCTCTCGAAGATCGCCGTCGACCGGCTGTTGGACCTGGTTTCATGAGCATCTCGACGCATGTGCTCGACACGGCGCGCGGCACGCCCGCAGCGGGACTTGGGGTCACCCTGCACCGTCGCGAGCCCAACGGCGATTGGAAGGAGGTCGGCAGCGCGGTGACCGACTCCGATGGACGAATCCGCGAGCTCACCGAAGAGGAGCTTGAACCGGGCGAGTACCGCCTCGAGTTCGACACTCGGCCTTACTTCGAGCGGTCAGGCCTGAGCGCCTTCTATCCAGCCGTGTCGGTAATTTTCAACCTGGAAGACGGCCACCTCCACCTGCCGCTGCTCCTGAGCCCATTCGGCTACTCCACCTACAAAGGCCAATGACGATCGTCCTCGGCGACAACCAGTACGGCAAGGCCGAAACGCATTTGGTGCGTGTGACCAGGGTTGGTGGGACCCACGACATCAAGGACGTCAGCGTCACCATCGCGCTCGCCGGCGACTTCAAAGCCAGCCACATCGACGGCGACAACAGCAACATCGTGCCGACGGATACTCAGAAGAACACCGTCTTTGCATTTGCCAAGGAAAGCTTTGTCGGCGAGATCGAGGAGTTCGCCCTGCGTTTGGCTCGCCACTTCGTCGACGAGTTCGCGCCCGTGCATCGCGCTCGGGTGTCGGTCGAGGAGTACGCGTGGGCACGCATCAATGTGGGTGGCCGCCCACATCCACACGCTTTCGCCAGCGGCGGCGCGGAGAAGCGGCTGGCCATGGTGACCTATACGAAAGAGGGCGCGTGGGTCGTGTCAGGGCTCACCGACCTCATCCTCCTCAAGTCCACCGGCTGTGAGTTCCGGGACTATCCGAAGGATTGCTACACCACGCTCGAGGAGACGCGCG
>DMCH01000138.1 GCA_003446775.1 Chloroflexota bacterium
TGGCATGATGCACGCGTGGCCGCGACCCGCATCGAGGAGCTGGTGACCCCGGCTCTGCTGGTGGACGCGGACGCGCTCGAGCACAACCTGTCGACCATGGCCACCGCGCTGCCGGGGCCGCGCCTCCGCCCGCATGTCAAGGCCCACAAGTGCACCGCCCTCGCACGGCGTCAGCTCGCGGCCGGCCATCACACCTTCACGTGCGCGACCATCAAAGAGGTCGAGGGGATGGCCGCGGCGGGTCTGGGCGAGGACATCTTGCTGGCCAATGAGGTCCTTGACGCCTCCCGGCTCGGCCGCCTGGACGCCCGGATCACCGTCGCGGTCGACTCGCTCCAGACTATCGAGGCCGCGGCCAAGGGTGGCGTCAAAGAGGTTCTGATCGACGTCAACGTGGGGCTGCCGCGCTGCGGCTGCGCGCCCGAGAGTGCCGGCGCCCTGGCGGAGATGGCTCGGTCCAAGGGCCTGGTCGTGCGCGGGGTGATGGGCTACGAGGGCCACGCGGTCGGGCTCGACGACCGCACGCTGCGGCAGGAGTTGACAGCCAAGGCGATGGAGCTCCTGGTGCAGGCGCACAAGGATGTCGGCGGCGATGTCATCTCCGCCGGCGGCACCGGCTCATATGACCTCAACACCTGGGCCAACGAGATCCAGGCCGGCTCGTATGCGCTCATGGACGCTGCCTACGCCAAACTCGGGCTCCCGTTCAAGCAAGCCGCGAGCGTGCTCGCGACCGTCATCTCGACCTCGGCGGCGGGCTACGCGGTCGCCAACTGCGGCCTCAAAGCGCTGGGAATGGACCACGGCAACCCTGACATCGCCGGTGGCGGCAACGTGTTGATCGTTTCCGACGAGCACATCACGTTCATCCCGGAGACATCCGTCGCGGTCGGCGACCAGATCCGCGTCCTGCCGTCACATGTCGATCCGACCATCGCCTACCACGAGCGCATGCACCTGGTCCGCGACGGCGAGGTGCTCGAGACCTGGGAGGTCGATTTGCGCGGATGGTGACGGAGGCCCGCACCAGGTGGACCAACTGGGGCGGTACCTACAGCTGCAGCCCCACCCGCATCGAGTCACCCACAAGCGAAGAAGAGATCGTTGCCATCGTCCGGGCCGCTGCCGAACGCGGCGAGCACGTGAAGGTCATCGGCAGCGGGCACAGCTTCAGCGACATCGGATGCACCGACGGCTGCCTCATCAGGCTCGACCGCTATAACAAGGTCCTCGACGTCGACCGAGACGCGGCCACGATGACCGCCCAAGCCGGCATCACCATCCTCGAGCTCAGCGATGCGCTCGCGCATTTCGGGCTGGCGATGGAGAACATGGGCGACGTCGGCTACCAGACGATCAGCGGGGCCATCTCCACAGCGACGCACGGCACCGGCGAGCGCTTCCGCAACCTCTCGAGCCAGGTCGTGGCGCTCTCGGTGGTGCTCGCCCACGGCGACGTGCTGCGCTGCTCGCCCGACCTGGATCCCGAGGCGTTCAAGGCTGCACAGGTGAGCCTGGGCGCGTTCGGCGTCCTGTCGACCGTGACCTTGCGCTGCGTGCCTGCCTACAACATCCATTCCGTGCAGGAGCCGCGCCGGATCGACGAGCTGCTCGACCAGTTCGACGAGCTCTGCAAGCAGAACGACCACTTCGAGTTCTTCTGGTTTCCGCACACGGAATGGGCGCAGGCGATCACCAACACGCGCACCGAAGAGGCCCCGCCGGCAAATCTGCGCCGCACGGGTTTCGGCGCCTACGTCAACGACATCCTGCTCGAGAACCATGCGTTCGGGATGATCCAACGAGCGGCTCAGGTGCGTCGTACGTGGATCCCCGGCCTCGCCGCCATCACGGCGCGAACGATGTCGCGCAAGGAGATGACGGACCGCAGCGATCGCATCTTCGCCAACACGCGGCTCGTGAGGTTTGCGGAGATGGAGTACGCGGTGCCGCGCTCTCAGCTGATCGCGGCCGTCCGGGACATCCGCGCGATGATCGAGCGCAAGCGCCTGCTCATCAGCTTTCCGGTCGAGGTGCGCGCGGTGGCTGCTGACGACATCCCGCTGAGCCCGGCGTACGCGCGCGACACCGGCTACATCGCCGTTCACGTCTACCACCGCTTCGAGTACGAGCCCTACTTCCGAGAGGTGGAGGCGATCATGAACGCCCACGAGGGCCGCCCGCACTGGGGCAAGCTCCATTTCCAGACCGCCGCGACCCTGAGGCCGCGCTACCCGCTCTGGGATCGGTTCATCGCAGTGCGCGACCGCCTCGACCCGGGCCGCGTGTTCGGCAACGCCTACCTCGAGCGCGTGCTCGGGCCCAGCACCTAGATCACATAGATATAAGGAGAGAAGGCCTGTGTCCGAGCAAGTGGCGGCGTCCGACGAAGGCATCAACCAGTCCTTCGGCTACAAGCAGGAGCTCCGCCGGGCGCTGAGGCTCTTTTCGCTCTACGCCGTCGCCTTCTCGATCATCTCCATCACCACCGGGCTGTTCGCGAACTACGGATTCGGCCTCGCGCACCTAGGCGCGGCCATGATCTGGCTCTGGCCGGTCGCCGCGGTCGGCCAGATGCTCGT
>DMCH01000141.1:0-2020 GCA_003446775.1 Chloroflexota bacterium
CGGCCTGGGACTCAACCCGGTCCTGCGCGACGGCGGCATGCTCATCCACCCGCCGGTCGTGCTCGCGGGCTTCGCCTCGTTTGCGATCCCATTCAGCTTCGCGGCGGCGGCGCTGCTCGCCGGCCGGTCTGACGCCGCCTGGATCGCTCACACGCGCCGCTTCGCGCTTGTGGCCTGGGGGCTCCAGAGCGCAGGCCTGGTCCTGGGCATGTGGTGGGCATACCACGTCCTGGGCTGGGGCGGTTACTGGGGCTGGGACCCGGTTGAGAACGTCGCGTTCATGCCGTGGCTCGCGACCACCGCCTACCTACACTCGTCGCAGGTCCAGGAACGTCGCGGGCGTCTGCGCGGGTGGAATTTCGGGCTTGTGATCCTCGCCTTCCTGCTGGTCGTGTTCGGCACTTTCATCGTGCGCAGCGGGATAGTCCCGTCCGTGCACACGTTCGCGGTCAGCGCGATCGGGCCGTGGTTCCTGGGGTTCCTGGGCGCATGCCTGATTTTCTCGGTCGGCTTGCTTGCTTTCCGCGCCGGAGATCTGAAGAGCCATGGCGAGCCTGCGCCGGCGGTGTCGCGCGAGGGCGCGTTCACTCTGCAGAACCTGCTGCTCATCGGCGTGATCGTGGTGGTGCTCTGGGGCACCATGCTGCCGCTGGTGTCGGGCATGCTCGGCCAGCAGCGCGTTGTCGGTGCCACCTATTACGAGCGTGCGACCGGCCCGCTGTTCGCCGCCTTGCTGGCGCTCATGGCGGCCGGCCCGTTGGTGCCGTGGCGACACGCCGGCGCGCCCCTGTGGCGGTCGCTGCGATGGCCGGCGAGTGCATTTGCATTCCTGCTGGCGGCGCTGCTCGTAGCCGGCGTGCGTTCGCTGCCCGCGCTTCTGGGCCTGCCGCTGGCGTTCGCCGTCGCCGTCACCGTTGTCTACGAGTACGTGCGGGCCGCCGGCCGATGGCGACTCGCCGGCGGAGGCTGGTCGCGGGCGGCGGCGCTTGTGATGAGGAGGAGGCGTCATTACGGCGCGTACCTGGCCCACCTCGGTCTGGCCGTGCTCGTACTGGGCCTGGCCGCGTCGCATTTCTGGCAGCAAGAGAAGGACGTCACGCTTCAGCCTGGCCAGCAGGTCTCGGTCGCCGGCTACACCCTCACGTACACCGGCGTGCAGAACCGGGAGCTGGCGGACCACTCCGAGCTCGTGGCGGTGATGAGCCTTGGCGGCCAGACACTCGAGCCTGCACGGGCAACCTATGCGGGGCTTGGCGGCCAGTCGCTTACTCACGTCGCGATCAGCAGCAGCCTTATCGCCGACGTCTACGTCGTGCTCGCGGGCACCAACGGCGACGGCTCGGCCTCGTTTCGAATCTTCGTCAATCCCCTGGTGAGCTGGATCTGGGCGGGCGGGGCGATCATCATCCTCGGCGTCCTCCTGGGCAACGCCGGTGACCGGCGCGTCGCGGTGGCGCCGGTGGCCGCGCGGGTGCGCAGCCCGGTTGGCGCTTCATGACGCTCGTGGTCGCGACGCTGCTCCTTTTCTTCGCGGGTCCTTTTGTTTTGTGGCCCCTCATCCGAACCCCCGACGAGGGCGAGGACGGCCGATGAGCGTCATCGTTGCCAGCTCTCTAACACAGCGTTTCGGCTCAGAAGTCGGCCTCGATGGGGTCGACCTCGACGTCGACGCCGGCGAGCACGTTGCGGTCCTGGGCGACAACGGCGCCGGCAAGACGACCCTGCTTCGCATCCTCGCGACGGCCGCGCGTCCGACATCGGGCCGCATCGAGATCTTCGGGCTCAACGCGACGATCGAACGGCAACGGCTCCGCGCGGTCATCGGTTTCGTGGCACATGCGCCCGGGCTTTACCCGGCGCTGTCGGCCGCCGAGAACCTGGAGTTCTACTGCACCCTCCAGGGCGTTGATCGCGGGCGGGTGGCCGAGGTGCTCGAGCTGGTCGGTCTCGCAGAGCTCGCCGGCCGGCCCGCGGACAAGCTGTCGCGCGGCGCGCAGCAGCGGCTGGCGATCGGCAGGGC
>DMCH01000141.1:2284-4042 GCA_003446775.1 Chloroflexota bacterium
GGGTGATGCGGGGCCGCACCGCGGTCATCGCCACCCATGACCACGCGCTCGCCAACCGGCTGTGCCAGCGCACGCTCGTGCTGCGTCGCGGGCGGGTGGTCGGCGTCCCGACGCGGCTGCGGGTCGTGCATTAGGTGAGATCGGTCGCCGTCGCTCTTGCCGTTGCTCGCAAAGACCTCACGTCGGAGTGGCGCACGCGCGAGCTGGTCCCGGCTTTGGCCCAGTTCGTGGTGCTGGCTCTGGTGATCGCCAACTTCGGATTTCAGATCGACTCGCGAAACGCGCCGGCCATCGCGCCCGGCGTGCTGTGGATGGCACTCGTCTTTGCGGGCCTGGTTGCATTTGGCCGGGCATTTGCGGCCGAGCGCGAGCAGAGTTCACTCGAGGCGCTGCTCATGACGCCGGCTTCGCCTGCGGCGATCTTCGCCGGCAAGGCGCTGGCGGCGGCGCTGCTCCTGGTCCTCTGCGAGGCCGTGCTGCTGCCCGCCCTCGCGCTGTTCTTCAGCGTGCCGCTTTCGTTCGACGTGGTTTCCGCGGTCCTCCTCGCCACCGTTGGAATGGCCGTGCTTGGATGCCTGTTCGCGGCGATGGTCGCGCGGGTGCGTGCGCGTGAGCTGCTTTTACCGCTCCTGACCCTTCCCCTGTGGATCCCGTTCATCGTCTTCGGCGGCCAGGCGGTTCAGGCGGCGATGGGTGGCGGTGGTGGCACCGGCAACACGTCGGGTCTTCTCATTGATTTGGACATACTGTTCGTCGTGCTCACCTCTCTTGTGGCTCGGTTCGTCCTCGATGACTAGGTACGAAAAGGGAGCCCTCGCCGCGGTCGTGCTCATGCTCGTCGCCGCGGGCTTCATCTTCCTGTACGCGCCGACCGATGCCCTACAGGGCCCGGTGCAGCGGATCTTCTATCTGCACGTCAGCTCCGCCATCGCGGCTTACGGCTGCTTCGCGGTCGTTCTCATCGGCGGCGTGGCTTACTTGTGGAAGGAGAACGTCGCCGCCGACCGGCTTGCGCGTGCCGGGGCGTTGGTGGGCCTCGTGTTCACCACCGTGACGCTCGTCATGGGCATGATCTGGGCGAAGCCGATCTGGGGCACGTACTGGACCTGGGATGCGCGCCTCACATCGACGCTTGTGCTCTGGATCATCTACGCCGGCTACCTGATGATCCGCAGGCTCGCCGACCCAGGCCGCCAGGCCGCGCGTTTCGCCGCTGTGGTGGGCATCTTCGGCTTCATCGACGTGCCCGTGGTGCATTTCAGCGTGACGTGGTGGCGGACAGTGCATCCGGGCCCCGTCGTGATCAACGACGCGCTGCCACCGCAGATGCTCATCGCATTCTTTGTCACGATGGCTTGCACGCTCTTTCTGGCCGCGGTGATGATCGGGATCCGGTATCGCATCGAGGTGCTCACGGACCAGGCCGCGGAGCGGGTGGTGCCGGCAACCATCGTCGCGCCGACGGAGGCGGGTAGCGCCCGATGATGTACCTCATCGCGGCTTATGCCTTCGCGATCGCCGTTCTCGGCGGATACCTTGCCTGGTCGCTCCTCCGGGTGCGCGAGTTACAAAGAAAGCAGTAATCGTCGGCGGTGGTCCCGCCGGGGACGCCGCCGCAGCGGGCCTGCGCGACGCCGACTTTCAAGGGGAGGTCCTGCTTGCCGGCTCCGAACCGGAAGGCCCGTACGAGCGACCGCATCTCTCCAAAGGTTTCCTGCTCGGAACGGTGGCGCGAGACCGCCTGGGTTTGCGTCCTCG
>DMCH01000015.1 GCA_003446775.1 Chloroflexota bacterium
CAGTTCTACCGCGAGTTCATCATCGACCACTTCAAGAACCCGCGAAACTTCGGCCGCCTCGAAGACCCCGACATCACTCACGAAGAGGACAACCCGTTTTGTGGCGACGTGATCGGCATGGACTTCCGCATCAAGGAGGGAGTCATCGACGATGTGAAGTTCCACGGGCGCGGTTGCACCATCTCACAGGCTTCGGCCTCGCTATTGACGGAGCGCCTGAAGGGCATCTCGCTCGAAGAGGCCAGGAAGATCAGCAAGGCCGACGTGATCGGGGAGCTCGGGATCGAAATCTCCGCCGCGCGAATCAAGTGCGCGCTGCTGCCGTTGAAAGTTCTGAAAGTCGGTGCGTATGGTTTGGCTGACGAAAACGAGGGCGAGGAATAACCGATGAGCAACCAGGTGACGCCGTTCCGCGATCTGAAGATCGACGACATCCGCAAGCTGATCGACGAGGGCTACGAGGTTGTCGACGTGCGCGAAGACTGGGAGTGGAACAAAGGCCACCTACCCGGAGCGCGGCACGTCGTTCTCAACTCGATCCTCGCCAACCCGACCGCAAACAAGTTCCGCGACCGCACGATCTTTGTGTGCGCCGTCGGTGAGCGGTCCGCTGTCGCCGCCGAGATGGCCGTGGCCCTTGGCGTCAACGACGTCGTGAGCTTCCGGGGCGGGACCAAGGCCTGGAAGGACGCCGGCCTCCCGCTGGAGACTCCATGAGCGAACTGGCTTTCGCCCCCAGCTACCAGGTCGCTCCGGACTCGACGGTCAAGCCGGAGGACGTGATCGAGGTGCTGCGCCAGTGCTTCGACCCTGAGATCCCGGTCAACATCATCGACCTCGGCCTCGTATACGACATTGCGATCAAGCCGGAGCGGGTCGACGTCAAGATGACGCTCACCGCGCTCGGCTGCCCGATGGCCGCCGAGGTGATGTCGGACGTGCGGGACCACTTGCTGACCCTGCCCGGCGTCAACGACGCCGGCGTCGACATCGTCTACGAGCCCGTCTGGACCCCAGAGCGCATGTCCGAGGAAGCGCGCTGGGAGCTAGGAATGGTCTAAACCGACTTCACGCGCGGCAAGTAGGCCGGATTCATTCCGGCCGTCCCCTGGCACGCCATTTATCTCCATGCAATGGCCAGGAGAAGCATTCAATAAATCCAACAGCGGGAAAGAGAGCAGCGCGGCGAAGCCGCGCGATGAGAGGGAACCGGCAGGTTCCCTCTTATTTTTACCCTGGGTCGACGCGTCGCAGGCCGGTCCCGACCCGGGCCCGCACCGAGATGCGATTGAGCGCCTGGTTCCGGTTCCAGGCTTGCTCGCACCGCTCGCACGAGCAGCCTGGCCCGTCCGGTTCTGCCGGCGAGCTAAGAGACCCGCCGAGCATCTGGAATAGCGTTGCTAGGATCGTTGCAGGACGTAGAGAAGACATAGTTACCTCCGCGTTTCTATGTCTAAGCCTAACGCACCTAGGGGTGATTTCCTGCTAACGCCAACCATTTGTTGCCTGGCGGAACGGGGCAACCCTACTGGAAGTGAACCTGCCCGCCCGTGCACTCCCAGCTGAAGCCTCGAGTGACAATCCCAGCCCAGTTTCCACCTGAACTCCCGTCAGTTGGGCATTCGATCACACGGGCGGTCACCTCGAATCCGGTCACGAGGAGGGCGACGACCACCGCGGCGGCCGCCAATGCTGAGACGATCGATTTCCATCCCGGCGTCAGGGTCAGTGTCCTCACGGCGACTCCAGTGGCGACGGCGCCGGCGATGAACAGGGGCGCTCCGATTGAGAAGGCACCGAATACGCCCAGGACGAGCAGGCCGGCTGCCGCGCCGGCGCGCAGCGCAGGGCGAAACCGGATGACGGCTGGAGACGTAAGCATCGAGACGCCCAGGAGAACCGCCATCAGCTGGATGAACGACGCCACGAATGGAACTGTCAGCACGTCTGCCGGACGATCTGAACCCTGATTCACGATCACAAAGATGTAGAGGGCTTCATCGGCCTCGGCCACGACGATCGCGATGATCAGCAACAGCCGCGAGATGCGGCCCTCGCGCACGACGCTGGGTACGGCCACCGGCTCAACACTAATCTCGGAAATGAGGGCTCCGTACACTTAACCCTCGTGCCTGAGTTCAGCCCTGGGCTGGAGGGGGTCGTCGCGGCCGAGACCGCCGTCAGCGAAGTTGACGGCGCCAACGGCAGGTTGATCTACAGCGGTGGCTACCTGATCGAGGAGCTCGCGCCCATCGCGAGCTACGAGGAAACCGCATACCTGCTCTGGCACGGAGAGCTTCCAGGCAAAGTCGAGCTCGACGCATTGCGCCACCAGATGGCGGCCGCTCGCCGGCTGAAAGACAGCGCGCAAGGCGTGCTTTCGTCGATCGACCCCCAGGTCGATCCAATGGACACCCTGCGGACCGTCGTCTCCGCCCAGGGCGCGAGCAATGCCCTCACCAAACCGACTCTGGACGAAGCGATCGCTCTCACCGCGGTGCTCCCGACGATCGTGGCGGCTTCGCACAGGCGAGCCAGGGGCATGGAGCCGATCGAGCCACGGTCGGAGCTCGGCCACGCGGCCAACCTGCTCTGGATGATGGAAGGCAAGGAAGCTTCCCCCGACCGCGTCCAGTGGCTCGACACATACCTGGTGCTGCTGGCAGATCACGGGCTCAACGCATCGACGTTCACTGCTCGCGTCATTGCATCGACCGGCAGCGACCTCACGTCGTGCGTGGTCGGCGCCATCGGCGCGTTGAAGGGCCCGGCTCATGGCGGAGCCGCATTTGCCGCCGCCACGATGCTCGAGAAGGTCGGCACTGCCGACAACGCCGAGGCGTGGCTGCAGGACGCCCATGCTCGGCACGCACGGTTCGCCGGCTTCGGCCACCGGGTTTACCGAACCTACGATCCTCGCGCCAAGATCCTCAAGGAGATGGCCAAGACCGCCGCGCCCGAGCCCTACAAGACGGCGGAGAAAACCGAGGAGGTCGCGTTGAGGATCCTCCACGAGGCCCACCCCGAGCGGCCGAACGCGACCAACGTGGATTTCTGGGCGGCGGTTGTGCTCATAGGCGTGGGCATCCCGAAGGAACTATTCACGTGCATATTCGCGGCCTCGCGCGTCGCCGGCTGGACGGCGCACGTGCTCGAGTCCCTTGCCGACCTGCGCATCATCCGCCCCGCGTCCATATGGAAAGGTCCGCAGCCCGGCACCAAGCCCCTGCCGCTTGCGAGTCGATGAGCACATACGTCCCAGGTTTGGAAGGGGTGATCGCGGCCCAGACCGCGATCTCGCTGGTTGACGGCGCCAACGGCCGCCTCGTCTATCGCGGTTACGTCATCGCCGACCTCGCCGAGGACATGTCCTTCGAAGAGGTGGCGCACCTGCTCTGGTATGGACGTCTTCCCACACGTGCGGAGCTCGACGCGCTGACGCTCGAGCTGGCCGGCTCGCGCGCGCTCACCCCGGCCGCGGCAGCGACACTCAAGGCGCTGCCGAAAGATTCCGACCCGATGGACGTGCTCCGCAGCGTGGTGTCGGTCCAAGGAGTGGAGCACCGGCTGTCGAAGCCGACCATACCGCTTGCGATCCACGCGACCGCATCGTTCCCGACCATCCTCGCCGGCTTCCACCGCCGCCAGCAGGGCCTCGAACCCGTCAAGTCCAGGGCCGACCTTGCCCACGCCGCCAATTACCTCTACATGCTGAACGGCAAGGAAGCGGCGCCGGAGCTGGTGCGCGCGCTCAACACCTACCTGGTGCTTCTCGCCGACCACGGCATGAACGCTTCTACTTTCACCGCCCGCGTCATCGCCTCGACAGATTCCGACATCGCGTCGTGCCTCGTCGGCGCGATTGCGGCGCTCAAGGGACCCGCTCACGGAGGCGCGCCCTCGCAGGTCATGGACCAGCTGGAGCAGATCGGCACACCGGAAAACGCAGAGCACTGGATGCGCGAGGCGCGCAAGCGCAAGGTGAGGTTCATGGGCTTCGGTCATCGCGTGTACCGGACATACGACCCGCGCGCGAAGATCCTCAAGGCCATGTGCGAGCGAATCAACCCCACGTTTTACGCACTGGCTTCGAAGGTGGAGGAGACGGCGCTCGAAATCCTTCACGAGGAGCACCCGGAGCGGCCGCAGGCGACCAACGTGGAGTTCTATTCGGCCGGCGTGCTGCAAGCCATCGGCCTGCCCAAGGAATTCTTCCCTCCCACGTTTGCGGTGTCACGCGCCGCCGGCTGGACCGCACACGTGCTCGAGCAGGTCGCCAACAATCGCCTCATCCGCCCGCAGTCGGAGTACATCGGACCCGAACCCCGAAAACCGGTGCCGCTGGCCGAACGGGGCTAGCTCTCTCATAATCGGGCGGATCGACAGCAGGGTCCTCCGCAACCTCGGCCTCGCCGCGCTCGCGTGGTTCCTGCTGATCGCCGGGGCCCTCACCGCCTGGTGGGTCTTCACCCCGATCCGTCACGATGCGCTCGACAACGACCTGACGCTGGTGTACATCGGAGCCCGGATCGGCCTCGAGCAGGGCTGGAGCCACGTCTATTCGCTGAGCCTTCAGCACCAGCTGTTCTCACAGATGCGGCCTGGCACACCATTTGGTGACGGCGAGCGCTTCCTTTCGCCTCCGCCGGCGGCGTGGCTGTTAGTTCCGTTGACGCTGATCGGGCCGCAGGCGACGTTCTTCGTCTGGCTGTTCCTATCCGTCGCCGCCCTGGCCGGCGCGTGGTGGCTGGCCGCCCCGGGCACGGGTTGGTTGCGCGTCCTGTGGTTGCTCGGCGCAGTCGCCTGGTATCCGGTCCTCTACAGCCTCAGCCTGGGTCAGTCGGTGATCCTCGTGCTGCTCGGCGTGGTCGCGTGCTGGCGTCTCGCGGAGTCCGGCAAGCCCTACCTCGCGGGTGCCGTCCTCGGACTGTCGGTGCTGAAGCCGCAGGTCGCGATCGCGGTGCCGGTCGTCCTTCTCGTCGCAGGGCGCTGGCGAATCGCAGCCGGGTGGGCGGCCATCACGGGCGTGCTCGCGATCGCTTCGCTGCTGATGGTCGGCACCCAGGGGCTGAGCGATTACCGGAGCCTGCTCGCCGAGGCGCAAAACGTCGTCAACAATCGCTATTTCACCTGGGCCTACCTCGTCGGACCCGGACCGATCAGCTACGTCGTCCAGGTCATCTTCATCGCGCTAGGCGTTGCCGCCGCGTATGCCAATCGGCACGCCAGCATCGCCCGACTCATTGCCTTGGGGCTGCTGGTTTCGATGCTCTCCGCCACCTACTGGCACCTGCAGGATTTCGCGATCCTGGTCGGCGGGGCCTGGCTTTTCATCCGCGACCAGCCGCCGGCATGGCAGCGAGCGTGGCTGGTGGTGGTTGCGCTCGCGGGGGAGCTGGCGTGGCCGCTGACGCCGCTGCCCATCCTGCTCGCGGTGACCGTCTGGTTTGTCATGCTCGCCATCCCGCGCCGCACCGCTGATCCTGCCCGCTTGGCCGTCACGTGAAGCCGGCGGACGTTCGCGTCCCGCACGCCCGCCTCCTGGTCGCGACCACCGCCGTCATCGCCTGCGCCGCCATCCTTTGGCTGGCGCGCGGCTTCACCTTCTACTTCGACGAATGGACGGTGATCCTGCCCGCGGACTCGAGCTGGACCGTCTACCTGCAGCCGCACAACGAGCACCCGGCAATGCTGCTGCGCTTGATTTACGCGGTGCTGCTGAACACGGTCGGGATGCGCAGCTACATCCCATACATGGCAGTCCTCCTCGCGCTGCACGCGACCACGGTGGTGTTGCTCTTCGAATTGGTGCGGCGTCGCGCCGGGGATCTCATCGCGATCGGTGCGGCCGTCCTCCTGCTGGTGATGGGCGCCGCCTGGGAGAACCTGCTATGGGCGTTTCAGATCGGGTTCGTGGGCTCGGTGGCGTGCGGGCTCGGTGCGCTCCTGGCCTCCCCACCCCGTGGGGAGGTCCCGCCAGGCTCGCGTAGCGAGGCTCGCGGGGGAGGGGGGGTCCAGTCAGGTTGGCTGACCGCCCTCCTTCTCTTCGCTTCCCTGATGTTCTCAGGGATCGGGCTCTTTTTTCTGATCGCGGCCGCCGTCTGGCTCGCGCTCACCCCTGAGCGGCGCGGGAACCTGGTCTGGCTTGCCCCCGTGGCGCTCGCCCTGGGCGCCTGGTACCTCGCCTACGGCCGCTCAGGCGCGCCGCCCGCGCCCACTTCGCTCGCCGCGAACGTCGCGGTCCTTCCCTTTTACGTGGTGTGGGGCCTGGGCGCGAGCGTCGCCGGGCTGATCGGCGAGGGCGGGCTTGTCGGGCCAGTCCTACTCCTGCTCGCGCTCGCGGCCCTCGGGTTCTCGTGGCGCCGCCGCCGGCCGGATGGTTTCACCGTCGGCATCGCGGCCGCGCTGCTCGCCTTCTACCTCGTGCTTGGCCTCAACCGCGGGCAGATCGGCTACCAGCAGTCCGGATCGGGCCGGTACGTATACGAGGGGGCCGTCTTCTGGCTGCTCCTGCTCGCCGACGCTGCCCGCGACCTCCCGTGGCGCGGGACCTGGCGGCCCGCGCTGATCGCCTGCGTGTTCCTGGCCTGCTTCAATAGCAGCGTTCTGCTCTATGCGTACTCGGCGGCCAAGACCGAGCAGATGCTTCGTGAAGCGGCTGACCTGCAGGCCCTGGCCGCTGAGCGCGGGGATCCTTGCCTCAACCCGGATGCAAGCGTCGACCCGCTCGTCATGCCCCAGGTCACCAGCCCGCCTGCCTACTATGGCGCCGTCGACCGGTACGGCGACCCCGCCGCCGGCACGCCGGTCGTCCGTGGCCCCGATTTCAAGCGGGCGCGCGCCAATTTGCTGAAGCCCGGCTGCCCCTGACCTGGGTGGCCGGTGAGCGGCGACTTCTACACTTGAATCAATGGCGGCCGGTGACTTCGACGTTGTGATCCTGGGGGGCGGGATGGGCGGCTACCCTGCCGCGATCCGGGCCTCTCAGCTCGGCTTGAAGGTCGCCCTGGTGGAGTCCGACAAGCTGGGCGGCACCTGTCTCCACATCGGCTGCATCCCCACCAAGGTTCTCCTCGAATCGTCCGAGCTCTACCACCGCATATCCGCGAGGGGCGCTGAGTTCGGCGTCGACGCGGGCAAGGTGACCTTCGACTACCCGCGAATCGCCACGCGTCGCGACGCGGTCGTGGGCCAGCTGTTCAAGGGCGTCCAGTTCCTGATGAAGAAGAACAAGATCGAGGTCATCGCCGGGAACGGCCGGCTGAGCGACCGGAACACAGTCGTCGTCGGGGCCACGCAGGTCAAGGCCCCCCATTTGATCGTCGCGACCGGCTCCGTCGTCAAGGCGTTGCCTGGGATCGAGTTCGACGGCGAGTACATCGTCTCCTCCGACCACGCGACCCTCGCGCGCTCGGTGCCGGAGTCGATCTGCATCATCGGCGCGGGCGCGGTCGGCGTCGAGTTCGCGACTCTCTATAACCAGCTGGGCGTCAAGGTCACCCTGCTCGAGGGACTCGACCGCTTGGTCCCCCTCGAGGACGAGGAGATTTCGAAGGAGATGCTCGCTGCATTCAAGAAGGCGGGTATCGACTGCCGGGTCGGCGTGCGCGTAAAGGGTGCGAAGAAGGCGCGAGACGGCGTGAGCGTTGACACCGAGCAGGGCGAGGTGTGGGCGCGTCAGCTGTTGGTTGCGGTGGGCCGGGCGCCGCGCTCGAAGGACATCGGCCTCGAGCAGGTCGGCGTGACCACACACCCGAACGGCTTCATCAAGGTCGACGAGTGGATGCGCACGTCGGTGGAATCGATCCACGCCATCGGCGACGTGGTCGGCGGCTACCTGCTCGCGCACGCCGCGTCCCACGAAGGCACGACCGCCGCCGAGGACATCGCAGGCCAGCGCGTGGCGCCGTTCGAGCAGGAGCTCGTCACCCGATGCACGTACTCACATCCGCAGATCGCATCGGTCGGGTTGACCGAGAAGCAGGCGCGCGACAGCGGTCGCGAGGTGAAGATCGGCAAGTTTCCCTTCACCGCTCTCGGCCGCGCGATTATCCACGGCGAGACTGGCGGTTTCGCGAAGATGGTCGCGGACGCGAAGACGGGCCAGCTGCTCGGCGCCCACGTCGTCGGACCCAACGCCACCGAACTGATCGCCGAGCCCGCGCTGACCCAGCTCTTCCAGGGCGACGCGTGGGAGCTCGGGCGCAACATCCACCCGCATCCGACGCTGAGCGAGGCGGTCATGGAAGCCGCGATGGCCGTGGACGGGAGGGCGATACACATTTAATGGCGCGCACAGAAGAGCGTCAGTCGTCTTCCACTGGGGCCCCCGCGACGCAGCCGCGGGAGGGCGCCACGAAGCCGCGAGAGCAGGCAGCGAAAAAGGATGAGCCCGAGTTCAAGCCCGAGTGGCGGTTCCAGGATCCGGTCGCGTGGCGCGACACGGACATCGACGAACAGACGCTGAAGGAATGGTTCTACTTCATCCTGCTCGGCCGGCAGATCGACTACCGCTTCCAGGTCCTCAACCGGCAGGGCCGCGCGCCGTTCATCATCTCCTGCGCCGGCCACGAGGCCGCGCAGATCGGCGTCAGCTGGCCGTTGAAGCCGAAGTACGACTGGGTGTCGCCCTACTACCGCGACGTCGTGCTCTGTATGCGTATGGGCACGACCCCGCTGGACCTGATGCTTTCCGTGCTGGCGAAGCCCGCCGATCCCGCCTCGGGAGGCAAACAGACGCCAGGCCATTTCTCGGACACCCGACTCAACATCATCTCCGGCGGCTCGCCGGTCGCGACCCAGATGGTGCACGGCGCGGGCGTCGCGTACGCGCTGAAGATGGACAGCACCGACAAGGTCGTCATGACCAACTACGGCGAGGGCGCCGGTTCTGAAGGCGACACGCACGAGGCGTTCAACTTCGCCGCGATCTACAAGCTGCCTGAGATCTTCGTCTGCGAGAACAACGGCTTCGCGATCTCCACGCCGTTCAACAAGGAGTACGCGGTCGAGCACGTCGCTCAGCGCGCG
>DMCH01000036.1 GCA_003446775.1 Chloroflexota bacterium
ACCTCCCCACTACGTGGGGAGGCAAATCCTCTACACGGTCCAGTCGGCCAGCATCCGTAAGAACGCGGTGGCTTGGTGCGGGCCGTCCAGGACCAGGTCGCAGCGCACGAAGAGGTTGGCCGGCACCTCGGGCGAGCTCACCCCGATGCACATATGAGGTATGGGGTGCGCGCTCAGCACTTCGAAGGCCGCGCGGTCGTTTTCGTCGTCGCCCATGCAGATGACGCCGCCGGGATCGACCTCGTTGAGCAACGCCGCGAGCGCCGTGCCCTTCCCGGCAAATGGCGTGTGGACCTCGATCACCCGGCGCCCCTGCGCGCCGGAAAGGCCCGTCGCCTTGAGCAGCGGGCGCAGCAGCGCCATCGCCTCCTCGCCCGTGATCTGCGCGGCGCGCAGGTGGACCGTCGTGCTGGCCGGCTTGATCTCGATCTTTGCGCCCGGGATGGAGACCACGAGTTTCGCAGCCTCGACGTTGAATCGCTCCAGCGCGCGCTTCTCGTCAGGAGTGAGCGGCGGAAGCCCGCTGTCGCCGATGAGACGCACGCCGCTCACCGGCACCAACCGCGAGAGCTCGGTGCTGGTGCGGCTGCTGAGAACCACAACCTGCTTCAGCGCGAGCGACAGGCGCCGCAAAGCGTCGAGCGCATCGGGCACCGCGACGGTCTGGGAAGGATCTGGACCTATGTCCGCAAGCGTGCCGTCGAAATCCGTGACGAGCAGGATCTCTCGCGGGGAAATCGCTGAGACGGGCGACTTTCGCCAGACATCCGCGATCTCCTCGAGCTCCGCGCGCACCACCCTAAGTTAGATCTGCGGCTGGTGACGCCGCACGATCCCGGCGAGCTCCGCGCTCGGCGGCAGCGTGCCGAACGTCCGGCCTCCATTGGAGTCGAGACGCGACGCGCAGAATGCCTCGGCGACCGCAGGATCGGCGTGGCGGACCAGCAGAGATGCCTCCAGGACGACGGCCATCAGCTCCACGACCCTCCGCGCGCGAGCCTCCACATCGGTTTGGTCAGACAGCTGTCGCTTCAGCTCGTCAACCGCGTCGTCCAGCCTTGGGTCCGATCCGCGCGCCTCTTCGACCTCATCCACGAATGCAGTCACGGCCTCGGGCTCGCGAGCCATGGCGCGCAGCACGTCCAGGGCGTTGACGTTTCCCGATCCCTCCCAGATGGAGTTGAGCGGGGCCTCGCGATACAGGCGCGGCATGATCGATTCCTCGACATAGCCATTGCCGCCGTGACATTCGAGCGCCTCCGACACGACGGCAATCGCCCGCTTGCACGTCCAGTACTTCGCGACCGCGAGAGTCAGCCGCTTGAACGCCGCCTGCTCCGGATCGGAGGCGCGGTCGAACGCGCCGGCCAATCGCATCATCAGCACCGTGGTCGCCTCCGACTCCACGGCGAGGTCCGCGAGGACGTTCACCATCAGCGGCTGCTCACTCAACAATCGGCCGAACGCGCTGCGGTGAGCGGTGTGATGGGTCGCCTGCGCGACCGCCTGGCGCATCAGCGCGGCCGAGCCGATGACGCAGTCGAGGCGGGTGTGGTTGACCATGTCGATGATCGTCCGCACTCCTCTTCCCTCCTCCCCGACCATCACCGCCCACGCTCCATCCAGCTCGATCTCGGCGGATGCATTGGAGCGGTTGCCGAGCTTGTCCTTGAGGCGCTGGATCTGAAAGCGGTTGCGCTCGCCGTCGTCGAGGACGCGCGGGAGTAGGAAGCACGACAGCCCACCCGGCGCCTGCGCGAGGACGAGAAACGCATCGCACATGGGCGCGGAGCAGAACCACTTATGGCCGGTAAGCAGGTGCGCGCTGTCGGCACCGGTGGGAACGGCTCGGGTCGTGTTGGCGCGCACATCCGAGCCGCCCTGCTTCTCCGTCATCGCCATTCCGACCAGCGCGCCGCGCTTGCTTGCAGCCGGCCGCAATCCCGGGTCGTAATCGAGCGTGGTGATGAGCGGCTCCCAGCGCGCGGCGAGCTCGGGTTGCTTGCGCAGCGCGGGGATCGACGCGTAGGTCATCGAGACCGGGCAGCCGTGCCCGCCCTCCACCTGCGACCACACGTAGAAAGCGGCCGCCCGGGCCGCGTGCGCGCCGGGGCGCGGCTCGCGCCAGGGCAGCGCGTGGAGCCCGTGGCCGATCGCGACCTCCATCAGGCGGTGCCAGGCGGGATGGAACTCGACCTCGTCGATGCGGTTCCCAAAGCGGTCGTGGGTATGAAGTTGGGGCGGGTTTGAGTTAGCTTGAAAGCCCCACGCGATCGCCTCCTCGGTGCCCGCGAGCTGCCCGAGTTCGTGGACCATGTGGTGCGCCCACCAGGCGCCTTCGCGTTCGAGCGATTCGCGCAAGGGCGGGTCGGATTCGAAGAGGTTGTAGTTGACGAGCGGCGGCGGTTGGTTGGTAACCTCGTGCAACTACTCGTTCAGCTCCGCGACCAAGCGTAGTTGCTGCTGGCGCTCCTCGGGGTCGAACGTCATCGGCGAGACGATCAGGGTTTCCACACCGGCGTCGCGGAATGCCCGCAGCCGTTCGCGAGCGCGGTCCTTGGGTCCCACGATGGTGGTCATGTCGATGAGCTCATCTGGGAGCGCCTCCATCGCGGCCGCCTTCTGGCCGGTGAGATAAAGGTCTTGAACCTCCCGCGCGGCGTCCTCGAACCCATACGACGAGACGAGGCGGTTGTAGAAGTTCTGCTCGCGCGACCCCATGCCACCGATATACAGGGCCAGCACCGGACGCATGGCGTCACGCGCGCCGGCGATGTCGTCGCTGACCAGTACGTTGACCTGAGGGCAGATTCGGAAATCGTCGAGCGCGCGCCCGGCGCGAGCCGCGCCTTCTTCGAGCGGCAACCGCAGCTTGGACACGTGCTCGGGTGAGAAGAACACCGGCAGCCAGCCGTCCGCGATCTCGCCGGCCAGCGCGACGTTCTTGGGGCCGAGCACGGCCAGGTAGATGGGGATGCTTTCCTGGACCGGCCGGATGGTGAGCTTGAGCACCTTCCCAGGCCCGTCGGGCAGCGGCAGGTCGAGCGTCTCACCGTGGTACTCGACCTTCTTGTGTGCGAGCGCCATGCGCACGACCGCGACGTAGTCGCGCGTCCGCTCGACCTGATGTGGAAAGCGCACCCCGTGCCAGCCCTCGGAAACCTGCGGACCCGAGGTGCCCAGGCCGAGCAGCATCCGCCCGTTCGATATCTGGTCGATGGTCGCCGCGGTCATGGCCGTCATCGCGGCGCTTCGGGCTGGGATCTGGAAGATGCCGGCGCCGAGCTTGATGCGGCTCGTGCCGGCGGCGAGCCAGGCCAGCACCGAGGCGGCGTCGGAGCCGTACGCCTCAGCCGCCCAGATGGAGTCGTAGCCGAGGTCTTCCGCAGTGCGCGCGATCTCGAGCTGCTGGGCCGCGGTGATCCCCATGCCCCAGTAACCGACGCTGATCCCGAGCTTCACAAAACCCTTCCTTGCCGCCGAATCCAATCGACTCGAATCGAGTGTATTGTCGTCTTGGAGGGTCGCTAACGGGCCCCGGGGAGGTTTGCGCATGTATTTTCACGGTCCGGGTTTCGTCGCCTTTCACATCCTCTGGGTGCTGCCGCTGATCCTGCTCTTGGTGGCGGGTGTGACCGTTCTGGCCATATGGGCGATCAGGGAATCGGCGCGGCCGCACCCCGTCGGTCCGGCAAGCATGCCGATGAACCAGATGCCGACCCAGGCGACGCGTGAGACCCCGCTCGAGATCCTCGCCCGCCGCTTCGCCTCTGGCGAGATCACAGCCGAGGAGTACCAGAAGGCTCGGGACCTTCTCGGAGGCGGCGGCCCGAAGACCTAGCGGATCGGCGTTCTAGCCAGCCGGGGCGAACGTCTGGTAGATGAGAAAGACGTTGAGCCCGATGATCACGCCCGCGACGGCGAGACGCACCGACTTACCTAACTTTTGCTTTGCCGATCCCTACTTTGCGCAGGAGCCCGTTGAGGTCGACGCCGGGTTGTAGGTCACGCTCACGTTGGGTTTGACCGTGATGTTGCCGGCGGAAGTAAACACCACCACATAGTCCGCGCACCCCTCGGCCCCGTGGAAGTCGTAATTCACCGTGGTCACGCCGAGCCACGAGATTACTGGGCTCCCGGTGTAGTGCATGCAGTAGTTCGTAGGTCCCCTACCGTTCGTGACGCAATTCAGGGCCGCGGCAAAGTCCTTGAGGGTGAGGATGCTGATCGACATCGGCCCGCTCGATGTGGCGCGCAGGTGATACGTGAACGTGTCCGGGGCGCCGCCGGCGAGGTACCAGTCAGGACCCATGATCTGTTGCGGGACGTTCCAGATCGTGAGGGTAGGGTGCTCGAGCTCGGCGCGGACCGTGGCCAGCTCCCCCAGGGTGGCGGTGAGGTTCGTCTGGGTCGTGAGTAGCTGCGCCTGCAGCTGCTTGTTCTGGCTCTTCAGCGCCTGGTTCTGCGCGTTCAGCTGGTTGGCGGCGTTCTGTGAGTTGGTGTCATCCAGATAAAGGAGGGCGAGTCCGCCGGCCGTGAAGACAAGGGCCGCCGCCAGGGCGGCGGTCCACATGCGGGGTCCCAGGTCTCTCGGGATGCGGACCGAACGCGGCGGAGGGGCCGCCGGCCGCTGCGCCACCGGCCACGGCGTGGCGTCGAAAACAGGCGGTGGCGGGGCCCCGGGAGCTGTTTCGGTTTCGGAGATGCTGTCGTCCACGGCTGGTGGAGGGCATCATCCCACGCTCACACTTGCCCCGGCCTCGGGAAGGCGCCATAGACGGACGCGATGCTCGACGAGGTCTCCGTCTGAGTGGCGATGTTGTACGTGAACCTGTTCAGATCGGGCTGGATGGCCGGGCCGACTCCGCAATTGACGCCACAGGGCGCCTCCTCGACCAGAAACACCGTCCCGGAATTCAGGAATATCGGAGACGAGCGCAGGTTGGGAAGCTGGCCGCCGGCCGTCCCGCCATGCCCGTAGAGCCATACGTGCGGGGTTCCGCTTGAATCGCGGACCGTGAACGCAAGGTAATCGTCACCCGCATCGGCGCGCGGCCGGATCCAGGCCAGCTGTTGGCCCATCGCCTGGGAGCGGTTGCCGGCCGGCCCGGTCGAGTCCCAGACGTAGATAACCGACGCGTTCGGCTGGCGGAAGTACAGCTTGCTGCCGCTGCTGCCCCAGGTCGCCATGGTGGCGCTCGGCTGCGAAAAGACGACCCCGGAGCGGCTCCAGACGACCAGGTGATCGCCGCCACCGGTGAAGGTCTGCTCGAAAGCGAAATACGCCCCATCAGGCGAAAAGCTGACGAAGGCATCGTCCTCGCCGGGGTTGATGCCACGCCCCAGCACCGCACCGAAGGACATCAACTGCCGATCACCGGCGCCACTCAACAGGTGCACGTTGACCGCGGTGTCGTCGGACGTGACGTAAACCAGCTGGAAATGGTCCGGACTCCACGCATGAAGGCCGTCCATGAAGCTGCCACCCGTCCAGCTCGTCGCCACGGCGCTGGTCCCGGTGAACAGGTCGAGCGTGGCGATGATGCTCGCCCCGGGCGAGCCAGGGCCGCCCTGCGTGGCCGACCACGACACCATCGCTTGATTGACGAGCTGTGGCGTCCAAGACCCGGTGAGCGTGCAGATGGTCCGCGGGTGCACAGGATCGGTGACGTCGGCAAGCACGGTGTTGCTCGAGCCGCGCATGGTGAGCAGGGCCTCCAGCGCGGTGGGGCCGCCCGAGCAGCTGGCGTGCATCGCGGCCCAGGACGGAACGACCATGGGGCTCGCCGCAGAGCTGGGCGTCGGCGGTGGGCTGGGTGTCAGAGTTGGCGACGGGCTCGGCGAGGGGCTGGGTGAGGCGCTTGCGAACCCCGTCGGGGACGGGCTGTTGCGCGCGGCCGCGCCGGCGGCGGGCGCACAACCGGCGACGGCAACCATGGCCACGACAGCCGCCAGCCTGATCCCCACTGGGAATTGGAACGCGCGTACGCGCGCGGACGTTACGCCTGGAATCGCGTGCACGGCGTTCACAATAAGCGCGCCGGTTTCCGGCCTCAATGAAAACAGGGGCCCCCGCGAACTCACGGCGAAGCCTCAGAGTTCGTGGGGATTAGTGAGCGGCGGGTTTACAGAATGAAAGCAGTGCTGGTGGTCGCCGTGATCCTCTTGTCGGCCTGCTTCGACACCCCGCCGCCTCTAACGGCCGACGTGAACGTGTCAGCGTCCCATACCGATTCTGTAGGCGGTCGCGCCCAGCTCGTGGTCAACGTCACGAACACAGGTCCTGCCATCCCCCACATCGGCCTGACCTTTGTTTCAGCGGACAAGTGGTACGAGCGACACGCGCTGACCGACCCAGGCGGATGTACGGTCGCCATGGACTATTCGGCGCTCGATTGTGGCGACCTGGACGCGGGTGCCTCGGCAACTTTCTCCATCACGGGCACCGCCAGCCAGGCGGGCACATTCCACTACGAGCTGGAGCTGCGCGAGCTGGTGCGACCTTTCCACTACGTCAACGACCACCCGAACGGCGCCGACGTCCAGGCCTGGGACGAAACGATCAGCGCGGCCTGAGTCCACCCGCTAGCAGGCCTAAAGAACTGATGCCCGCCTGCCTTCAGAAGTGGTGCACGCCTGATTGAACAAGGCCGTTGGTGGGAGCACGCTCCAGGCACAGAGGGCCCATGGCTGGCCCCATAGAAAAAGTGAGGTCGTGCGCATGAAAAAACTTCTAGTGGCTGCGTTGTTCACCATCGGTTGGGGCCTGGTCGGGGCGGCTCCGGCCGTTGCGGCTGAGTCGCAAACTCCGTTCTGCGGATTGATGACGGGGACACCGGTGCTGAATTGCACCTACACCGAGGCACTCCAGGGCCAGGTGACAGTAAATCTCTTCAACGTGAATCCCTGCTCGGGCGTCGTCGGTACCGCGACCATGGTCACGAACTCAATCGTCCACGTAAACGTCAATGGAGCGGGAGATGTCTGGATCACCGAGACCGCGACATCCCACTTCACATTTGTGCCCAACTCGCCCGGGCCGCCGAGTTACCACGGCGAGTTCACATTCTGGTTCGGCGAAAGCCTCAACAACCAGAACACCGTTGTCACCGACATAGGCAACATCGTCCTCAATGGCTCCGACGGATCGCAGATCACGTTCCATGTCGTCTTGCACTTCAGCATCAGCGCGTCGGGGATCGTGAACAAATTCCAGATCGTCAGCGCTACCTGTCCGTAGCGCGTTTGATGAGGGGGCGGCCGGAGCGGGCCGCCCCCGGCGGGGATGTTTACGCGAGGCGAACCGAGCCGTCCTCGGCCAGGATGGCCAAGTATCCTGCGCGGGCTCAACCAGGGCGGCGGCCAGGTCTGGTCGCCGCTAAAGCGCTCCCGGGATCGTGCCCCCAAAGAACCCCTGAGCTTGCACAGGAGTCATGGTGAAAGCCCGAGCGTCCACGACGCTCAAGTCCGAGTTGTTGGCCCTGAGGACAACATGCGTGTTGTCGATCCATCCAACCGGCGTCCCAGAGTACTGGGTTGCAATCCGCGTCCCGTCGCTGACCACGAACGTGACGACTCTCGGATTGTCCTGGCAGTCGGCGATCATCGAACCGTCCGGAGACAGAGCGCCCCCGGCGCACCCAACGTCCACCGGCGCGGGTCGCGTCGCACCGCTCCAGTCGGACACGACAGAGCTGGAGGAGTTGGCGCAAACCGTACCCGCAGGCACTGGTGGGTCGGAGGCGTCGTAGCCATCACAGATGGTCGCCAGCCGCGTCCCAGTGGAGGCGTCGGCGACGTGATAACCGCGGTAGCCGTAGATAAAACCATCCCACGCATTTTGCGGGGGCGCGTTCATTCCGACAGCGAGCACCAGGTGGCCCTCGTGCCAGCCTGCCGGCCATTCGAGCACGGTTCCTGAAGAGAAGAGATCGATGTGGTGGCCTCCGCCCGCCAGGTCCTCAACGTAGATCCGGGTCTTGGCCGGATACGGAAATGTGATTACGGCGACGGCGATCCGGCTGTCGTCTGGACTCACCGCGAACACGGCCGCGGAGTTCGAATCCACGGATATGGTCGTCGCCGACCCGGTGGTGCCGTCCGGCCGCAGGAACATGACGCTCGAGTCGCCGTCCAGGTAGTAGAGGCGCGAGTTGGACGCCGAGATGTTTGGCATCTGGACCAGGATTCCGCCCGGCTGGCTGCGCTTGTGGCCGACGGCCGAAGCCGCCACATTCCCGTCTAAGCCCACCAGGCTGATCGAGTAGGTGGGCGCGCCATCGATGATGAAATCCTTCACGACGACGCCCAGCGGCAGCCGCACGTTCGGCGTTGGAGAGGGCGATGGGCCGCTGGTGGCGCTGGGTGACGTGCTGGTGGTTGGAGTTCGCGAGGCCGTCGGGCTTGGATTCGATCCGCTCGGCCCAGTTCCACAGCCGACGACCAGGACGATCAACGCGGGCGCGGCCCACCGCATATGAAGCAAACGTAGACCACCTGCAGCCGTTACGCCGAACAGAGCCTACGGTCGCGACCCGGCCGGGAGTACCTCGAGGTTGATGGTGCTGCTGCGCGGGCCATTCGAGTTCCATGACAGCCGAAACGTCCAGCAGCCCGCCGTCGGCACGTCCGTGATGCTCGGGCCGCCCGGAATTGTCACGACAGGCTGCGACTCGCCCAACGGATGACCTTCGACCAGCACATTGCCTCCCGACGGGCTGTCCTTGGCTTCCCAAAGGACCTTGTTCTGGCTGCCATCGACCCGAGGGCTGGTCCCTGCCACGAGCTGAGTGGCGAACAGGTATGCCACGGTGGTGTTCTCCGTCCCGAACGCCCACGGCACGGGCCACGGCGTGCCCTTCGCATGACTCCAGCCACCCTGCGCCCAGAGCGGTGGCTCGGCATCGGTGAGCACCGTTCCCGCGCAACCGCCATTAAAGGAATGGACTGCGGCCCTCGGGCTCGGCTGAACGTGCGCCGCCGTTGTTGGCGAAGTCGTACAAGCGCAGGCCAACAACAGGAGTGCG
>DMCH01000089.1 GCA_003446775.1 Chloroflexota bacterium
TCGACTTTTCCAGTGGTCGTCAGCAGGGTCCTCATCGGCAGGCATGCTAAAACTATCGGCGTGTCCCGGTCATCGATTTATGAGTTCGCGGGCGGCGATGTCGCCTTCCTCGCGCTGGCCGCGGCGCACCACGAGCGCTGTCTCCAGGACCCTGAGTTGAACCATCTGTTCTCCCACGGCGTCCATCCCGCACACATCGAGAACCTCGCCTTCTACTGGGCGGAGGTCTTTGGAGGCCCGGCCCGTTACTCGGAGCTCCACGGGGGTCATTCGGCCATGCTCAAAATTCATGCTCGCGAGGGATCGGGGGAAGACTTCCCAAAGCGTTTCGTCGCCTGCTTCATGCAGGCTGCGGATGACGTTGGCCTTCCCGAAGACCCCGAGTTCCGCGCCGCCATTCGCGCTTACATGGAGTGGGCGGTCGAAGAGGTCGATTCGTATGCGCCCGCCGACGCGCAGGTTCCGCAGGACCTCCCCGCGCCGCGCTGGGGCTGGAGCGGCCCCGAGTAGCAGAACGGCCCGGGCGCGCAACCCAGGCCGTCCACGAGCTTTAGCGCACTCGCTGTTTTAGTCGCCGTTCGGCTCGCCGGTGGCTACGCCCGCAACGGTGACTCGATCGATGTTGTTGCTACCGACGATGTCGATCAGGACGGACAGCGACGTCACCGTCGACGACGCGCTGACCGAGCATGTGGCTGGGTTGTTGAAGTCGTAGCAAGAGCCCCCGACGCCACCCGCGACTATGAGTGCGTTGGGGAACGTGGCGGTCTGCCAACCAGGGGCTCCGGCCGGGGTCAAGGTCACGTTGTTGCACCCCAAGAACACGATCCCGTCTGCCTGGCCGTCGCCGTTGGTGTCGAAAAACAGGTTGAAGCGAGGCGAACCGCCATTACAGACCCCGGTGAACGAGAAGGCCAGGTCGCCAAGCGATCCGACCGTTCGCCCCTCCACACCATCCACGACTGCCGCCGCGAAAGCGAATTGGTCATTGGTAGTCTTCTCGAGGAACATGGAGAATTTGCCGTCCAAAGCGACTTTGTTCGTCCACGATGCCTGAGCGTCTGTCGAGTTCCCAAGCGCTTGGAACGTCGTCGTGTTGAAACGACCCGCCTGACCCTTCAGGCTGATCCCGCTTGTACCCGCGCTTACGGGCGTTGCCAGCACCCCAACGAGGATCGCCGAAACTGCGGCGACTAGAACTTTCCCTAGATGGGTCTTCGTCATGACCACCCCTTTTTCGTCTCCCGAAGGCCGGAGTTCATCACCAACCTTTGTCCAATGCGGCGGGAGACGGACGCGCGCATCTGGGCGAGGACTGGTGCGCCCGATTATGCGCGTGATGGCCCGATTTTTAGTAATTGCTTATGCCTCTGATCGTGTGAGTCTGAATTTCCGGGGCGTCTGAGCCTTAACGGCCGCAGGCGACTATGCGCGAGCACGACACCTTTTCGGATTCCAGGTCGTTAATAATCTCGTGCCCCGGATCAAGATGGTCCAACCGTCGGAGGCCGAAGGGCCCCTGGCCGAGCTCTACGCGACCGCCAAGGCGCAGAGCCCGATCGGCGTGGTGGCGGAGATCCTCAAGACCATGAGCCTGCGCCCCGACTTCCTGGCCGCCATCCAGGTCGCCTCGCGTATGCACTTCACAGACGGGGCGCTCACCCGGGCGCAGCACGAGATGATCGCGTCCTACGTCTCCGCGCTGAACCGCTGCCGGTATTGACTCAGCGCACATACCTGGTTCCTGCAGTTGCAGGGCGAAGCGTTCGAAGGGGCGGCCGAAGCGCTCCGCAACGGTGACCTCGATGCCGCCGGGCTGACGCCACAGGAGCACCTGCTGCTGGAATACGTCGGCACGATCGCCCGGGCGGCCTACCGCGTCACCGACGAGCAGGTCCAGGCCCTGCGCGAGGTGGGTTGGACCGACGAGCAGATCGCCGAGGCGGCATACGTGGCGGCGCTGTTCAGCATGTTCGTTCGTCTTGCCGACACCTTCGACATCGAGCCGCCGGCTGTCTACGAACCGAACGGGATTCCTGCGGCGGTCACGCGCGACTCCTAAGAGAGCTCACGCCCCTCTCCCTACCCTCTCCCCCTCGGGGAGAGGGGTGCGCTAGGGCGCTGGGGCCAGGCCGGTGTAGTCGACGAAGATGAGCTGGTAGCCGTTGCCGGCTTGCGAGCCGCCTATCCCCCAGGTTTTGTCATACGGAGAACTCGAGCGCGAGACCACATTGCCGGAGGCATCGCGGGTCGTGTAGGTGGCCGTTCCACGAAGTTCGATCCCGACCAACCGGGCGGCCTGGGTGGCGAACTTCGGCAAGAAGAGCTGAATGCTGATCGAGTCGAAGCTGTAGGTCTTCTGAACGAAGTTCCCTGCGCCGATATCGGTGTTGATGACGTCCACGAATTCCTTGAGCGCGTCGTCGCTGGCCCCAAGCTCTGCCAGCTTCAGGTCGTGGGAGCGGCGCGCCTCGGACTCGATGATGAGGTCGAGCACCGTGTCATGGGCCATCTTGGCGGCGACCTGCGAATTTATGGATGGGTCGAAGGAGGTCACGTTCGACGCCACGCTTGGCTCCGGTATCGACGGCAGGATCCATACGCGCGCCGACGCCGATGCGGGCCCTGCATTCGTGGGCGGCGGCAGGGCGGCGCCCGCGCTGGCGGACGCCCAGCCCGCGATCCCGGGCCCCGCGCCCACTGTCAGCGTGATGATCGGCGTGGAGCCATCTGGGAGCTCGGCGGCCGCGTCCGGGATGTGAGTGGAGATGTCGGCGGACACCGGAACCGCCCCTGCGAATACCGCGGCCACGGCGAGCGCGGCCGGGACGCGCCAGAGCCTCCGGGCGCCAAGAGCCGACAGCGGTCGGAATTCGGCGGCTTCGAACGGTGCCACGAAGCGAGCCAGCGCGAATCGCCCTGCGCATGCGATGACCAGGCTCGCGAGGATGGCCGTCTTGGTCCAGTACTCGAGGGCGGTGGGGCCGAGCAGCAGGACCGAAAGGACGGCCACGACGACGCCGAATACGACTCTCGCCACTGGCCCGTCGGGCACGGTCCGAGGGTCCGGAATCATGAACAACGCGAAGATCAGGATCTCCGGTGACGTGACCAGGATCCGCCAGAGCTCCGAGCCGCACATGGGGGTCACATGCCAGCTGGCGACCATGCAGTGGTCGGGCGCCCCCACGAGCGCGAGGGCGACGAAGACTGCGAAGGCAGCCATGAAGCCCAGCTCCAGCCCGAGCAGCCGAAGCTCCCACGCAATCAAGAGGCCGCCGATGATGAGGATCGCGTACGTCACGATCATCCACTGACCCATCGGTATCCACCACAAGTCGAGCGGTTCGACGCGCGTCGGTCCAAGGATCACGAACGTGGCCACCAGGGCCACGTTGGAAGGGTTGAAGATGTGCCTTCCCCGCCATCGGATCAGGTACTTCGTCGCCATCCCGAGCGCCACGACCCCGATGAAGATCTCGGCCCCGTGAAGAGTCCAATACTGGCCGTGAAGGGTGCCGGGAACTCGCAGGATGAAGGCCGTGCTGTTGCCGGTCAGCAAGCCGCTCGCCGGCCAGAGCAGCTGCTTGTCCTTGAAAAAGGCGACGCCGAATTCGATCAGGGCGCCGGTCGCGAGACAGACGAGAATCTGCGCTATCGAGAGCCGGAAGCCGAGGACGGTCTGGCCCAGCGCCTGGAGCGTGAGCAGGACCATGGCCACGTGCAAACGCGGGTCCCGGATGCTGGGCAGGATGACCCGGTATTCGCGGCCAAAAATCTGCGCGGTCCTTGGCTTGGACCGCTGGGAGGAGGACGGTTGCGACGAGCCGTTCACGCTGGGGTAACGGGCAGGATACGCCCGCCGTTACATCAGCGGACAACGTTGATTACCCTTCGCGGCGTGCTGCGCTCCTACTCCATAGCCGGGCGGGCCTTGGCCGGCGCCGCGGTCCTCATCGCCCTCTCGGCATGCGATCTTCCCTTCGGCCTCGGGACGTCGTCGACGCGGGCTCTTGAGAGTGGCGCCGAAGCCGGCCTCAGAGGGTCGAGCTTCGAAATGACGGGCACGTACACAGGTGCCGGCGTCAGCTTGCCGGTCCAGGTGGCGAGTGGCGCCCGCACCAGCTCCCCAGCACCGGCGCCGGCGTCAAACACGACCTGGACGATCGACCTGCAGATAAGCCGGCCGGGCAACCAGCACATAACCGTCACTGGGACGAACCTGAGCGTCGAGGTGGTCGTCGTCGGCGGCGCCGCCTACTTCCGCGGCCAGCAATTCCTCGCCGACCATATGGGCGCCGACCCCCTTTCTCAAGACCTGGTCAAAGCAGCCGGCAACGCGTGGTGGAAAGGCTCCGCCGGCCAGGTGCCTCGGCTGCCGGACCTGACCGACGGTGCGACCTTCCGAGCGACATTCCTCGGGCCGGCCGTGACGCAGCGAACCGACCAAGTGACCGTCGGTGGAGTCGATGCTGTGGAGCTTTCCGGGGCCAGGGCGGACGTCTTCATCGCCGCTCAGGCCCCGTACAACCTCCTGCGGGTGCGCATGAACAAGAAGGTCGTCATCGACGGGATCAGCGACGGCGACTTCAAGTACAGCAACTTCGACAAGGATTTCGGGATTGCGGCGCCGACCGATGTGATCGATTTCTCCAACCTCTCCACGCTGCCTCCCATCTACACCGTGCTGTCCGTCGACACCTCGGGCTGCCTGTCGCCGTGCGTCGTGTCGGCACTGCTCAAGAACCTGGGTGGGATGACCGCCGCGGTGGCGCGGTCCACGGTCACGTTCACCATGACCGACTCGGTGTCAAAGCGCGTTCTCGGCACCTGCTCGGCCCAGGTCACAGCCGACGTCGGGTACAACGCCACCACCACCGTCACCTGCACGTTCGCCAATCTGGACATCCAGCAGGCCAACGCCGCCACTGTGACCGCGACCGCGGACAACCCCGGCCGCGCCTGACGGCTTGGTGCGCCGGCTTCGGACAAAGGGGAGGGCGAGCTAAGCTCGCCCTCCCTGGTCAGTTATTCGGCCTGTCCGAAGGACTTGATCTCCTCAAGCTCCTTGGCCGACAGCTCGCGCGGTGTCTCGCCCCGCTTCACCTTTTCCGACTCGACGTGATGCTTGATGGTGGCCACTATCTCGGGATTGGCGAGCGTGGTGATGTCGCCAGGGCTCGTGAAATTGGAGATGCCGGCGATGACGCGGCGCATGATCTTGCCCGAGCGGGTCTTGGGCATATCCGGGACGATCCAGACGTTCTTCGGCCGGGCGATCTTGCCGATCAGGCGCTCGATTGCAGCCGAGACCTTGTCCTCGATCTGCTTGCTTGGCTTCAAGCCCGGCTTGAGCGCTACGTAGATCTCCACCGCCCGTCCTCGCAAATCGTCGATCACCGGCACTGCGGCGGCCTCTGCGATCTCCTCGACGGTCAGGCTGGCGGACTCGAGCTCCTTGGTGCCCAGCCGGTGCCCGGCCACGTTGATCACGTCGTCGACTCGTCCCAGGATGCGGAAGTAGTCGTCCTCCGCCAGCAGGGCGCCGTCGCCGGCGAAGTACGGCCAGTCGTGCCAGTCCTTGCTGTCCTTCTTCTTGTTGTATTTGGCGTAGTAGGTCGACACGAATCTGTCGGGGTCGCCATAGATGGTCTGGAAGATGCCCGGCCAGGGGTTGCGGATCGTGATGTTGCCGGCTTTCGAGCTGCCCTTGGGCACCGGCTTGCCGTGCTCGTCGAGGATTTCCGGATAGATCCCCAGGACGCCCGGGCCGCAGCTGCCGGGCTTCATTGGCTGCAGGGCGGGCATTGTGCTGCACAGGAATCCGCCGTTTTCGGTCTGCCACCAGGTATCGACGATGACAGCCTCGTCCTTCCCGACCGAGTGGTAATACCAGCGCCAGACTTCGGGCTCGATCGGCTCGCCGACCGTGGTCATATGCTTGAAGTGGTAGTCGTACTTCTTGGGCTCATCGGGACCGAGCTTGCGGAGCGTTCGGATGGTGGTGGGGGCCGTGTGGAAGATGTTGACGCCCAGCCGCTCGGCGATCCTCCAGGGCCGGCCGGGGTCGGGGTAGGTCGGCACGCCTTCGTACATGACGCTGGTGGCCGCCAGCGCCAGCGGTCCATAGACGATGTACGAGTGGCCTGTGATCCAGCCGATGTCGGCGAAGCACCAGTAGGTGTCCTCGGGATGGATGTCCTGGTAGTACTTTGAAGTCCCGGCGACGTAGGACAGGTAGCCACCGGTGCTGTGCTGGCAACCCTTGGGCTTGGCCGTGGTGCCGCTGGTGTACATCAGGAAGAGCGGGGCCTCGGCCGGCATCGACAACGGTTCGACGATCTTGCCTTTGTAGTCGGCGAGGAGTTCGTCGACGAAAAAATCGCGGCCTTTCACCATCTCGGTCTTGGATGAGTACTTATCGGGGTGGCGCCGCCAGACGAGGACCTTTTCGACCTTCTGACCCTCCTTCTTGGCGGCCTCGATGGCCTCCTCCGCCTTGACCTTGTGGTCGAGCAGGTCGCCGTTGCGGTAGTAGCCGTCCATTGTGACCAGGATTTCGCTGCCCGAGTCCGCGATCCGGCCGCCGCAGGCCGCGCCGCTGAACCCTCCGAACACCTGGTTATGGATGACACCGAGGCGGGCGCAGGCGAGCATGGCGATCGGCAGCTCCGGGACCATGGGCATGTGGAGCGTGACACGGTCACCCGTCTTGACCCCGCAGAAGTCCCTGAGCAGCGCGGCGAACTCGTTGACGCGCTTGTACAGCTCCTGGTAAGTGATGACCTGAGTGGCCTCGGCCTCCGGCTCGGGCACCCAGATGAGGGCCGCCTTGTTCCGGTACTTGGCGAGGTGCCGGTCGACGCAGTTATACGAAGCGTTCAGTTTTCCGCCGACAAACCACTTCCAGAACGGTGCATTGCTCGTATCGAGCGTGGTGTGCCAGTACTTGTCCCAGGTCAAGAGGTCTGCGTATTCCTTGAAGCACTCGGGAAAGTTCTTCTCGGCGAACCGCTCGAAGATGGCCGGGTCGTTGGCGTTGGCCTGACCGATGAACTTAGGCGGGGGATAGAAGAGTTCCTCCTCGCGCCAATGGACGGCTATCTCTGCCTCTGAGACCTGGACTTCACTCATAGGTTGACCTCCATGGCTAGCATGCCGTTAGGGCCAGAGAGCACCGCCGACCGGCAGCATGGGGCGCTTGCTGTTGGCGACGATGGCGGCCGAGGTGTACCAGGCCACGATCGCCGTGATGATCCCCATCCAGCCGCCGAGCGAGACCAGGCCGCTGCCGGCCGCGTCGCCGTTGAAGTTTCCCCACGCGAGCAGAATCTCGGTGATCTCAAGGGTGAGGAACACGAGGAAGACTGCGGTGTTCTGGGTCCTGGCGCTGATCAGCAGCATGTACGTGTTGAAGATCGCGAAGGCGGTCAGAATCCATGCCAGCGTCGAGGTCACGTCCGCGACGGCGAGCTTGCCCAAGAGGACCAGGAGCACGGTTGCGGCGACGCCCATCCAGAACGCGCCGTACGTGGAAAAGGCTGTGGCGCCAAACGTGTTGCCGGTCTTGAACTCCCACATTCCGGCGCAGAACTGGGCCAGCCCTCCGTAGAAGATGGCAAAGCCCCAGAACACGAGCAGCGGCTCGCGGCTCACTCCCATCGCGTTGTGCACGCTGAGCAGAAAGGTCGTGAGGGCGAATCCTGCGAGCCCGAGAGCGGCGGGATTGGCCAACACGGACACCGGCGGCGCGGCGGTCCTAACTTCAGACATACCCCCAACCTCCCAAATGCCAGGGAACTGGCCCTGGCAGCCAATGACGCCAGTAAACATCCCACCGCGGCCGCGCCATGTCAACGTGACCCGGACCGGAGTTAGACTCTTGCGGTCGGATTCGTTGGCTTCGGGTTTGGCATTTAGGGGGTACCGCTATGCGAAGAGTGTCCGTGTTGTTCGCCACCGCCCTGGCTTTGCTGCTCGCAGCGCCAGCCTCTGCGGCGGGAGGAGACGTACTGGTCTCGAACGGGAGCCCGACCGGGCCCTTCTCCCAGAACAAACAGAACGAGCCCGCGATGGCGATCGACGCCAACCATCCCAACATCGTCGTCGCGGGCTCGAACGACGAGATCGACGAAGAAGCGTGCAACGCCGGCAACGACACCTCGTGTCCATTCACCGCTGGCATCGGCGTCTCAGGCTTCTACTTCTCTTCGGACTCTGGCAAGTCGTGGACCCAGCCGACATATACGGGTTGGACCGCGCGAGGTTGCCTGGGCGTGATCGGAAACACCGACCCCAACTGCGCCGCGGCTCGTGGTCCGATCGGGACGCTTCCCGGGTACTTCGAGAACGGCCTCGTCTCGGACGGCGACCCGGCCCTGGCCTTCGGCCCGAAGCCGGATTCGAGCGGGTCTTTCAGCTGGGCCAACGGCTCGCGCCTGTATTACGCGAACCTGACCTCGAACTTCCCCCGCAAGAGCACCTTCAATGGTTTCGAGGCGATCGGGGTCTCCCGCACCGATAACGTAGTGGCGGCCGCCGCCGGCGACCAGTCCGCCTGGATGGCGCCGGTGCTCGTCTCGCACCAGTCGTCCACCACGTTCTCCGACAAGGAGCAGGTCTGGGCGGACAACGCGTCATCGAGCCCGTTCTTCGGCAACGTATACATCTGCTGGGCGTCTTTCCTGGGCCAGGAAATCAGTCCCAACGCCGCTCCCGCGCCGCTCCTCGTCGCCGTCTCATCGGACGGGGGCTCCACCTGGACGCGGCACCTGGTGTCGCCTGCGGCCAACAACGGACAGCGCAACCCGATGGACGGCTGCACCGTGCGCACCGACAGCAAGGGCAATGCCTACGTGTTCGGCGTCGGCACCAGCCAGTCCGCCGGTCACCAGCCGTTCGAGATCATGACCGTGTCCCACAACGGTGGCCACACGTGGTCGGCTCAGACCCCGGTGGCCGGCCCAGTCAGCCAGCCCGGCATCGTCGACCCAGTGCTCGGCCGTCCGACCATCGATGGCATCGCAGGCGCGCGCAGCGACCTGGCTCCCGCGCCCAGCGTGGATATCGCCAACGGCGCTCCAACCGGAGCTGACGCGACCAACAGGATCGTGATGAGCTACGTCAGCGGCGAGATTACTCAGCCGCACGTGTACTTCACCGAGTCGGCAAATCAAGGCGCGACGTGGTCGACACCGTCCGCCATCGAGAGGGCAGGCGATCGTGGCTATTACACGGCGCCTGCGATCTCACCCAACGGTACCGATGTGTACGTCGTCTACAACGCCTTCACCACTCCGTACCGGACCAACACCACCGACACGCGCAACCTCGTAGGGGTTTTCCTCCACGCCACAGTCGGCGCTTCGGGCACAGGCGCGTTCACAGAGTTGAACCGAGGTTCAGACGGTGATCCTCGTGGCTCGAGCCAGAACAACCTCGTCGGGGAGTTCCTTGGCGACTACGTCTACGCCGCCGCGACCCGGACTTACGGGACGGGGGTCTGGAACGACGCCCGGAACGCGGCCGACTGCCCGGCCATCGACGCCTGGCGAATGTTCCTCAGGACCGGCGGGACTACCGTACCGAGGCCGGCGCCTCAGCAGGACTGCCCGAGCCTGACCTTTGGGAACTCCGACATCTACGGCTTCACGACCGCGCCGTAACCGGTAGCTGACTCGTGAGGGGCGCCCGACCGGCGCCCCTCACCCCTCGCCTCCCCACCCGTGGGGAGGTCGGCCCTGCCCGAAGGGCACGGCCGGGTGGGGAGTCGCACTTGGCCGTGTTTCGCGGGGTACCCTCCTCGCGTGCAATCGAGGCTGCTTCGTATCGACAGATCGAAGGTGCTTCGCGTCGTGGCCGCGGTGGCCATGTTCGAGCTCGGCCTGTTCGTCGCCGGCTATCTCATCTACTGGATCGTCCAGCGGCCCGGCGACCTCGACTTCGGGTCGCAGTACGCGGCGGCGTACATCGGGATTCACTACGGCTGGAGCCGCCTTTACGACCCCACGCTGATCGGGCCGATCGAGGCGGCCAATCACCTGGACGGGTTTGCGCCTTTCCAGCACCCGCCGCCGGACGCTTGGCTGGCGATCCCCTTCCTGCTCCTGCCATTGCGGTGGGCGGGATTGATCTGGCAGGCCCTGGTGCTGGCCGCGCTGGTCGCGGCCGCCCTCCTGGTGTCCTCATCAAAAGGGGGGACACCCCCCCTTGGAGCGGCGGGACCGGCGAAGCCGGATCCCGGCGCCCCCCCCGCGGCCCGGCGCTGGGATCGCGCCCTCATCCTGCTGTCGGTCGCCGGCTTCCAGCCGGTCCTGTTCGCGCTCGGCTACGGAACCATGAGCCCGGTTGTGTTCCTGCTCCTGGTCGGGACCCTGCGCGCCATGGAAGGCGGGTCGCCTGTGCTTGCCGGCGTCTTGCTCGGCCTGACCGCGCTGAAGCCCCAGCTCACGCTGCTCACGATTCCAGTCCTGCTCGCCGCGGGCTACTGGAAGGTGGCGTTGACGGCCGCTGGGGTGATGGCGGCGCTGGCCGTCGCGTCCGTGGCCGTGATCGGCGTGAGCGGCACGCGCGACTACGTGTCGTTCCTCGTCTCACCGGATACGCTGCTGCATCCGGTGCCGTGGACGGTCAAAGGCCTGGTCGGCACCGGCACGCCTTCGTTCATCGCCACGGCCGTTGTCATCGTGGCCGCGGTCGCGGTTGCGATCCGGCTGCGGCCGCCGCCCGATGTGGCGCTGTCTGTGGGCGTCCTGGCGTCGCTGTTCGTCGCGCAGCACCTCAACGTCGGCGACTTCGTCCTGTGGCTGCTGCCGGTGTGGCTCGCGTTTCGCGCCGGCCGGCCGTGGTGGCTGCGCGCGGTCGCCGCCTTGACCTGGATCTCAGGCTGGCTCGTGGTCGGAGTGCCGATCGTTTGCGTGGTCTGCGATGTCGCGCTCGCGGTGACTTTTGTCGTCGCTACCGCGCGCCAGAGCCATGATCGAGACTCCAAAGGGAATATTGAATCGGGTGAGGACATGGCGCTCCGTTCCGAAGATGGCGCTGAGCACGACGTTCAACGGTTGCGGCGCGGGAAACGCGAAGTCAGACTCGAGCTTCGGCGGCTCCGGTAGGACGTGGCGCACGAGCCGAATCGCGGCGATGGCCGGAAACAGAATCGCGTTCATATAGGTCAGCCTCTCCACGTCGAAGCCGGCCGCATGCAGACGGTTGCGAAGGTCGCGAGCAACGTACCGGCGCTTGTGAAGATTGATGTCGTCCTGGCGGCCCCACAAGAACCTGAAAGCGGGCACGGTCAACAGCAGCAGCCCTCCTGGCTTCAAGACCCGTCTCATTTCGCGTAGAGCGCCGAGATCGTCGTCGATGTGCTCGACGACGTCGAGGGCTGTGACCAGATCGAATGTGTCCTTCTCAAATGGGAGGCTGTCGGCGCCCGACTGGGTGACTTGACGCAATCCGCGGTCGTGGCAGTAGCCGACCGCTTCCAGGTCCATGTCGACGCCCTGCGCATTTCCGAAGCGCGCCAGGTGGGTCAGCATCGTTCCGGTGCCACAGCCGACATCGAGGATCCGGCGATGGGCATTGCTCGTGCCCAGGTACCGGTCGAGGATCGAGAGCAGGATGCGCCGGCGACCGACGAACCACCAGTGGACGTCCTCCACCTGGTTGTATTCCCGGTAGAACTCTCGCTTCAATCAGTCGCGAGCCGGGATGAACTCGCTCACATTTGACCTCGACTGCTCGTCCGCACGCAGGCGATCCATCTCGCCTCGCGTGGGGAAATAGATGTGCCGCCACATCCGGAAGACCGTGCCGAGAGTTCTCGGAATGTCGGACGGCCGGACCGATGTTTCACCGGCGGTGCGTGGATAGTGGCGCACGCCCTTCTCCGCGATCCGGAAATTCCACCTTCGCGCTTTGGCCATGAGCTCTGTGTTGACAAAGAAGTTGTTGCACTCGATCGTCACCTTCTGCACGAGCTCACGCCGCATGAGCTTGAAAGCGCAATCAACGTCGCGCACGCGAACGCCGAACATGACGTGCACCAATCGGTTGTAGAACCAGGAGAGGATGGAGCGCAGGACCGGGTCGTATCGATAAACGCGAAAGCCGGTGACCATGTCGTGGTCGGCCATGAACGGAATGAAGTACTCGAGCTCGGAGATATCGAACTGGTTGTCGGAGTCGGTGAAAAAGACGAGCTCGAATCGGGAATGCTTGAAGCCGGTGCGCAGGGCCGCTCCATACCCTTGGTTCACCGCGTGGGTCACCAGGCGCACGCGCGGGTAATGCAGGCGGGCGAGGGCCTCGACCGCCTGACCAGTGCCATCCGAGCTGCCGTCGTCGACGACGATGACCTCGTGTCGGGGCGACAATCGCTCAGCCACCGCGAGTGACTTCTCGACCGCGGTCGTGATGTTGGCGACCTCGTTGCGCGCGGGCAGCACGATCGAGATGCCTTCTACCTGCGGAGCGCTGTCGGCCGGCTTGGCCGTGGACACGGGCCCAGTATATGGATGGGATTCTCAGTCTCTGCTCCGAGAGCGAACAGTCGCGGCGAACTCGAACGCCTCGTGGGCCAGGGGCAGCCAGCGAGCTTCGAGTCCTGGGCCGACCACAATCCATTCCTTCATGACCTTGCCATTGCGGCGGGGATCGAATCGCTCGCCTTCACCCGCGGCGACCAGGGCGTCGACCCGCCGGCGAGGCAGCTTGACGACGAACCGATCGCCCGAGGCGAGCATGGCGAAGATCCGGTTGTCGATCTTGAGCGCCGAGCTGCCGAATCCGAGGCCTGATTCGGCGCTGACGCCGCGTCTGCCCGCGAATGCTTTCACGACCGCCGCGTAGCGCTCCGCCGAGGTGGTTGTCATCGCCATCGATATTGCCACTGTGCGTTCAGGCCGAGCGGAGAGCCTCAGTCGGTGACAGGCGCGAAGAGCGTGCAGAAGCGGTTGGTCCGGCTGGACGAAGCGCTCGAGTAAGCGGGCCTAGTGGTGGTGCTCGGAGTGGTCGTGATGCTCGTGGTGTTCGTGCGCGTGCGCGGCGCTCGGGTTCTCCATCGCGCGGAGCATCTCGACCCCGCCCGTGCGTAAGAATCGCCATCCGAGCAGAGCGATGAGCGCGAGCGTGGCGATGTCGAGGAAGGTGGTGTAGTTCCACGACGGCGACGTCTGGAACACCGCGATGAAGTGGTGAACGGGCGTTAGGCCGAAGAGCTGGAACAACTCTCCGATGACGAACCCGGCGAGCGCCATCGCGATGTATGACGTGGCGAGCAGGTAGAGGCTCGTGCGCCCGCCGTAATACTTCCGGTAGATGTTGAGGATCGGGATGATGAGCAGGTCGGCGAAAACGAAGCTGATCACGCCGCCGAAGCTGATCCCACCGTTCCACAGCACAACGGCGAGCGGGATGTTGCCCACGGAGCAGACGAAGCTGAGCATCGCGATAATCGGCCCCACCAGTGGGCCCCAGACCGTGTTCAGTGCCGGCTGGTTCGTAAGAAACAGCGACTGCCAGAAGCTGTTCGGGACCCAGGCGGCGAGCGCGCCGGCGATGAGAAACCCGAGCGCGAGGTCCTGCCAGAGGCTGGTGACGTCCATGTAGAAGTAATGGGCGATGGCGGTGAATGCTCGCCCGGAGAACAACCGCCGGAGGAATGAGCCGTCGGTGACCGACATGTCCATGGCGCCGTGCCCTTCCATCCGGCCGGCGAGCCCCTTCTCGGCCTGCTTGCGGGCCTCCCCGACCATGCGCGCGCGCAGCGTGTATTTGAAGACGACCGCGAGGATCCCGATCATCAGCAGCCCGCCCGCGAACTCTGCGGCGACGAACTCCCAGCCGAGCAGGACCAGGAGGACAATGCCGAGCTCGAAGACGAGGTTGGTGCTGGCGAACTCGAAGAGGATCGCGTTGGCGAGCGTCGCGCCCCTGCGGAAGAGGCCGCGCGCGATGGCGACCGCGGCGTAGGAACAGCTGGAGCTGGCGGCGCCGAAGAGGGTCGCGAAGGTGACGCCGCGCAAGTTGTCCTTGCCCAGGGTGCGAACGATCGCTTGCTTGGACACGACGGTCTGCACGATGGCGGAGATGACGAACCCGAGCGCGAGCGGCCAAAGGACCTCCCAGAACATGAAGAAGGCCATTTGCAGGGCCTGCCCAATCGCGTTGAGAACGGACACGCTCGCTACGCCTTCACAAGTCGCTGGACCGCGCTGTTGAGCTCCTTGACCTTGGCGTCACCGTCGCCGGCGCGTATCGCCTCAGCCACGCAGTGCTCGGTGTGATCGGCGAGGAGAAGCAGAGCGACGCTTTCGAGGGCCGACTTCACGGCGCTGACCTGGGTCAGGACGTCGATGCAGTAGCGGTCGTCCTCGACCATTTTCTGCAGGCCTCTGACCTGCCCCTCGATTCTCTGGAGCCGGCGCTGAACTGTGGGTTTGTGCGTGGCGTATCCGGGCATTACCGTCCACTATACCCCCTAGGGGTATGACCGGGTGGCCACGATGCGGTCGCGGTTCGGCATGTAGTCGGGAATCACCCGCGCTTT
>DMCH01000142.1:0-1462 GCA_003446775.1 Chloroflexota bacterium
TTTCTGGCCGCGGTGCTGATCGGGATCCGCTATCGGATCGAGCTGCTGATGGACCAGGCCGCGGAGAGGGTGGTGCCGGCAACCATCGTCGCGCCGACCGAGGCGGGCAGCGCCAGGTGATGTACCTCATCGCGGCTTATGCCTTCGCGATCGCCGTTCTCGGCGGATACCTTGCCTGGTCGCTCCTCCGGGTGCGCGAGTTACAAAGAAAGCAGTAATCGTCGGCGGTGGTCCCGCCGGGGACGCCGCCGCAGCGGGCCTGCGCGACGCCGACTTTCAAGGGGAGATCCTGCTTGCCGGCTCCGAACCGGAAGGCCCGTACGAGCGACCGCATCTCTCCAAAGGTTTCCTGCTCGGAACGGTGGCGCGCGACCGCCTGGGTTTGCGTCCTCGTCAGCAGTACCGCGAGCTTGGGGTCGAGCTCCTCCTGGGTGCGCGCGTCGCCGAGATCGACATCGAGCGTCGCGACATCGTGCTCGAGAGCGGGCGGCGCGCAAGCTGGGATCTGCTCTGCATCGCCACCGGATCGTCAGCCCGGAGGCTCGCAGGCTTCGACGACGCGATCTATCTGCGCGAGCTGCCCGACGCGGAGCACCTCCGTACCATCCTCGAGCGGCGGGAGCCGCTACGCGTGGTCGGTGCCGGGTTCATCGGTTGCGAGGTGGCGGCCGCCGCCCGCGGGCGCGGCTGTGACGTCACGGTGTTTGAGGCCCTTGCCCAACCGATGCAGCGCGTGCTGGGCGCGGAGCTGGGCGGTTACCTCGCCGCCGTCCATCGCGGGCATGGAGTCGATCTGCGGCTGGGCGAAGCGCCTTCGCCGGACCTCGAGCGGCCGGTGGTCGTTGGGGTTGGTTCGGCACCGCGCACCGAGCTTGCCGTCGCCGCCGGTATCGAGGTGGACGAAGGCATCCTGGTCGATGAGCTCGGCCGCACCTCCGTGGCGGACGTCTACGCCGCCGGGGACGCCACCAGGTTCTGGAGCCCATTGTTCGAGGAGCGGATAAGGGTGGAGCACTTCCAGACCGCGCAGCGTCAGGGCTTCGCCGTCGGGCGCGTGATGGCCGGCATGGCGGCGGCGTTTGCGGAGGCGCCGTGGTTCTGGTCGGAGCAGTACGACCTCAACGTTCAATACGCGGGCACGGGGCTGGCATGGGACGAGACGGTGACCCGGGGCACTTTTGGCAAGCCTCCGTTCAGCGTCTTCTACTTGCGGCGGGGCTCGATGATCGCGGTCGCCGGCATCAACGACCACCACACCGTCGCGCGCGCTCGCCGCGTGATGGAAGCTCGCGCCGCCGTCAGCCGCGACCACCTGGCGGATCCGGCTTTTGATCTTCGGCGAGCGCTTCGATGAGCTTCGGAGCCAGACCCGCGAAGATCCGCTCGGTCAAGCCCCACACCACGCTCTCCTCGTGCGCCAGGTACCGGAAGCGCCACGGGTCGTCGGACTGCAGCCACGCGC
>DMCH01000142.1:1714-9656 GCA_003446775.1 Chloroflexota bacterium
GGCACCGGGTCGGGGAGATAAGCCACGAAGGGCACCACCGAGAAGTTGGAAACCGCGGCGTAGATCGGGTCGCCGGCGCCAAGCGGCACGAGGCGGCCGACCGGGACGCCGATCTCCTCGGCCACCTCCCGCTGAGCGGCAGACCAGGCTGACTCGCCCTCCTGGACGCCTCCTCCAGGTAGGGCCACCTGGCCCGGATGGTCGCGTAGGTCGGCGCGCCGGCGCACGAATGGGACCATCCACCGACCGTCCGCCCGGTACAGGACGAATACCACCGCAGCCTTGCGCGCGCCTCGCCGAAAGTCACCCCAGCCGTCGATCGGATGGAACAGATGTTCGAGGCGGCCCAGGAAATCAGCCAAATCCACCTCTTGGTGAACCCGTCCGGAGCCGGTAAGCTAGGAAAGGTAGCTGAACCACGGTAAGGAAATGATCGATCACACAAGCACACGCATCGAGCAGCAGGAAACCGCCCTGCGCCGGCAGAACCGGCGCCGGTATGCCTTTCAACGCATGTTGGAGGCGACCGACAGGGTCCTCTGGCAGCTCGAGGAGATGAACCGGGACGGTGTGAAAACCGTGCCCGCGCCCGTTCGCATCGAGCTGAGGGAGGCGGTGGAGCTCATGCCCGAGCACGTCCGCGAGGCGCTCAAGGACTCGGGCCATGTGCAGGACGCTCTCGACAGCCTCTTCGAGATCCAGGAGCGCCTGTTTCGCTGGCGCTTCCCGGAGTGGGACGACACCGAGCCTGACGACTTCGATTACGAGTAGCTAGCTTCCCCACAATGTGGGGAAGTCCTTCCACTGGGGCCCCCGCGCCGTAGGGATGGGGAGTGTGCCCGCAGGGATGGGGAGTCGCACTAACCCGAAGCGAGGGTTAGGACGAGGTCGGTGGCGTAGGCGGTCAAGAAGCCAAAGAGCATTCCCCACGCGAAGACTGGTGGTGTGCTCAGCCGGCGGCCCACGTGGAAGAGCTCGTTGACGACGTAGAGCAGCGCCCCCGCGGCAATCGCGAGAAAGGCGACGTAGAGGTAGTTCGAGCTCGCGAGGTACCCGATCCAGGTGCCGATGAAGGTCGGGCCACCGCCGATCAGTCCGGCCAGCCCCAGGAAGCCCCAAGAGGCCGGCTTGGGCTCCATCGTCATCGGCGCGGCGATGCCGAAGCCCTCGGTGATGTTGTGCAGCGCGAAGCCGACCACCAGCACCCCGACGAATGCGATCGCACCCGCGCGCGCGGACTGACCGATGGCGAGACCCTCGGAAAGGTTGTGCAGGCCGAGGCCGGTGGCGATCGCGAGCGACAGGCTGCGTGGGCTCGGTGTCTGCGCCCCGTGCTTGAGGCGGCCGAAAAGCGCGCGGTTGAAGTAGACCAGGCCCAGCAGGCCCGCGGCGATGCCGACCGCAAAGATGAGCGCCATCCAGACAAACGGCGTTCGAGATCCGGTGCGTGCCCCGACCAGGGCGGCCTCGACCGGACCGCTGGCGTGGGAGAGGATGTCCCACAGGATGAAGATCAGGATTCCGGTTGCGAATGCGTTCAGGAAGCCCTGGACCGCCTTCGGCAAGCCATGCATACGGGCCACCGGCAGCCCCAGGAAAATTGTGATCCCCGCGATGGCTCCGAGTAAAACCGCCGTCCCTTGGCTCATAGTGGGTTCACAATGTTAGTACGTGCAAAAGGTGCAATTAGATAAGTCTAACGAGCCGTCTGAGGTCATCTCCCGCTACCTGGAGGCGATCTATTACATGTGGTCGGAGGGCGAACCGCCCCGCAGCGCCCGCCTCGCTGACTGGCTGGGCGTGAGCCGGCCGACCGTGACCGTCGCGCTCCGCAGGATGGCGCGTGACGGGATGGTGCGCATGAACAGCCGCAAGGAGATCGGGATGACGGCCGTCGGGCGCCGGGTCGCGGAGTCGATCGTTAGGCGCCATCGCATCATGGAGCGCTGGCTGACCGACGTGCTCGGCCTCGATTGGGTGGCTGCCGACGAAGAGGCCGCCCGGCTCGAGCACGCCGTTTCCGAGAAGGTCGAACGGCGGCTTTACGAGACTCTGGGCCGTCCACGCACTTGCCCTCATGGAAATCCCATCCCCGGTCACTCCAAGGCGTCGCCGAAGGAACGCCGACTGGCGACCCTCCAGGCGGGTGCCAGGGCGGCCATCTCCCGCGTCTCGGAAGTTGCCGAGCGCGAGGCCCCGCTCCTGCTCGCCTACCTCGACGAGCGCCGCCTGACCCCCGGCCGCAAGGTCGACGTGGTCGAGGTCGACGACGTCGGGCGCACGATCCGAATCCGGGCCGGCAAGCGCGAGGTCACCCTGAGCCACGACACCGCCGCGAAGCTTTGGGTGGTTCCGTCCGCATCGCTCAGGACGAAATAGAAAGGACCACTTTGCCGAACTGTTCGGCCGCGTCGAGCCGCGTGAGCGCGGCCTGCACCTCGTCGAGCGGATAGACCGAGTCCACCACCGGGCGTAAGCCGCGGTCCACCGCCTTGAGCAACGCCTCGAACTCCGAGGCATTCCCCATCGACGACCCGAGCAGGCTCGCCTGCCGGAAAAACAAGCGTGGCATGGTGATCTCGGCTTTGACCCCCGAGGTCGAGCCGCACGTGACTATGCGTCCGCCCATTGCGAGCGAGCGCATCGACTCTTCGAGCGTGGCCGGACCGACATGCTCGAACACCACATCGACCCCATCCTTGGTCGCCGTTCGGACTGCCTTACTGAAGTTGCTCGAGTCGAAGGCCGCCTCGGCGCCAAGTTCCAGCGCGCGTTTTCGTTTGGCTTCCGACCGGCTGGTGGCAAGCACGCGCGCGCCGATGTGCTTCGCGATCTGAATGGCCGCCACCGCCACCCCGGCTCCAGCCCCGATGACGAGGACTGTCTCGTCGGCGCGCAGCTGAGCCCGGGTGGTCAGCATCCGCCACGCCGTGAGGAATGTGAGCGGGAAGGCCGCCGCCTCCTCCCAGCTGAGACCGGCCGGCTTGCGAAACAGGTTGCGCGCGTCGATGTGGATCAGCTCGCACGCGGTGCCGTTCGAGTGCTCACCGAGCACACCGAAGCGCGGGCAGCGCACGTTCTCACCGGAGCGGCACCATTCGCATTCCCAGTCGCACAGCGTGGGGAAGATGAGCACCTCGTCTCCGGGTTTCCACGCGGGATCGCCTGACTCTTGGACGATGCCGGCGCCGTCGGCAGCGATCACGCGCGGCGGCGTGACGCGCTGGGCCCCGTGTGCCATCCAAAGGTCGAGGTGATTGATGGATGCGGCGCGAATGGCCACGGCGACCGAACCCGGACCGGGCCGGGTGCGAGGCCTCTCGCGGACCCTGACACCTGCCGGTCCGATCGGTTCCTCGAATACAGCTGCCCGGCCCTGACTTAGAACTGCGTGCTCAAGAGGCTCATGGGTCACGATTTGCGAAACTTAACCAATCCGCCGCCCCGACGTGCGGCGGGTTGAACCTTGAACCTCATGCGCATACGCCATCTGATCGCACTCGTCGCAGTAGCGCCTCTGCTGCTGCAGAGCGTGCCCGCACAAGCGGCGCAGGCCCTTCCGCCCGGCCAGAAGCAGGGCCCCTATGTCAGGTGGTTCTATCCAGCCCAACTTTCCTATGGCACCGTCGAGACCGGTGCGGGCGACTCTGGCTCGGGCCCGGCGGCCACCGCCTTCCTGACGCTGCCGTTCATGGGTCCGCATATCGTCACGTCGCTCTTCGACCACTGCTACCCGGATTACGGGGTCAATGGCCGCACATGCCGATACGACGGCGCGGTGGCGCAGCAAAGCGTCGGCGGACCTGACCCGGGCTTCAGCGAGGGCTATGCACAAACCCCTGGCGGCCATGACTACCTGTATTACGACGGGCATGATGGTTACGACTACGCCCTCACCTATGAACCGGTCGCGGCGGCCGCGCCCGGGATCGTCAAGTCGGCCGGCTGGCTCGACCCCAACTGCCACACATGCTTGAGCGGGCTCACGATCGAGATCAATCACGGCAACGGGCTGGAGTCGTTCTACGGGCATCTGTCCCGCATCGACGTCGCGAAAGGTCAGCGGGTCAGCCGCGGACAGGTCATCGGCATCTCGGGCATGACCGGCACCGCCACCGGCCCTCACCTGCACTTCGGGATCTACGTCCTCAATCGCAGCGGCATCACTGCGATCGACCCGTACGGCTGGTCGGGCTCGTATCCCGACCCCTGGGGCCTCGACCGGGGCGACCTGTGGATTTCCGGATCGCCGCGGTTCGCAGACGTGCCCCTGCCGTCCGTGAGTGTCACCGCGGAGCTTGACCCCAAGGACGTCAATTCGATCGACGTGTCGTGGTCGAGCCCCGGAGCCGGAAACAACTTCAAGGTCGAAGTCGTCACCCAGGACGGGCTCATGAAGCCGTGGCTGGCCCAGATCAGCGCCGGCACGGCGGTGTTCCACGGACGGCCCAACCAAACCTACTGGTTCTGGGTCTCGGTCACCACCGACCTCGGCTGGACGGATGCCGCTGGCTCCGGCTCAGTCCAAACACCGACCGTCAAGCATGGACAGGATGTATAGCAGGCGGCCCCACCACCGACTCTAGAATCACCACGTCTTGATAGCCGAAGCCTTCAAAGGCAAGACCGTGCTGATCACGGGCAGCACCGGCTTCCTGGGCAAGTCGATCGTCGAGAAATGCCTGCGCTCGATTCCTGACGTCGGCCGCATCAACCTCGCGATCCGGTCCAGTGCGCGCCGCCCGGCGGCCGAGCGGCTCGAGCGCGAGGTGCTCGCGAGCCCGGCCTTCAAGCGTCTGAAGGAAGAGCTGGGCGAGCCCGCGTTCGCGAAGCTGGCCAAGGCAAAGCTAGGGGTGCTGGAGCTCGACCTGGGACGCGATGGGCTCGGCCTCAGCGATGAGGGCCGCGAGCTCATCCGTTCCTGCGACATCGTCATCCACTCTGCCGCCGCCGTCGAGTTCGACAACCCCGCCGATCTCTCCGCGCAGACCAACTTGATGGGAGCCGCGCGCCTGGTCGAAGCCCTGAAGACCGCAGGCGCGCGACCGCATCTCGTGCACGTTTCGACTGCATATGTGGGCGGAATGCTGCGCGGCCTCGTGCGCGAAGAGCCGCCGCTCGACCCAGGCCTCAACTGGCGTCACGAGGCGGCCGTGCTCACCACGCTTCGCGGTCCTGTCGAAGAGGAATCGCGGCGCCCCGAGATTCTGAAGCGCCTTCGGCGTCAGGCGCAATCGCGCATGGGACCGGCCGGCACGCCGGCGGTGGCGCGGGCCACCGAGCGCCTGCGCGAGAAATGGGTCAAAGACCGCCTGATCGAACGCGGGCGGGTGCACGCGAATTCGATGGGCTTTGCCGACATCTACTCGTTCACGAAGGCGATGGCGGAGCACGCGATCGTCGAGCTGCACGGCGACATCCCGCTGTCGATCGTGAGGCCGTCGATCATCGAGAGCGCGCTCGCCGAGCCATTCCCAGGTTGGCTCGAGGGGTTCCGCATGGCGGAGCCGCTGATCCTTGCGTTCGGTCGCGGCATCTTGCGCGATTTCTCGGGCCTGCCCGATTCGTTGCTCGACATCATCCCGGCGGACTTCGTCGTCAACACGGTGCTCGCGGTCGCGGCGAGTCCTCCGCCAGATTCAAAGCCCCGCATCTACCACGCGGCCTCAGGCAGCCGCAACCCGCTGCGCTTCCGCCGCATGACCGACGAGGCCACGCGCTATTTCACCGAGCACCCGCTGCGCGATCGCTACGGACAGGCGATCGGCACCCCGACCTGGACATACCCGACTCGGGGCGAGCTTGCGGCCAAGGGCGAGGCGGCGTTGAAATTCGTGAGCGCCGCCCAGTGGGCGGTCGAGCGATTGCCACTGGGGGCGAGCGTCGCCGACCTTTCGGACGATCTCAACGGCGAACGCGAGCGGCTGGAGCGTGGCCTCAACCTGATCCAGCTCTATGGCGTGTACACGGAGGTCGATTGCATCTTCGACACACGCAACCTGATGTCCGTTTGGGAGCGCGTGCCGCCGGACGAGCGCAAGACGTTTCCGTTCGACGCGGCCCTCTACGACTGGGAGCACTACTTTCAGGACGTCCACTTTCCCACCGTCGTGCGCATGTCCCGCGCGGAGACGGTCGCGCGCAAGGGCCGCCAGCCGAGCGGCAGCACGGCGCCGAAGGCCGAGACGAATTCCGTGCGCTCCGCCATGGAGAAGCGCGCCGGCCGCGCTGATGTGCTGGCGGTGTTCGACGTCGACGGGACGCTGGTGGAGACCAACGTTGTCGAGTACTTCCTGTGGATGCGCCTGCGGGCGCAGCCGGTGGACGAGTGGCCGGCTTTCATGGCGCAGATGGCGCGCGAGGCGCCGCGCTGGCTCTACCTCGAGCGGCGGTCGCGCGCCGAGTTCCAACGCAGCTTCTATCGCGAGTACGACGGGCTGGACTACGAGGTCATGAAGCGGCTCGGGCGCGAAGCTCTGAACGCCGTGACGTTGCGACGCATTTATCCCGAGGGCATGCGCCGGATTCGAGAGCACAAGCGCGCCGGCCACCGGGTGCTGCTCCTGACCGGAGCGCTTGACGTCGTCGTCGAACCGCTCGCGGAGCTGCTGGAGGTGGAGGTCGACTGCGCCCGCTTGCTGGTGAAAGACGGGCGCTTGACCGGAGACCTGGAGGCGCCCCCGCCGGCCGGCGAGGCGCGCGGCGTGCTGCTCGAGGAATATGCATCTCGCAATGGGCTGGTCCTGGCCGAGAGCTTTGCCTACGCGGATTCGCTGTCGGACCTGCCGATGCTGGAGCTGGTCGGAACGCCAGTGGCGGTGAACCCCGACGCGCGCCTGTCGCAGGTCGCGGGGCAGAGGGGCTGGCGTATGGAGCGCTGGCGGATGGCGCCGGGCAACTGGCGCCTGCCGATGCCCGACCCGCGCTCCCCCGAATACAAGGAGGCGGTGAGACGCTAGCACTGATATCTCCTCTCCCCATCGGGGAGAGGGTTAGGGAGAGGGGCGTGGGCTGGTGTTAGCCCTCACGTACGAGAGATCGATCCCGTCGTACGCCATCGTCAAGGCGGCAGGCGGGAGGCCCGAGGTCGCGACCAGCGCCCTGTCGATGCTGCACCTGGGCGACGTGCCCGAGCCCGAGCTGCCGGCGAGCGACTGGGTGCGCGTGTCGCCCACGCTGGCGGGGATCTGCGGCTCCGACCTCGCAGCGATCGGCGGCCACGCGTCTCTTTATCTCGACCCGCTGACAAGCTATCCCTTCGTACCCGGTCACGAGGTCGTGGGCACGCTCGGTGACGGCTCGCGAGTCGTGATCGAACCGGCCCTCGGCTGCAAGGTGCGCGGGATCGACCCGCCCTGCCCGCGCTGTGCCGAGGGCCGGCCCGGCCTCTGCTACAACGTCACGGAAGGACCGATCGAGGTCGGCCTCCAGACCGGGTACTGCGCCGACACCGGCGGAGGTTGGGGCGAGACGCTCGTAGCTCATCCAAGCCAGCTGCATCCCGTGCCGGAAGCGCTGTCGGATGAGGCCGCGGTCCTGATCGAGCCCTTGGCCTGCTGCATCCACGCCGCGTTCAGGGGCGGCGCCACCAAGGACGACATCGTCGTCGTGTTGGGGGCGGGCACGATCGGCCTGTTGACAGTCGCCGCGATCCGCTTGTTCACGCCGCCGAAGCGTTTGATCGCGGTCGCCAAGCATCCGACCCAGCGCGAGCTCGCGACCAAGCTCGGCGCCGACCAGGTGATCAATCCTGCCGACGTCTTTCAGCGCATCCGTTTCGCCACCGGCGCGCGTAGGCTCGACGGCATGAACCGCTCGCTCTTGCTCGGCGGTGCCGATGTCACGTTCGAATGCGTGGGCCGCGCCGACAGCCTCAACGATGCTGTGCGCTTCACGCGCGAAGGCGGCACTCTGGTCGCGGTGGGGATGCCAGGCGAGGAGA
>DMCH01000142.1:9938-10368 GCA_003446775.1 Chloroflexota bacterium
TACGGCACCGAGCCGAAGCGAAAGGGCAAGCGCACGTTTCAGCTTGCGCTCGACGCGGCGCCGGAGCTGCACCTGGAAGAGTTGACGGGTCCGCTGTTCGGCCTGGGCGAGTATCGCGACGCGATCGCTTATGCGATGAGCGCCGGCCGCCTGGGCGCGGTGAAGGTTGCGTTCGATTTGAGAGGATTGAAATAGTGCCAAGGCCAGGCGCCGTAATCGAGGTCGATCGCAACACTCCGCCTGTCCTTTTCCATTTCGGGGAGGGGGTGCGGCTCGAGAAGCTGCCGCTCGGCGCGCGCATCGTCTACCCGCCGGACCCGCTCGAGCCCATGACCAATCCTGAGCGCGCCATCAAGCGGGCGCTGGCCAAGCCTCTCGATGACGATCCGCTCAAGTCGCTGCTTCGGAAGGGAATGAAGCTCACGATCGC
>DMCH01000142.1:10640-18879 GCA_003446775.1 Chloroflexota bacterium
GACGAGATCCGCCACATCGTCGGCGACCGCATCTTCAGCACCTTCTGGCCGGACCGCCTCTACCAGCACGACGGCGAGGATCCCGAGGCCAATGTCTACATCGGCAAGACGGCCGAAGGCGAGGAGGTCACGCTCCACAAGCGCGCGACCGAGTCCGATCTCGTCGTCTATGTGAACCTCACGCTCGTGCCGATGGACGGCGGCCACAAGTCGATGTCCACCGGGCTCGCCAGCTATCGGGGCATTCGCGCCCACCACAACGTCAAGACACTTTTGGCGTCACGCTCGTACATGAACCCGCCTGACTCCGCGCTGCACCATTCGTGCGTACGTCAGGGCCAGCTCATCGAAGACACGGTGCGCGTGTTCCACATCGAGACCACCGTCAACAACCACGCCTTCCCGGCCATCGCCAACTTCATGCAGAAGCGAGAGACGGACTGGACCGCTCAGGACCAGGCGATGTTCCTGGGCATGAAGCAGCTCACCGACCTCGCACCACCTGCCTTCAAGCGCAACGTCTTCCATGCCATGCGCGCGCCATACGGCTTGACCGGCGTGAATGCGGGTCAGGTCGACGCCGTGCATGAGAAGACGCTCGAGAGCGTGCGCAACCAGATCGCCGTGCGCGTCGAAGGCCAGACCGACATCGTGACGATCGGCGTTCCGTACCTCGGGCCGTACAACGTCAATGCGCCCATGAACCCAGTGCTGGTGGTGTGCATGGGGTTGGGCTACCTGTTCAATTTCTACCGGAACAAGCCAGTGCTGAGGAAGGGGGGAGTTGCCATCCTCACCCACCCCTGCCGCTATGAGTTCGACGCCGTCCAGCATCCGAGCTACATCGACTTCTACGACGAGGTGCTGGCCGACACGACGGCGCCGGCCGAGATCGAGGCCAAGTACGAGCTGCGGTTCGCCGAAGACCCATGGTTTCGGCAGCTCTACCGCAAGTCGCACGCGTACCACGGCGCGCACCCCTTCTACGCGTGGTACTGGGCCGCGCACGCGATGGAGCATGCGGGCGACATCATCATCGTCGGCGGTGACCGCGAGGTCGTCCACCGGCTCGGATTCAAGTGCGCGACCACGCTCGAGGATGCGTTCGAGATGGCCGAGCAAACCGTCGGCCGCCACCCGAGCGTGACGCACCTGCGCATGCCGCCGATCCTGCTCGCGGACGTGGAGTAGAAGTCCAATGCCGTGGTACTCAGGCGACCGCGGGCCCATGCAGCTCGCGAGCGCCATCGGCGACATCGTCAACGATGTCCAGCGCGTGCGCAGAGGCTGGCGTTGGGACACGCCGCGTCCGCGCACATGGCCGGAGCAAGGCGCGGTGGTGCCGACCCCGGCCAGCGATCTCGGCTGGGCGCGCCAGGAACCGGTGCGCACGATTCGGTGGCTCATCCAGCACGGCCTCTTGCTCCCGTTCACCGAGGTGATGGCGCATCCCAAAGTTGAAGGGCGCGAGTGGGTCCGGGAGCTCGAACGGCCGGTCATCTTCGCGGCCAACCATTCGAGCCACGCCGACACCTCACTCGTGCTGTACGCGCTTTCGGACCGGGCGCGCGACCGGACCGTCGTCGCGGCGGCGGCCGATTACTGGTACAAGCGACCCCTGCTCGGCAATGTGGTCGGCCTGTTTCTGAACACGTTTCCCTTCTCGCGCACGGGCGGAGCCAAAGAACAGCTCCACAGCGCGAGCCGGCTGCTCAAGGCGGGTTGGAATCTCGTGTTTTTCGCCGAAGGCAGCCGCTCGCCCGACGGCCGCATCCAAGAGTTCAAGCCGGGGCTCGGTTTCCTCTCCAACGAGACCGGCACGCCAGTGGTGCCTCTGCATATCAGGGGGGCGCACCGCATCATGCCCAAGGGACAGAAGCTGCCATTGCCCGGACCTGTGCGCGTACGCATCGGCAAGCCGATGACAGCGCAGGCGAAGGAGGGGTCGCGCGAGTTCACGGCGCGGGTCGAGCGGGCGGTCCGTGCGCTGGCGGAAGAACCCAGGCAGCCCGAGCTGCAGGGGACGTGGATCGAACGCTGGCGCGCGCTCAAGCCGCGCGAGCCCGAATACGTTGACTGATTACGATTTGTCGCTGTGACCTACTCGATCGTTGCGCGCGACAAGCACACCGGCGAGTTCGGCGTCGCAGTTCAATCCCACTATTTCCAGGTGAGTCCCGCCGTGCCTTGGGCGCTGGCCGGGGTGGGCGCGGTGGCGACCCAATCGCGGGTAAACGTCAGCTACGGACCGCTAGGGCTCGAGCTGCTGCAGGCGGGCCTCACCGCCCAGCAAGCGCTCAATGCGCTGACCGCCGGCGATCCCCTGGCCGAGGTGCGCCAGTGCGCGATCGTCGACGCCAACGGCGGCGTCGCCGCCCACACCGGAGCCAAGTGCATCCCGGCCGCGGGGCACCACGTCGGCGATGGCTTCAGCTGCCAGGCGAACCTGATGGAGAAGGACACGGTCTGGGCGGCGATGGCGCAAGCGTTCACTTCCACCGACGCCCCGCTCGCTGAGCGGATGATGGCCGCCCTGGAGGCAGCGGAAGCCGAAGGCGGTGACATCCGCGGCAAGCAGTCGGCGGCGATGCTGGTCGTGACCGGCTCGCCCAAAGGACGCTTCTGGGAAGACCGGATCATCGACCTGCGCGTCGAGGACGCGCCGGAGCCGCTGCCCGAGCTGCGCCGCCTCCTGCGCATCAAGCGCGCCTACATGGCCCTTTCGGAGGGGGACCGCCTGTCAGAGTCCGGGGATCGGGCGGCGGCCAGCGCCAAGTCCGCGGAGGCGATCCGGATCGCGCCGGAGATGGTCGAGATCCGTTTCTGGACCGGGCTCGACATGGCCGTGGCCGGCGACATGGACGGCGGCTGCAGGCTCATGGCTGAGGTCGTGCGGGAGAAAGGCGGGCGCTGGGTGGAGACATTGCGAAGGCTGGCGATGGTGGATCGCGTGCCGGCCGACGTGGCCGCTGCGATCGAGGCCAGGCTCGTCGCAACAGTCGGCTCCACGTAGACTGCACGCGTCTTGGGAAAGTTCAAGAGTCAGCGCAGGGGTCCAAGGCGGCCCGAAAAGGCGCGCAAGCCGGAGAAAGACGATGGCGGCCAGAAAGAGCCGGCGGTCGTCATGGATGCGGTGGTCGCCCAGGCGCTGCCGAATGCGATGTTCGAGGTCGAGCTCGAGGGCGGGCACAAGCTCATCGCTTACGCGGCCGGCCGGATGCGTCGCTACTTCATTCGCATCACGCCGGGAGACCGGATCCGCGTCGAGCTGTCGCCCTACGACCTGACACGCGGCCGCATCGTCTACCGCTACCGCGAGTAAGCAGATCTAGTGCCGGGACTCCTCGAGGCGCTCGGATCTGCCCGGGTCTTCGACCTCGAGCAACCCAGGTTCGCCGGCGCTCCCTCGCATCCGGCCCACGCGCCCGGCTTCAACTACTTTCTGCATCGCCACCACGCGCGCGGCGCGCCCGAGGCGAGGACGAGCGCGTCCGGCCTCATCGTGATGCCCGAGCACTCGGGCACGCACATCGACGCCCTGGCTCACCAGGCCGAGAACATGATCCTTCACGGCGGCATTCACGTCGACTCAGGCGTGCAGACGTCGGTGGGTTTCCGAGTCCACGGTGTCGACACTCTCGAACCGCTGGTGTGCCGCGGGCTGCTGCTCGACGTCGCCCGCACCCAGCGCCTGCCGCCCGACCATGCCATCACCCGGTCGGAGCTCGAACAGGCTGCCAGCGCTGGCGGGGTGGAGGTAGGCGCGGGTGACGCCGTGCTGGTGCGCACCGGTTACGGCGCCCTTTGGACCGACGCGTCGCAGTACCTGCACGCGGCCGGCGTGAGCGCGGGCGGCTCGCGCTGGCTTGTGGAGCGCGGGGTGCGCGCGGTCGGCGCCGACAACATCGCCTGGGACGTGATCGGCCCGCCCGACCCTGAGCTTGGCGTCACGCTCCCCGGTCACATGCTGCTGCTAGTGCGAGCCGGGATCCCGATCATCGAGAACCTCAACCTCGAGGAGCTCGCGGACGCAGGCATCCACGAGTTCGCGTTCGTGTGCCTGCCGCTCAAGATGCGCGGCGCCACGGGGTCGCCGGTGCGCCCGATCGCTCTCGCCTGAACCGAAATAAAAAAAGCGGCCGGGAGAACCCGGCCGCATCGCGTTCGAGTCGGAACCGCCTAGCGGCGACCCACCGTCTGGAAGCAGTCCAGGCAGTAGACCGGCCGCGCCCCGGTGGGCACGAACGGCACCTGGGTCTGCTTCCCGCAGTTGGAGCAAATCACATCGTGCATGACGCGCGCTCGGCCGTTGCCTTCTGACGTGCGGCGCGCCGCCCGGCATTCTGGACACCGCCGGGGCTCGTTCTGAAGCCCACGCGTCTGGTAGAACTCCTGCTCCCCCGCCGTGAAGATGAAATCGCGCCCGCAGTCGCGGCACTGCAACGTCCTGTCCGAGAAACTCACCGTCTGGCCTCCCCTAGAAAGTCGCTCAGAGGCCCGGGCGAAGTTGACCGGTCTACCCCCTCTAGCGTTGCGGGGGCGATTTTAACGCGCTTGCCGGGAATTTGGAGATGGCGCCTTTTTAGGCGGGCACCGCTTCGCGCTCTTCGGCGGCCTCGTCCTCAGGTACCGGGTCGGCGAATCCCGACCGGCTGGGGACCCCGGTGAGGGGCACTTCCTTGAGGAAGACCGTCGAGACCAGGGCGATGATCAGGACCAACCCCGCGAAGAAATAGATGTCGTGCAGGGTGTCCGACAGCGCGAGCCGGATGGCGTTCGCCACCGCCGGCGGCAGCTGGGCCAGGACGCCCGGTTGAAGAATGGAGTTGGCGCCGCCTGACGGCAGGTGCTGCAGCGTCTGGGCCGGGAGGTGCAGGGCGGAGATTCTGGTCCCGAGGTAGCTCGGCAGCCGGTTCGCCAGCACCGCGCCAAGGATGGAGCTGCCGACGGTGCCACCCAGGTTGCGCCAGAACTGGATCTGGCTCGACGCGACGCCGAGGTACTTGCGCGGGAGGGCCACCTGGACAGCGGTCAGGTACAGGGGGAAGGTGGTGCCGATGCCGAGCCCGACCACGATCAGGGCGGCCACGACGCGCCATTCCTGAGTGGAAGGCGTGATCAGCGAGAGCAGATACATGCCCACGATCATCACCGCGACGCCCAGAGTGCCGAGGAATCGGTAGTACTTGATGCGGCGCATCACGAATCCGGTGAGCGTGCTCGCAGCGAGCAGGCCGAACATCATCGGCGTGATGAGCGCGCCTGAGTTGGTGGCGCTGATGCCAAGCACACCCTGGAAGACGAGCGGCGTGAACAGGATCGAGCCGAACATCCCGAAGGCGGTGAGGAAGCCCACGATCATCGAAACCGTGAACGTCGTGTTCTTGAACAGCTCGAGCGGCACGATCGGCTGCGCGACGCGCGCTTCGACGAACACAAACGCGGCCAGCATCAGCGCAGCGAGCGCGAGTAGGCCCATGACCTCGGGTGAGGTCCAGGCGTGGGTGTTGGTGATGGAAAGCGCGATCAGGAGTGGGACCACGCCGGCAGCCAGCGTGAACGCGCCCCAGAAGTCGATGTCGCGCCACGACGCTTTCGAGCGGACGTACGGAAGGCCGACCAGCACGACCGCCACGGCGACCATTCCGACCGGGATGTTGATCTCGAAGACCCAGCGCCAGCTCCAGTGGTCCGTGATGAAACCGCCGGCCGTGGGGCCGATGATCGCGCTGAGGCCGAACACGCCGCCGAACAGGCCCTGCACGCGGCCCCGGGTCTCGGGTGGAAACAGGTCGCCGATGATCGTGAAGACGGTGGCGAACAACACGCCGCCGAAGATGCCCTGGATGCCCCTGAACACGATCAGCTGCGTCATGTCCTGCGACAGCCCGCAGAGCGCTGACGCGGCGACGAAGCCGACCATCCCCGCGAGCAGGAACGGCTTGCGGCCGAACAGGTCGCCCAGCTTGCCGGCAATCGGGGTCATCGTGGTCGACGTGACGAGGTAAGCCGTGGTTACCCAGGCCAGGCGGTCGAGACCGTTCAGGTCGGCCACGATGCGGGGGATGGCGGTGCCGACGATCGTTTGGTCGAGGGCGGCCAGCAACAGCGCCAGCATCGTGCCGGCGGTGGCGAGGATCACGCGCCTGCGGGAAAGTCCTTGAGTTATCACTTTGCGAGCTCCTTCCGGGCGTTCTCGACCAGCTGCAGGCACAGGTGTCGCAGCTGCGCCAGGTCTTCCTTGCTGAACCCTTCGACCATCTCGAACTGGTGGTCGATGCCCTGCTTCCAGGTCGCCTCGATCCGAACCCGCCCGGCCTCTGTCAACCGCGCCCTGACCGAACGGCGGTCGTCTGGGTCGGGGACGCGCTCCACCAGGCCGTCCTTTTCGAGGTGATCTACGAGCCCTGTGATGTTGCGAGGCGTCGATCCGAGGTCCTCCGCAAGGTCACCCAGGGGGGTGTCGCCGCAGCGGAGGAGCCGGAACAGCACGCCCATGCGGCCCTCGCTGAGGCCGTGTTGCTCCGCCCAGCGTTCCATCAGCATGCCCAGCGAGTGGCCTGCGATCTTCAGGGCGGTCAGGGCTTCAACGGCCGTCATGTCGACGCCGAGGGGAGCGAACAGCTCCCGCATGCGGAGGCTGTACAGCCGTCCGGCCTCGTCACGGCCGAGCTCGTGCACGGCGTGAAGCGCCCGCGGGTCGGAGATGGGGAGGTTCATGGTGTCTCGGTTCATAGTGAATGGCTTCATTATCACCCTATACAGGGATTCGGGTCAAGTTATTCTCGACTCGATGTTCGCCGCTCTCGGGGAGGAGGCCGGGTTCTGCGAGTGGGTCGGGCGCCTGGGCCGGCAGGCCACGCTCGCCGCCCCCACCGGGCGCGGGGGCTGGTCAGGAGCCGTGCTGATCTACCTCCGTGCGAGTCTGATGCTCGAGCCGTCCCGAAAGGCAGACTTTCGCGCCACGGTGGAATCCGCCAGGCGTCAGGGCGCCGTGGTCGCGCTCGAGCTCGGAGACGTCGCCTGGATCCGGGCCAGGGGACCTCAGACTGCGTTCGAGCTCGCCGAGATCCATCCGGACGTCCTGTTCGCGGGCGAGGAAGCGGCGGCCGAGCTCGGCGTGCCGCTGGAGGGCATTGCCTCGGTACCCGTGACCAGGCTCGCCGCCGGAGGCTGCAGCGTCCACGGCCGGCGCGTGCTTGGGCCCGCCGCCGAACTGGACCCTGACGCCCTCGCGGCCACCTTCTGCGTCGCGTTGGTCGAAGGGGAGGCTCCGGTCGAGGCGGCCGGCCGAGCGGTGCTCGTGGCGGCCCGATGATCGTCGACGCGCATCTGGACATCGCCTGGAACGCGACCTCCGATGGTCGTGGCTTCCTGGCTCCGCCGGCTCCCGGCTATGTGATCAGCCGCCCGGCGCTTACATCAGCCGGCGTTGGTCTGGTCTGCGCGACCCTTTACACGGCGCCTGCTCGCGCGCGGCGCGCGATGCGCACGCGCTTCGTCTACGAGAACGCGCACGAGGCGCACATCATGGCCCTCGCGCAGGTCAACTACTACAAGTCCTGCGACCTGCACCTGATTCGCGACTCACGCGAGCTCCAAAACTACGTACGCGGCTGGAAAAGAGGACAGATCGCCGCGGTGCTGCTCATGGAAGGCGCCGACCCGATCGAGACCCCATCGCAGCTCGGCGCATGGACGGACATGGGCGTGCGGATCATCGGCCCGGCCTGGAGCCGCACTCGCTACAGCGGCGGCACGGGCGCCCCAGGCGGGCTGACCGACCTGGGCGTGCAGCTGTTGAAAGCGATGAGACGAAAGCATGTGATCCTCGACCTCAGCCACATGGCCGACCAGGCCGTGGCCGACGCTTTTGAAATGTGGCGGGGGCCGATCATCTGCTCGCACAGCAATGCGCGCGCCATCATCCCGGGCGATCGGCAGATCACCGACGCGACCGCGGCCGAGGTCGCGCGTCGCGGCGGCATCCTCGGCATCAGCTTTTATCCGTCGCACTTGCGCGCGAAAGGAACGACGACTCTGGACGATGTGGTCCGCCACGCGGTCCACCTCGCACGCGCGGCCGGCGGCCCAGAGCACGTCGGCCTGGGCACCGACCTCGATGGCGGCATCGATTCGCGATACGGACCGATTCACAACCTTGGCGAGATGAAGAAGTCGCTGCCCGGTCTTCTGCGCCGCCACTTCGGCGCCGCGCAGGTCGAGGGCATCATGGGCG
>DMCH01000142.1:19191-19393 GCA_003446775.1 Chloroflexota bacterium
GAGCCTAAAGAGAGTCGACCAGCGTCTTCGCGCTGATGAACGCGAAACCCATGCCATGCCCGTTGAAGCCCGCGCACAGGTAAACGTTCGGCAGACCGTCGACGGGCCCGACCAGGGGCAGTCCTGACTCCGTGAATCCCATCGTGCCGGCCCAGCGATGCGTGACCTCTGCCTCGGCGCCCATCCGCTTCAGCTGCGCATC
>DMCH01000101.1:0-1725 GCA_003446775.1 Chloroflexota bacterium
ATCGCCAACTACATGGTCCCGATCATGATCGGCGCGCGCGACATGGCCTTCCCGCGCGTCAACCTGCTCGGGTTCTGGCTGGTGCCGGTCTCGATCCTCCTTTACTACGGAGGCTTTTTCACGGGCGGTGCGCTGGACGCCGGCTGGACCGGCTACGCGCCGCTCACCGAGAAGGCCTACCAGGGCCACAGTCTGGGGGTCGACTTCTGGGCGCTGAGCATCATCGTCTGGGCCATCTCCGGGATCATGGCCTCGACCAACTTCCTGACCACGATCGTCGCCCTGCGCGCGCCCGGCATGAAGCTGACCCGCTTGCCGCTTTTCGTATGGGCGCAGATCTCGACCTCGATCCTGCTTCTGGTCGTGGGCGCGCCGCTGGCGGCCGCCATGATCCTGGTCGAGTTCGATCGCCAGCTCGGAACGCAGTTCTTCACGACGCAGGGACGGCCGGTGCTGTACCAGCACCTGTTCTGGTTCTTCGGCCACCCCGAGGTCTACATCATGATCCTGCCCGGATTCGGCATGATCTCTGAGGTCATCCCTGTCTTCGCGCGCAAGCAGATCTTCGGCTACACGACCATGGTCGCGGCGCTGTTCGGGATCGTCTTTCTATCCATGACGGTGTGGGCTCACCACATGTTTACGGTCGGCATGAACACCTGGGTCGAGGGCTTTTTCATGCTCATGACGATGCTGATCGCGGTCCCGACCGGCATCAAGTTCTTCAACTGGATAGCCACGACCTGGTGGGGATCGGTCGAGTTCACCGTGCCCATGAAGTTCGCGTGGGGATTCCTGGCCACGTTCCTCATTGGCGGCATCACGGGCGTCTATCTGGCTTCGGTGCCGGTAGACACTCAGCTCCACCAGTCTTACTACGTGGTCGCCCACCTCCACTACGTGCTGTTCGGAGGCAGCGTGTTCACGATCTTCGCGGGGATCTACTACTGGTTCCCGAAGATCACGGGGCGCTTGCTGAATCGAACCCTCGGCGAGTGGAACTTCTGGACGCTTTTCATCGGCTTCAATGGCACGTTCTTGATCATGCACACGCTCGGATTGGAAGGGATGCCGCGCCGCATCGCGACCTACACCAACCAGGCGTGGGCGACGACCAACATGATCATCACGGTGTCGTCATTCCTCATCGCGTTCTCGGTCCTGCTTTTCTTCATCAACGTCATCCGCAGCTGGAACGGCGGAGAGATCGCCGGCGACGATCCATGGCATGGCAACACCCTGGAGTGGGCCACGACCTCGCCTCCGCCTCCTTACAACTTCGCGAAGGTTCCGCCGGTGCGGAGCTTCATGCCGCTGCGAGACCTGCGGGAGTCAGGCCAGCTCCCGACGGAGCCCGAACCGGCGCCCGAACCGGCGCCCGAACCGGCGCCGGTACCGGCGTAAGAGCCTTGATCTTTCTCGCCGGTGAATGGGTTCCCGCCTGGCTCGCGATGAGCATCACGTTCGCGGTCGCGCTGCTTGGAGTGGCCGGGTTGGGATGGTGGGTGCTGCGTGGAGATGCGCGCAACCGGGCCTCCGAGGACATCGATACAGCCGAGCCCACCGAGCACCACTAGAAAGTTATGAGGGACAACCTGGCGGTTTTCCCTCATCGCCGGGTCGGCTTCGCCGACGCGGCTGCTCTTTTTCCCTTAGAGATTGGATTTATTCAAGGGAACTCCACGCGACGTAACGATCGTGATGTGGCACGCGTTGGGACGGCCG
>DMCH01000101.1:2017-2792 GCA_003446775.1 Chloroflexota bacterium
TTGATCGTGGCCGCCGCCGTGGTGGGCCTCGTGAACGGCTACCGTCGTGGCTTCTGGCTTTCCCTGGCGCAGTACGTCGGCCTGGTCGTCGGCGTGATCCTGGGCGCGGCGGCCGCCGGACCGCTGCTCGACTACATCGGCATCCACAACCCGGTCGCGCGCCCGATCGGCGCCGTGCTCGTCCTCGTCATCGGCGGGAGCCTCGGGTCGAGCATCGGCTTCGCCGCCGGAGAGCCCATCCGCCGCAACATCCTTCGCAGAGGCCTCCACACCATGCCCGATTCGATCGGAGGCGCCGCGCTTTCGACGATCGCGGTCCTGGCCATGTGCTGGTTTCTAGGCCTGAGCTTTTCGCGCGGTCCCAGCCAGGAGATCGCGCAGGAGATCCAACGCTCGACGGTTCTGCGCACGCTCGATTCGCTCGCCCCCCGCCCGCCGGCATTCCTCGCGCGCGTCGAGGGTATCCTGTCCGGGGTCACGTTCCCGCCGGTGTTCGCGGGCCTCGAGCCATCGCTGCCCGCCCCGCTCCCCATCCCGAGCTCGGTGGACACGCCGGGCGTGCAGCACGCCAAGCAGTTCGTGGTCAAAGTGACCGGTACCGGCTGCGGCGGGCTGGTGACGGGGAGCGGCTTTCCGATCGGGAACGGGTACGTGGTCACCAACGCCCATGTGGTGTCCGGAACGGCTAACCACCGGGTGGAGACCCCCGGTGGGGTCGGGATGAAAGCCGAGGTCGTCTATTTCGACCCCGACCGCGACGTGGCGCTCCTTTATG
>DMCH01000101.1:3056-3763 GCA_003446775.1 Chloroflexota bacterium
GTCGACGGCGCCATCGAGGCGGCAGGTCGAGACATCTACAACCAAAAGCCCGTCACCCGCGAGATCTTTGTGATCTCGGCCAGGGTCAGGCCTGGGAACTCGGGAGGTCCGCTGGTGGACCTGCAGGGTCACGTGGTGGGGATCGTTTTCGCGACCTCGGCCAGCCAGCTCGACCAGGCCTACGCGCTCACGGACGACGAGATCGCGGCCGCCGTCCAGAAGGTGCACAGCCCGCAATCACCGATCGACACAAGCCCCCTGCAGTGTGCGGCCTGAGGTTATTCGGACTCCGACTCCGGCTTGCCTTCTTCTATGAGCAGCACCGGGATGCCGTCGACGATCGGATACAGGACCTTGCAGTGAGGGCACCGGAGGTGGTCCGGCTCCTTCAGCTCCAGCTTGGTGTGGCACCTGGGGCACGCCAGAATCTCGAGCAGCTCTTGAGAAATCACGCGTGCATCGTATTACGCGGCGCCGCGGGGGACAATTGAGGTGATGGACGCCCAAACGGTTCTGACGACAACGCGCTCGGTGCGCAAGCGGATGGACTTCGACCGGCCTGTTCCCCGCGAGCTCATTCTCGAATGCATCGAGGTCGCGGTCCAGGCGCCGACCGGATCCAACCGGCAGGGATGGCATTTCGTCATCGTCACCGACGCCGAGAAGAAAAAGGTCATTGGTGACCTGTACCGGAAGTCCTGGACTGC
>DMCH01000001.1:0-2147 GCA_003446775.1 Chloroflexota bacterium
CTCGAGGCGACCGGGACCAACGCGGCGCTGGCCGGACTGGTGGTCGCCACGTATGGGGGCGCGGTCCTCGCCGGGATGCAAAGCGCTTGATCACCCGCGTCCCGGCGAGGACCGCGGCCCCATACGTGGCGACCACCAATCCGGCCAACGCCGCGTTGGTCCCGGTCGCCTCGAGCGCCGGAGCGAAGTAGACCAGGAAGCCGAGCACCATCGCGCCCTCCGGTATCGCGAAGAGAATCAGGAAACGCGCCCACGGCCGGTGGAAGGCCTGGCGCAGCTGCGCGATCGGGCCGCCTGTCGACGGCCGGGCATTGGACTCCGGCAGCCGGCCCATGGCCACGGCGAGAACCGCGGCGATCACGGCAGCGACGCCGAAGACGAGTCTCCAGCTGAGATAGCGCGCGAAGAATCCACCGCCGAGGCTGCCGGCGGCGGTGCCGATCGCGACCGCCGCCAGAACGTCCGCGATGACGGCCTGGCGGGTCTTGAACGGGATCACGTCGCCGATGTAGACGAGCGCGCTCGGCAGGACCGCGCAGACCGACGCGCCCGCCAGGATCCGCGCGCCGATGAGGAAATCGAGGTTGGGGGCAAGCGCCGTGAGAGTGCACGCGGCCGCCGTTGCGGCCAGGCTGATCCTGATAATGCGAATCCGGCCGGCGCGGTCGGAGGCGAAGCCCCAGAACGGCTGCGCCAACCCGTAGGCGAAGTAGTACGCGGTGGCCGCGATGGCGACGGCGCCGACCGGGGCGCGGAATTCGACCGCGATGGGGATCAGGACCGGGGCGACCGCGAAGCGGTCGATCATAGTCACGAATGGACCGGCCGACAACAGCCGGACGTTGAACCCCGCCTCTCGCATCGCCGCCCATCAGCCTATCGATGTCGCGAAGCGGCCTTCAGGCCAATGGAATGTGGCTAGGCACCGGCGGGGGTTTTACCGGCGCCTGAGCCATGACGGCAAGCTAAGCCAGGGCCGGCCGGGCGTCGTCAGTACCGGTACTGAATTTTTAGACGCTGCTTGACGGGGGAGCTGGGGTCGGGCTGCGCCCAACCCCAGCCGCAAATCGAACTCGCTTAACCCGCGCTTACGGATGCGATCCAGGTGCCCCAGTTGCGCCCAAACGCCGGCGCGGTGTTGAGGCCGTCGTAGTGGTTGGCGTACTCGCCGGCGACCCAGATCCCGCCCTGGCCGTCGAAGGAGCTGGCCGAGTAGTCACCCCACCTGCATACAGGTATGGCCACACCGCAGAGCTGCGGACGGTACGACGACTCGCCCGCCTTTATCAGCACGCCCTGGCCGGTGAACTGACCGTTGCCATCCCGGATGACGAAGCGGGTCTGGGGGAAGACGTTGTGGCTCATGAGGTCGAACAGCATGACGAGGTTGCCTTTGCCATCCGGCATCAGCGCAGGGAAGCTGACTGCTGTATCGCCGCTGAAGTTGTAATACCCGCTTTCAGCCGAGTTTTCGGCGCCGGCGTTCGCGATGCGGACCTGCGCCCATTCGATGCCGGGCACGATCTGGTTTCCGTTGTTTATGGCTGTTTCCCAGGCTGCGTATACGTTTCCGTCCCGGACCACCGGCGTGGCGGTGACCCGCAGGTCCAGCGCGTCGATGCACGCGTTGCAGCTTGGCTGGTCGGCCGCCGGGCTGAAGACGTATGGCTTGATGTTGGGAACGTAGGTGCCGGTCAGCACGGGCGCGCTGCCCCCGCGGTCGTGTCCGACCGGGTTGGTCATCTTCCAGAGGATGAGGCCCTTGCAGGAATCTGCCGCGCTCGTGCAGCCATGGCCGCTGACCGGATCTGGCCCGTCCAGTGTGTCGACAAAGACCTCGGTGCCCTCCGCGCTCCTATCGATGTTGAGCGCCGGATTCACGGTGTCCGCGAGGAAGGGACCGGTGGTGGCGTTGAGCCCGGGCCCGTTGGCGCGCAGGTTGAAAAAGCCGTCGGCTGTGAAGTCGCCCTCGCCCCTCTCCATCTTGGCCTTGTTGGCCTCAAACAGCTCCGCATAGGCGAAATTGAAAGGTGGGTTCGCCTCGAACATGTTCGCCGAGAAATAGACCGCCTGGCCGTTGATGCCGAGCTGGGTGTAGTCCGCGATGAAGGGCTGGCCCAATGACATGTCGAACTCGTAAACATTCC
>DMCH01000001.1:2418-3516 GCA_003446775.1 Chloroflexota bacterium
CTTGGCGGACGCCTGCTGTCCGATGAAGCTCGCGCCGTGCGATTCCGATTCAGAGCCCCGGGGCTCGGCCACCGTGTTGTCACTCCTGGCGCCCGCGGACAGGTCGGTAGTCGCGTCTTTGCCCCCGTGCTTGGGCGCTAGAGCCGTCCCGCGCCACGGCGCAGTTGAAACGCGGCGATATTACCCACTCCCAGGGACTCTCGCAAGATCGGAATTGCGTCGCCTCGCGACTTAAGGATTACGTCAGGATTTCGTCGAGCTGCGGGCGTCAAGCGGCCCGCCAACCCCCAACTCGTCGATGCGGTAACCCCCTGGATAGCTCCGCATGCGCTCGCTGGTGATGAGGCGCGGGCGCCGGCGGCGTGGCAGCAGAGGAATCACCCGCGCGCGAATGCGCAGGCTGAGCTCGACCAGCCGGCGGAACCAGCGCGGCGGGTGCTGATATCCGAAAGCGTCCAGCAGGTAGTCCTCGAGCAGAGACAGCACGCCCAGCCGGACGAGAGGTCGCAGCCACCTCGGGTACCACGACAGGAAAAGGTTCAGCGTGTCATCGGCGACGTGACGGTTGCTGTCCGCGTACTTCGAGTTCGCGCGCTCGTAGGCGCGGCTCCAGCGATCCAGCTCGTCGACGTCGTTCGGGATGTCGCGGATGTTCATGCGCCGTCCCAGCTCGCGCCAGTAATTGAGCCCGGCGCGCCGCTCCTTTTCCGCGTAGGGGCGCCAGCCGAACTTGTCGTTCCACCGTCCCGGCACCAGCACAAAGGTCGAAAGCACATACAGGTAGTCGTCGTTGCTGATGTCGTAGCGGCCGTGCATCCCGTTCATGCGCCGGTTTGCTTCGCGGCCACGCTCGGAATCCATGCCGTGGTCGAAGATCTCGGCGAGGATCAGCTTGGTGTCGTCGTAGCGCTTCTGGGCCCGGTGCTGGAACTCCCCGGTCCTGTCCAGGAGGGCGCTGATGGAAGGTATCCCGTAGGTCTTGAAGAAGGCCAGGCTCAGGGACTGCTCGACGTCCCAGGGGAAGTCGACGTTGGTGCTCAGGTAACCGATTCGCTCCCAGTCGGTCGCCGGGTCCAGGGACTCGATTTCGGCCAGCGC
>DMCH01000158.1:0-317 GCA_003446775.1 Chloroflexota bacterium
CAGGTCATGCCCAAGCGCTGCGGCCACATCGCGGGCAAGGCGCTCATCTCGGCCGACGAGTTCGTCGGCAAGCTCAAGATGATGCGCAATGCGGCCGACGACCTCGGCCACAAGGACTTCGTCATCATCGCCCGGACGGACGGCGTCTCCGCCACCGAAGCGCCTGAGACCAAGCGCGGCATCCAGCTCGCAATCGATCGCGGACTGCGATACATGGACAGCGGAGTCCCCGATCTTCTGTGGTGCGAGTTTCCGACCGCGGAGCGCGGGCCGACAGAGCAGTTCTGCAGCGAGATCCGGAAGCGATTCCCGGGGGC
>DMCH01000158.1:623-6272 GCA_003446775.1 Chloroflexota bacterium
CCCGATCACCTGGGACGAGCTCGGCGAGCTCGGCGTCGGCTTCATCTTCATCACGCTCGCCCTCCAGCACGCCGCCGGCCACGGCATGTCGGTGCTGCTCGACGATCTCAAGCACAGCCAGGAGCAGGGCTACATGGCGCTGCAGCGGAAGGAGTGGGCGCCGAACGCGGACATCCCGACCCGGAGCCATCACCTGTTCTCGGGAGTGCCGTACCACCAGCATGTCGGCCAGGAGTACGGAGCGACCCGCCTGAGCGAGGAGCTCGACGAGCACCTCGAGGTCTCGAAAGTAGTCTGAACTAAGTAACCAACTCAACTCCGCGCCAAGTAAGCTTTTAACGAGAGGCGGGTTGACTTATCCGTTCCGTTACGTCTGGTGGCTGCTGTCGAGCTTGTGGCGATCGATCGGCAGAGCGCCGGACTACGTTATCTTCGTTTTAGACGACGGGCTTCCGACCCTGCCCGACCCGCCGGGGCCCTTCTGGCAGCGATTCGTCTCGCGGCCGCGCTTGAGCGTCAAGGAGCTCGGGGACCGATTTGACGCGATCGCGCGCGATCGCCGGACCAAAGGGGTCGTGCTTCACCTCCGGCCGGTGCCGATGTCGATGGCGAGCCTGCAGGACATGCGAGAGCTCGTCTCGAAGCTGCGCGGTGCCGGCAAGCGCGTAATTGCGTGGGCGCCGTTCTACACCACCGGGACCTACTACCTGGCGTCCGCATGCGACGAGATCCTGCTGATGCCCGCGGGCCTGGTGCGCCCGCTTGGTTTCTCATCGACCGGAGTGTTCCTGGCCGACGGCCTGGCCCGCGTCGGGATCAAGGCGGATTTCGTGCAGATATCACCGTACAAGTCCGCCCCGGACCCGCTCACGAAATCAAAGATGACGCCCGAGCAGCGCGAGCAGGTGACCTGGCTGCTGGCGTCGAACCATCAAGAGCTCGTCAGGTCGATCGGCGAGAGCCGCGGTATTGAGTTCGACGCTGCCGCGAAGCTCGTCGACGACTCTCCGTACACCGACAGCGTCGCCCTCGAGAAGCATGTCGTCGACGGGCTGCTGCCGGAGGAGCAGCTTCCGGATCATCTGGGCGGACACGGCCAGCGTGCTCGGATCGCGACGTGGGACCAGGCTCGGCGCCGGTTGAGGGCCCCGCGCCCCACCACCGGCAGAGGCAGATACGTAGCCATCATGCGCATCGAGGGCACGATCGTCGACGGGCGCACCGAGTCATTGCCGATCAGACCTCCGATCGACATCCCGCTGGTGGGCCAGGATCGAGCGGGCGATCTCAGCGTGGTTCCGCTCGCGCGCCAGGTCGCCGCCGACAAGAACGCCGCGGCGGCGGTCCTGTTCGTCAACTCGCGCGGGGGATCATCGACGGCGTCGGAGGCAATGCGGCAGGCAATCGAGCTCATTGCCAAGCGCAAGCCGCTGGTGGTCGCGATGGGGTCTGCGGCTGCGTCGGGCGGCTACCTGGTGGCGACCCCTGGGCAATGGATCGTGGCGCGGCCGAGCACGCTGACGGGCTCGATCGGGGTCTTCACGGGCAAGCTCGTCACCAGCGACCTGTTCTCGAAGCTGTTGGTCAATCGAGAGACCGTGGCGTTCGGCAAGCATGTGACGCTCGAAGGTGACGATGATCCGTTCACGGACGAGGAACGGACGATCGTTCAGCAGGAGATCGGCCGCGTGTACGAGCTGTTCCTCGAGTCTGTCGGCTCATCGCGCGGGATGACACGCGACGAGGTGCATCCCGTGGCCGGCGGGCGCGTTTGGACGGGCAGCCAGGCCCTGGAGCGGAAGCTGGTCGATGAGCTGGGCGGCGTGGATGCGGCGGTGCGCAAGGCGCGAAGCCTGGCCGGGCTGAAGGACACGACGCCGGCGAGAGAGGTGAGGGCGCCGCGGCGGCCGGTTCCGCCGCGCGCGATGCCCACCGCGGCCGGGTTGCTGGGCTACGTGCTGGAAGGGATCGGCCTGCTGAGCCGGGCGCCAGCCCTGGCGGTCATGGAGTACATACCAACCGACCCGTTCTAATTTCACCTCCCCGCGTCGCGGGTAGGTGAATTATCGGTTGGCCACCAACAACTCGAGGGAGTCGACCAGCCTGGGTCCTGGGCGGTTGAAATACGCCGACCCGTCGAGGACCACAACGTGGTTGGCGCCGACTGACTCGATGTCCGCGCGGACCAGATCGGCTTCAGCCTGCGCCCGTTGCCGGTTGAACCCGCAGGGCGCCAACACCAGGAGCTCCGGACGCGCCTCGGCCACTTCCGCCCACGAGATCGCGACGGACGGCGCGCCCGGTCGGGCGAGCGGATCCTCGATGCCTGCGAGCGCGAGCAGGTCTGGCGTCCAGTGCCCGGCCGGGTAGGGCGGGTCCAGCCATTCGAGGAACACCCCCCGCACTGGCGGGCGTTCGTGGGCCGTTCGCCGTACAGCTTCGATTCGAGCGTTGAGACGGCGCATCAACGGTTCGGCGTCGGCACCGCACGCCGCCGCCAGGGCCACGATGTCGGCCAGCACGTCCTGCAACGAGTGGGGGTGCTGGCGAATCATCCGGATCCCTTCGAGGTCCACGGCCACCTGGTCCGCGGAAACGGCGCAGACCCGGCAGACGTCCTGCGCCACGACGAGGTCAGGCTCTAGCTCCTGGATGGCCTGGGTGTCGACGAAATAGAGCGAACGCCCGGCCACGGCCGCCTCCGAAACCGCGGTCTCGATCCCCGCGCTGTCCTTGTCGTGCAAGCGCAGAGTCGAGCGCGTCACGATCGGCAGCGAAGATGCCTCCGGCGGGTAGTCGCATTCGTGGGTGACCGCGACCAGGCTGCCGCCGAGTCCAAGGGCGAAGAGCGATTCGGTGGCGCTCGGGAGAAGGGAAACGATCCTCATACGGCGCCGCCGGTCACATCGAGCTGGGCGAAGCCCGAATCCAGGCGCCGCTCGCCAGCAATCCACGCGAGCGGCTGCTTGAAGACCGGCCCCGCGAAGGCGAACGAGTGATATTCGCCATTCTCTCCGCAAGGGTCGGCGCCTGTGGTTCCGATCTCGCTCGCGAAGCGCTCGTCGATGACGCGGCCGAGCCATGCCTCGTCGAGCTTCGCGAGGTCGACGCAGGTGATCACCGCCCGCCCGCCCGAGGCGACGAACTCACCAAGGAGGAGCTCGGGTGGCTCGCCCCAGATCGGCTCAACGTGCTGGAGCCCGGCCGCGGTGACGCGGTCTTCGTACCACGCTCGAACATCGGCGAGGTGGATGTCGCCGAACACGACGCCCGTAAACCCCTCCTCGCGAAGCGACGCCAGCTCGTGGCGGAGGTTCGCTTCCATCTCGGCCCAAGCGGTCGGGATGGCGCGGAGGCTGATCCCGATCGCCACCGCCTGCGCTTCCAGCATCTCGACCCGGGTGGCGTGGAAGCGAACGCGCCGGGTGGTCGAGTCGTAGAAGGAGACGAGGCGGGCCACGTCAAGTCCAGCCTTGCTCGCGCGGTCCAGAGCGAGCGCGCTGTCCTTGCCGCCCGACCACATCAGCGCGTATCTACCGCTCAGGTCAGTGCCACTCTGAAGAATCAAGGCCGGCCTCCAGCCAGTCGATGAGAGCCGCGACCTTGGCCCAGTCCTCGGCCTTCCGAGCCTCGATCAGGTCGCGCAGAGCCTGGGGCTCGATCGCGAGAAGCGCTTCGGCGCCGGAGCCGGCGTAGCGCACGAGCGCGTGATGGACGACGTCGTCATACGTCAATCCCGTGTTGCGGGCGAGGTTTTCGAGGGTTTGCCGGGGATCGACGAGACGCGAGAGTGCGACGGCGGTCCGGAAATTCTGATTCGGGTCCTGAGCACTCAAGGCGAGGCACCCACGACTTCGAAGGTCAGGCGCACGCGCAGCCTGGCCAGCGCGGCCATCACCGGGGCCCCCAGCGCCACGACCATCAGCACATTGCCCACCGCGCGGAAAGTGTCGTACGCGAGCGAGGTCAACAGGTAGAACCGGCCGAAATGAACCAGCGAGGTCGCCGCGTCCATTCCGGGCAGCCAGCCCAGCGTCGGATTGCCTCGATACACAGGAATCCAATCCGTGATGTCGAGCAGCGCGCCCACGACCCAGCCCATCACCCCACCTACGGCGGCCAGCACCAGCACGTCGCGCCAATCGGGGACCCGGGAACCGCGGCTCCACTGGCCCGCCAGCCCGGCCGCGACGCCGACCCACCCGACCGCGAAGACCTGGTAGGGCACCCAGGGGCCCATTCCGCCCCCCGCCAGGGCGGATACGAGGATCGACAGCGCGCCGGCCAGGAACCCGAAAGAGGTGCCGAAGACGTAGCCGGCGCACAGCACGAGAAAGTAGATCGGGCTGAAGCCGCCGATGCCTTCGATCACCGCCAGGCGCAGCGCGGTGTCGATCGCCGCGATCGCGGCGAGCAACGCCACCGCACGCGAATCGAGCTGCCGCATCCCCGCTTCGACGAGAAAGAGTCCGACCACGCAGGCGATCGTGAGTGTCCAGGCAGGCGTGCTCGCCGGCAGCCCGCTGCCGAGGAACGGCCACGAAAAAAGGGCGATGCCGCCCAGCGAGACCACGCCAATCGGCAGGGCGCGGATCACGTGGGCACTCCCGCGAAACTCATTTCTGCGACCCTCCCGCCGGCCACGTTGATGACGCGATCCGCGAGCGCGTTGCGAAGATCGTCGTCATGCGTGGCCACTACGACTGAAGCTCCGCCATCGCGCAGTCGCGCGACCAGCGCCACGAGGGCTCCCCGCGCGCTCGAGTCGATGCCGCGCGTGGGCTCGTCGAGCAGTACCAACGAGGGGCTCCCCGGCAGCACGGCCGCGAGCGCTGCCCGCTGGCGCTCACCACAAGAGAGGTCGCGCGGGTACTGATCAGCCACGGGGAGGAGGCCGAGCTCGCCCAGGATGGTCTCAGGCTGCTCCGGCTCTCCGGACCGTTCGAGGGTGAACCTGACCTCGGCCCGAACTGTCGGCCGGTGCAGCAGGACCGTGGGGTTCTGAGGCAGGTAGGCGACCCGCCCCGGCCGGCGCCAGACGCTGCCCGCGAGCGGCGCGATGCTGCCCGCGATCAGCCGGAGAAGGGTGGTCTTGCCGCCGCCGTTGGGTCCGCTCAGGACGACGACCTCGCCCGCGCGTCCCGCGAGGTCGACACCGTCCAGTACTGTCCGGCCGCCGAACCCGGCGGTGACGTGTTCCAGCGACCAGGCATCGGCGCCCGGGGCCGCGACTCGTGCAGGTCGAGGTGATGGGGGTGCCGGACGCCAGCCGTCCGGATCGGCCGTCGTGACGTTTCCGCGATCGACCAGCACCAGGCCGGCCGCCTGTCGCAGCAATTGCTCCAGCCGATGTTCCGAGATGATCACAGACCTGCCCTCGCGCACCAGGCTGGTCACGGCTGCCAGCACCATCTCGGCGCCGTCGGGATCGAGCTGCGAAGTCGGCTCGTCGAGGACGACCAGGCTCGGCCGCATGGCGAGAGCCGAGGCCAATGCGACCCGCTGGCGCTCGCCTCCGCTGAGCGTCCGCACAGCCCGCCCGGCGAGGGCCGCGACCCCTGCCGCATGCAGAGCTTCTTCGACGCGGCCGGCGATCTCGCGTCTCGGCACCGCCGTGTTTTCCAGCCCGAAGGCGACCTCGCGATCGAC
>DMCH01000158.1:6587-7742 GCA_003446775.1 Chloroflexota bacterium
ACGAAGCCCACGCGGCGCGCCATGTTGCGAGTGGGGGTGGCGATGACATCCAGTCCCATGACCTCAGCGTGGCCGGCGATCCGTCCGCCGTGGAAGTGCGGCACGAGACCGTTGAAGATTCGGAGCAGCGTCGACTTGCCGCCCCCCGATTGGCCGGCGACCACGGTCAATCCGTCCTCGATCTCCAGGCACACATCTCGCAGGGCGGCCGCCGCGCCACCTGGGTACCAGTAGGTGAGGTGGTTCAGCTTCGCGATCGCCATACCAGCACCGGTGCGAAGAGGAGCAAGCAGGCCGCGATCGGCCAGGCATCGATGGTCGGAAGGGTCAGCGTCGGGTATGGAAACCAGTCCGCCGCCCAGCCGGCGTAATGCGCGATGGCGAACCCCGTCAACGCCAAACCAGAGGCAGCCACGAGCAGCCAGTCCGCTCGCTGCAGGGCATGGGATGCCATGGTTGTCCTGGCGCCGGAACCGAATCCGCGCGCCTCCATCGACTCCGCCAGCTGGATCGAGCCCTCGACGCTGGTGAGCACCACCGGGACGACGACCTCCAGCCACGAGCGCGGCCCGCGGGGCCGCCATCCTCTCAGCCGCTGCGCCTCGGCCACCTCGACGAACGAGGTCGCCACGGCAGGAACGAGGTTGAGGGATGAGGCGATGGCGATGCCCGTGCGCGACAGTGGCGCCGGCAGCGCGTCCATCACCTCATGCGAGTCCAGCAGCAGTGAGAACGGAGCGGCGGCCAGGATCGCGGCGGCGATCGTAATTCCACCCGAGGCGCCGAAGACCAGCGCCTCGAGCGTGTAGGGGCCACCGAGGGCAGGAATCTGGTCGGGCAGCGCGAACAGGACGGTCGCGCCGAGATGGGCCGAGACGAAATTGAGCAGCATGGCGAAGGCTGCTATCGAGAGGACGGCGACGAGCAGGCCTCGGATGCGTCGAAGGCCGGCGCCGGCGGCGAGCGCAGACAGCGCCGCCGCCAGCACCATGACCTTGTAAACAGGGTTGGTCGTGGAGAGCACGATGAACAGGCAGCAGGTCGACCAGGCCGCCACCGCTCGGGCGTTCATGTCCCGAAAGCTCAGGTCTCCTTGGCTGGAGGCGGCGGGGCGGGATTCGGATCTGACGACTCGACGTAACGCCAGCCGAGCGC
>DMCH01000158.1:8042-8639 GCA_003446775.1 Chloroflexota bacterium
CCCGTCTCGATGAACAAGGACCAGTAAGGCTTGTCCTTGGGGAAGCACTCGCTGTACTGCGCGGGTTCTTTGTCGATCGCGCACACGCCCTTGCCGAAGCTGAACGTCTGCGTCTGATATCGGATCGTCGACTGGTCCATGAGGCTCTGGCCGTCGATGGTGTCACCGGCGAATCCCACGCACCTCTGCAAAGAGGTGCCCGAGAAATGCTCGACGACGACATACGCGTGGTGGGCGGCGCTCGCGTTGACGCAAGAACTGGTCGAGCTCGCGGATGAGTTCGGCGACGCACTGCCGCAAGCGGCGATGACGAGAGCCAGTGTCGCGCTGGCCCAAATGAGGCGATTGCGCACGTGGTTTCCTCCAGGCGGTCAACCACCCCGAACGCGCCGCTGAAAGCCGACCGCCAGGAAGCTTCCGTGCCGTTGCGCGCGGACGGGTCGCCGGTGTGGGCGTTCAGGTCTCCTGGCTTGCGGATCGCCGCCCCCTGCCCGCCTTCCCGAGGCGTTTCACCTCAGTGGCGTTTGTCGGACGGGGGCTCCCCGCTCACAGTTGCGCGACAGCTCCGGTTTCGCACCGGATTCCCTTGGTACCCGC
>DMCH01000158.1:8891-10322 GCA_003446775.1 Chloroflexota bacterium
TTCACCTCCCCGCCACGCGGGGAGGACGGCCAGCCCGCGAAGCGGGCTCGCCGGGTGGGGAGACCCGAGTTGGCCTAATTCACCTCCCCACCACGTGGGGAGGACGGCCAGCCCGCGAAGCGGGCTCGCCGGGTGGGGGGACCCGAACTGGTAAGGACGGCTCGGTCAACTCCAAATAGATGCCATGAATGACGTCGTCCATCGACTCATCGACGTCGCCCACCGGTATGCGGAGGACTCGATAGCCGGCCGATTCGAGCCACTTCGTCTTTCGTGCATCCGACTCATCTTCATGTAGGGGCCCGTCCACCTCGACCGCAAGGCGTGCTGACAAGCACAAGAAGTCAACGAAGTAGGGACCAATCGGCACCTGACGGCGGAACTTGTAGCCGCCGACCTGCCTGTCGCACAAGCGCGACCACATGTACCGCTCGACCTTGGTCGCGTTGGTCCGGAGGTATCTGGCTCGATCGGTGTCCGGCCTATGCACGGACATAGGATCGACTCGAGGTCAACTTTTACCAACCCAGGCGGTTAAGAGACGTTTCAGCGAGCCCGCCTGGGCTCCTGTTCTCCCCCACCCGGCCGCGCTCGCTGCGCGAGCGGAGCCACCCTCCCCACACGGTGGGGAGGTGAATACAGCTAGTCCAGGGGGGCGTACTTTTCTGGGTGGCGGTCCCGCATCAGGGCGTAGATGGACTCGACCACGCTCTCGCGGTTCGGCTTCGTGAAGTAGTCGCCATCGGGCCCGTACGCCGGCCGGTTGGGCGCGGCAGCGAGCGTGCGCGGCGCCGAATCGAGATGCCACCACCCATCCTGCCGCTCGAGGACATGCTGCATCATGAACGCCGACGCGCCGCCGGGCATGTCCTCATCCAGGAACAGCACGGCATGCGTTTTCTCCAGCGATCGGACGATCGAGTGATCGACGTCGAACGGGTTGAGGGTCTGCACGTCGATGACCTCGCACGACACGCCCAGCTCATCGAGCGCTCGCGCAGCGTCCAGCGCAATCCCGCAGCAAGCGCCATAGGTCACCACGGTCACGTCGGTGCCCGCGCGCAACACTTCGGGCACGCCCAGCGGCACCGTGAACTCGCCGATGTTTTCCGGCACTCGCTCCTTGATCCGGTAGCCGTTCAGCACCTCGATCACCAGGCCTGGGTTGTCCCCCCGGAACAGCGTGTTGTAGAAGCCGGCCGCCTGCGTCATATTCCGCGGGACGGCGATGTACATGCCGTGGAGCGCGTTGATGACCACCGCCATCGGCGAGCCGGAGTGCCAGATCCCTACGAGACGGTGACCCTTGGTGCGCATGATGACGGGCGCCTTCTGGCCCCCGACCGTCCGCCAGTGCAGGCTGGCAAGGTCGTCGGCTGCGAGCTCCAGCGCGTAGAGGAAATAGTCGAGGTACTGGATGTCGCAGATCGG
>DMCH01000158.1:10648-13036 GCA_003446775.1 Chloroflexota bacterium
AGATCGCCGTACTTCGCCTGCAGGCCCTCGAACACCAGGTTCACGTCGCCCAGCCGCCCGATGTCCTCTCCGATGACGAACAGGCGCGGGTCCCGCGCGAAGTTGGCGTCGAAGTTGCGCAAGAGGACCTGGCGGCCGTCAGCGGTGGGCGACGAATCCGAGTACACCGCCGGGACCACCGGCACCTTGAGCGGCGACTCATCCGACGTGCTGTAGACGTGGGAGCTGTAGCGCTCGCTGTTCTCTCGCTTGTACTCATCGATGAACTGGATCAGCTCGGTGCGCTCGGGGGACTCGCTGCCGCGCAGCGTGCGCAGGGCGAACGACGCGCCGGTGAGGATCGCAGACCGCGTGACCTTGTTGGCTTCGTACAGCGTGGCCGCGATCTCGGCCACCTTCGGCGTGTCGATGCGCCGCAGGATGGAAACGGCGCGGTCGCGCTCCTTGCGTATCGGGGCCTGGTAGGCCTCCCACGCCAGGTCCCTGGCCGCCTCGACAGCCTCTTTGTCGGCCGCTTCCCAGCCTTCGATCTGCGACTCGCTGGCGAAGCCAGACTCGATGATCCAATCGCGCATCCGCGTAATGCAGTCGTATTCGATCTCGAAGCGGAGCCGCTCTTTCGACTTGTACCGCTCGTGGCTGCCACTCGTCGAATGGCCCTGCGGCTGCGTCAGCTCGGTGATGTGGAAGAGAGCCGGCTTGTGCTCGCTGCGCACCCGCTCGACACCCTTCTTGTAGGCCTCGATGAGGGCCACATAGTCCCACCCCGGAACTACGTAGATGTCGATGCCCGGGCGATCGTCTGGGATGAAGCCTCGCAGCACATCCGAGATCGAGCTCTTGGTTGTCTCCGCGCTGATCGGCACGGAGATGCCGTACCCGTCATCCCACACCGACAGCGCGATCGGCACCTGGAGGACGCCCGCGGCATTCACCGTCTCCCAGAAGTGGCCTTCGCTCGTGGCGGCGTCGCCGATGGTGCCGAAAGCCACCTCGTTGCCGTTGACCGAGAACCCGTCCTGAGCTTCCCGCAGCTGCGGGTTGTTCCGGTATAGCTTCGACGCGTACGCGAGCCCTAGAAGGCGTGGCATCCAGCCTGCGACGTTGGAAACGTCGGCAGTGGAGTTGTGCAGCTCCACCGACCGCTTGAACTCGCCGCGCTCGTCCAGGAAACGGGTCCCGAAATGGTTGCCCATCTGCCGGCCGCCGGACGAGGGATCGGCGTCGAGGTTGGTGTTGCCGTAGAGCTGGGCGAAAAACGAGCGGACGTTTGACATTCCGGTCGCCCACATGAACGTCTGGTCGCGGTAGTAGCCAGCGCGCCAGTCGCCCGGACGGAAGGCTTTGGCCATCGCCAGCTGGGCGACCTCTTTGCCATCGCCGAAGATCCCGAACGTGGCGTTCCCGCGCAATACCTCGGCTCGCCCGATGATGCTGGCCCGGCGGCTGCTGTAGGCGAGGCGGTAGTCGGCGGTGACGGTTTCGGCCGCGAGCGTGAGCTTGGAGTTGCGAAGCGCTTTGGCCATGTGGAGGGGACGAACTTACGTTATCACGCCCCCTTTTGGGTTACTCCCTTCTCCCCACCCGGCGCGCTGCGCGCGCCGACCTCCCCACTGCGTGGGGAGGCGATTAGGCTCGCTTCGCCTCTTGGTGGTGCTCCCGCAGCATCCCTGGCCGGCTCGCCGACCAGGCATTCTTCATGTGCACATACGCTCGCTGGAGGTCTCCGCGCCGCTCGAGGATCTCTGCATACATCCCGTGGCAGCGCAGGAGCCGTTCGCCGACCCCGAACTCTGTCAGGCCCACCAGCGCGAGCTCGAACTCTCGATCGACGGCTTCGTTGTCACCGCGTTCCTCGGCGATCCTGCCCAGCCACATGTGGGCTTCGGCCACCGCCGCTCCTTCCTGCGCCTGCTCGGCGAGTCGTAGGCCTTGCTCCGCCAGCTCTGCCGCCGCGTCGAAATTGCCCTCCTGAAGGCTGAGCTCGCTCAGGCTGAGGATCATGGCGGCGCGTCCTGCCTCGGGCTCGGCGTCCTCGGTCAGCTCGAGGGCTCGATCCAGATGCCGGTGTGCCTCGTGATGGTCACCTTTGGCCATCATGAGCAGGCCCAGGTCGTTTTCGATGCGCGCGAGCGAGGCACGGTCGCGCACCACCTCGAGCAATGCCACCGACCGATTCGCGTACTTCATGGCGGCCTCGTTCTGTCCCGTCTCGCGATGGGCGATGCACATGCCCTGGTACATCAACGCAAGTCGCCGGAGGTCATGGAGCGCGGCGCCGACCTCGATGGCTTCGTTGTAGAACTTCATGGCGCTCTCCCACTCGCTGTTGGCGAGGTGGGCGGCCGCCAGGACGCCGAGCAGTCGCGCTTCGGTCGTCTCCGGCAC
>DMCH01000158.1:13366-15483 GCA_003446775.1 Chloroflexota bacterium
TGCTTGCAGCGCCAGGCACTCCGACAGCATCAGCCCATCACCGACCGATTCAAAGTGAGTCGAGGCCTGCCGCAGAAGTTCGCCGGCTGACTCGGGCTTGCCGAGAAGAATGTGTGCACGGGCGATGTGGTACCTGATGGGACCGAGACGGTAGGCCGACGACCCCAGGCTCAGCAGGTTGTTGCCCAGCTCGATTGCGTCGGCATACCGCCCACGCGCCAGGAGAGCTTCGAGCTCGAGAATGCCATCCTGGGTCTGGTCGCTCACCCCGCCGGGATCGGCGAGGAAGAACTCGACCGGCTTGTTCGTTCGCAGTGCGATGTGCTCGAGCGTCGGCAGCGAGGGCCGCGTGCGTCCGGTCTCGATCAGGAAGATGGCCGGGGCGGTCACGTGCCCCTTGCCGACCTGGGCCAGGCTCAGGCCCGCCTCGCGGCGCGCCTGTTTGACAGCGCCCATCCGCAGGTTCACCCCAGGCAGCCGCCGCCGTACCGACTTTTGAGGCGCGCTCTCCGCAACAGATGCGCCCCGCTGCCGACCCACGAACGGAGAGCTTAGACCAATTTCCTTAACGGGGGTTTATCAGCCGGTCTGAAACGGTTGTTACGGGGCTAGTAAATTTCAGGTCGCGGGGTAGGTCCCGAAGAGCTTGATCTCGGCCGACGCCTCCTCGAGATCCTTGAGGGCAGCCTCGGCGGCTTCTGGGCTCGCCTCGCCGTTGATCGAGAAGTCGAGGTAGAACCGGTATTCAAACGGGCGGCCGAGCATCGGCCGGCTGTCGAGCCGGGTCAGGTTGACGTTGCGGCGGGCGAAGCAGTCGAGGGCGTGCGCGAGGCTGCCGGGCCGGTGCGCGGCCACGAACGCAAGCGAGCATTTCGAAGCTGCCCCGCCTGGGCTCCCCACCTCGTGGGGAGCTCCCTCGCGAAGCGACGGTGAGGGGACATCTCTCGGTCGCATCGGAGTCCCCTTTTCGACGACCACGAACCTGGTCCGATTTTCGGAATCGTCCTGGATCGATTCCGCGAGCACGTACAGCCCGTAGCGGGCTGCCGCCGCTTTGCTCGCGATCGCGGCGGTGCCCGGCTGGCGCTGCTCTGCGACGGCACGCGCGGCTCCGGCCGTGTCGTGGAACGCCACCGGCTTGATCTGTCGCGAATGCAGGTAGCGGCTGCACTGGGCCAGGGCCTGCGGGTGCGATAGCGCACGCTCCACGGGACCGGGCCAACCGAGAAGGCAGTGCTTGACCGGCTGAACGTGCTCGCGGATCACGCGTAGATCCGGGAGCTCCCAGAGGAGGTCCGACACCTCCTGCACGATCCCGGCGCTGCTGTTCTCCACGGGCAGGACCGCGGAGTCGACCGCGCCGATGGCGAGCGCCTCGAACGTGAGCCGAAACGTCGCGTAGCCGACCGCGTCTGCGCCCGGAAACAACGCGGCTACAGCCTCGTCCGAGTAGGCGCCCGGTTCCCCCTGGTAGGCGATCTTCACCCAAAAATCATGTGGCGCAGGGTGTCGGCGACGTGGTTGTGCTCGTTGGGCGCGTCGACCGCGGTGGCGTGGCCGTTGCCGTTCGATTCGCCATCCGCGATCTTGCGAAGGTCGTCGTCGTTCACCTCGCGCTTGGTGTCGGCAAGCTGCAGGAAGCGCTGCCACGCCGCCTCGCTCTTGCCGTCGGCCAGCTTGATTCCGAGCAGGCCCAGGCGGTGGTGAAACGCATGCCGGCCGGAGCGCGCGGTGAGCACGATGCGCGAGTCGTCGAGACCTACGTCCTCGGGCTTCATGATCTCGTAATTCAGGCGGTCCTTCAGGACGCCGTCCTGGTGGATCCCCGACGCGTGCGCGAAGGCGTTCGCGCCGACGACGGCCTTGTTCGGCTGGACCGGCGTGCCTGTCAATTCCGCGACCAGTCGCGACGTGCGGGTGATCTGAGTCGTGTCGATGCCGCACTCCAGGCCGAGCCGGGCCTGGCGCACGCGCAGCAGCATCACGATCTCTTCGAGCGAAGTGTTGCCGGCTCGCTCGCCGATGCCGTTGATGGTGCACTCGACGCGCCGCGCTCCCGCCGCGATCGCGGACAGCGAGTTGGCGGTGGCGAGGCCGAGATCGTTGTGACAGTGCAC
>DMCH01000158.1:15497-15638 GCA_003446775.1 Chloroflexota bacterium
GCCGTCCTGGTGGATCCCCGACGCATGCGCGAATGCGTTCGCGCCCACGACGGCCTTGTTCGGCTGGACCGGCGTGCCTGTCAATTCCGCGACCAGCCGCGACGTGCGGGTGATCTGGGTCGTGTCGATGCCGCACTCCAG
>DMCH01000158.1:15721-16754 GCA_003446775.1 Chloroflexota bacterium
CCGAGATCGTTGTGACAGTGCACTGAGAACAACGCCTTGTCGCTGCCCCGCGCGTCGGTGATCACGCGCCGCACCATCTCGCCGAACTCCAGAGGCAGGCAGTACCCGGTGGTGTCAGGCAGGTTGATCACGGTGGCGCCGGCGGCGATCATCGTCTCGACCGTCTCCACCAGATAGTCGATGTCCGCGCGGCCCGCGTCCTCGGGCGAGTACTGGACGTTGTCGCAGAGCGAGCGCGCGTACGCCACCATCTCCGCTCCGCGCTTGAGCACCTCCGCGCGCGTCATGCCGAGCTTGCGGTCGATGTGGATGTCGGACACCGACAGCACGATGTGGATCTGCGGGGTCTCCGCTTCTTTGATCGCGCCCCAGACAGCATCGATGTCTTCACGAACTGCGCGAGCCAGTGCGGTCACGGTGGCGCCTCGGATCTCACGCGCGATCTGGCGGCAGGCCTGGAAGTCGCCAGGAGACGAGATCGGGAAGCCGGCTTCGATCACGTCGACGCCGAGCTTCTCGAGCTGGTGAGCGATCTTCAGCTTGGAGTTGGCGTCGAGGTGGAACCCCGGGGACTGCTCGCCATCGCGCAGCGTGGTGTCGAAGATGTATACGCGGTCTACGTCAGATTCCTTGGTCATTTTTCCACGGGCTCCAGCCAGCTCATCATCGAGCGCAGGTCGCGCCCGACCTTTTCTACGGGGTGTTCCGAGTCTTTCTTCCGCATGGCCATGAACTTCTCGCGCCCGTTCGAGTTCTCGTCCAGCCACTTCTCCGCAAAAGAGCCGTCCTGGATCTCGCGCAGGATCTGGCGCATGTTCTCGCGCACGTGGTTGTCGATCACGCGCGGGCCGGAAACGTAGTCGCCGTACTCGGCCGTGTCCGAGATGGAGTAGCGCATGAAACCGAGGCCGCCTCGATACATGAGGTCGACGATGAGCTTCAGCTCGTGGAGGACCTCGAAGTACGCGAGCTCGGGCTGATAGCCCGCCTCGACCAGGGTCTCGAAGCCGGTCTTGACCAGCGAGCTGACGCC
>DMCH01000158.1:17098-18889 GCA_003446775.1 Chloroflexota bacterium
GTGGTCTCGAGCACGCCGGCCCGACCCGCGCCCAGCGCCCGGGCGTAGGCGAGCGCGCGCGGCCAGGCCTTGCCGGTGGCGTCCTGGTGCACCGCGATCAGGGCGGGTATGCCCTGGCCCTGGACGTACGTGCTGCGCACCAGGTGGCCGGGGCCCTTCGGGGCGATCATCGCGACGTCTAGCTGCGCGTCGGGCTTGATCTGCGCGAAATGGATCGCAAACCCGTGCGCGAACATCAGCATCGAGCGAGGCTGGAGGTGGCTCTCGATCGATTCGCGGAACAGCTTGCCCTGGCCGGCGTCCGGCGTGAGCACCATCACCACTGTCGCCTCCGACACCGCCTCGGGCACCGGCACCGCGCGCAGGCCATCGGCCTCCACTCGCTCGATCGACTTGCTGCCCGGGTACAGTCCGACCCGGACGTCCTCGCCGCTGTCACGCAGGTTCAGTGCATGCGCGCGACCCTGGCTGCCATAGCCGATCACCGCGACCGGCTCACCCAGGCTGGGTGGGCAGTCGACTTCATAGTGGATCTTCATGCGCTTCTCCTCATGACAACCGGGCCCGAGCGGACCACGTCCTGGACTCCATGCCTTCTCAACTCTTCGACGAAATCGCCAACCTCGCCGCCGTCGCCGGCGAACTCGACCGTGGTTCCGGTCGGGCTGCTGTGGAGGACTTTCGCCCCGCGCTCGATCAGGTCGGACAGGTCGGCGGCGGCGACGCGCGCCACCACCAGCTCGCGGCTGTGCACGTCGTGGCCGGTCAGGTCTTCGACCTCGACCACCTCGACGAGGCGCTCGAGCTGCTTGCGCACCTGGTCGACCTCGGCGTGGCCGGAGTCGACGGTGAGCGTCATGCGGAACAGGCCCGGCTCGCGGCTGGGACCGACCGAGATGGCGCGCACGTGGAATCCGCGGCGCCGGATGAGACCCGAGACCTTGCTCAGCGTTCCGGGCCCGTCCTCGACCACGACGGAAAGTACCCGCAGCCGATCAGTCCCCTCCCCACTCCGTGGGGAGGTCGCCCCCGCCTGCAAAGCAGGCGCGGGCGGGTGGGGAAGTGCAACTGGCAAGGGCGGTTGGGGAGATGCAACTGGGACGGCCGGTTTGCTCATTGGTCCGGAGCCTCCCAGAAGTCGTTCAGGCTCTTGCCCAGCGGGACGATCGGGTAGACATTGGCCTCGGGGTCGATCCGGAAGTCGATCAGGAACGGTCCCTTGGTGCGCTGCGCCGCATCCATCGCGGGACCGATGTCGGCGAACTTGTCGACGCGAATCGCCGGCAGCCCGTACGCGTCGGCGAGCTTGACGAAATCGGGCATGTGCTTGAGGTCGGATTCCGAGCGCACGCCGCCGTAGAAGTCGTCCTGGAACTGCCTGACCATGCCGAGCGAGAAGTTGTTGAGGAGCACGATCTTGACGTCGAGCTGGTGCTCGACAGCGACCGACAGCTCTTGCGCGGTCATCACGAAACCGCCCTCGCCTGCGACGCACCACACATCCAGCTCCGGCCGCGCGAACTTGGCGCCGATGGCGGCCGGCAGCGCGAATCCCATGGTGCCCGATCCGCCCGAGTTCAGGAACAGGCCAGGACGGTCGTAGTTCCACCACAGCGCGGCCCAGATCTGGTTCTGGCCGACGTCGGCGACGACGATCGCCTCGTTGCGGCAGCGCTTGTACATGTCGATGAGCACGTCCTGGGGCTGCAGGTGGCCGTTCGAGTGCGTGTACTTAAGCGGGTGCTCCTCTCGCCAGGCATCGATCTGCGCCAGCCACGTGCCGCGGCTCTT
>DMCH01000158.1:19176-87125 GCA_003446775.1 Chloroflexota bacterium
CGCACGTTCTTGCCCATCTCCGAGCCGTCGATGTCGATGTGGATGAAGGTCTTCACCTTGGGCGCGAAATCGGCGAGCTTCGCGGTGACGCGATCGTCGACGCGCATGCCGACCATCATCAGAACGTCGGCGTTCTGCACCGCCTTCAGGTTCCAACCGGTGCCCATGAACCCGGTCATGTGCAGCGACAGCGGGTGGTTGACCGGGAACGCGCCGATGCCGAGCAGCGTGGTGCCGACCGGCGCGGCGGCCCTCTCGGCAAACTCGCGCAGCTCCGCTTCGGCGTGGCTCAGCAGGACGCCGTGGCCCGCGAGCACGACCGGGCGTTCGGCTTCAGCCAGCGCGATCGCGGCCGCCTTCGCCAAGTCGAGGTTCACGTGCCCGTTGAGCTTGTAACCAGGAATCGCCAACCGCTCGGGGAGCACGTGGGGCGCATCGGCCTGCTGCACGTCCTTGCAGATGTCGATGAGGATCGGCCCCGGCCGTCCGGTGGTCGCGATGTGGAACGCCTCGTGGATCACGCGCGGCAGCTGGTTGATGTCGGTGACGAGATAGCTGTGCTTGGTGACCGAGCTGGTGGCGCCGATGACGTCGGTCTCCTGGAATGCATCTCGCCCCACCTGCGTGCTGGCGACCTGTCCCGTGATGGCGATCATCGGGACCGAGTCCATGTATGCCGTGGCGAGTCCGGTGACCAGGTTCAGTGCGCCGGGCCCGGAGGTGGCGAACACGACGCCCGGCTTGCCGCAGGCGCGGGCGTAGCCATCGGCCATGTGGGCCGCGCCCTGCTCGTGCCGGACGAGGATGTGCTTGAGCTTGGGATGATCCGGCAGGCGCTGGTAGATGGGCAGGTTGGCGCCGCCGGGGTAGCCGAATATCAATTCGACTCCCTCGCGCTCCAGCGCCTCCAGCAGCATGTCCGCTCCGGTCACTTCTTCTCCACTGCTCCTTTAGAAACAAGAAGCCCCCGCCTTTCGGTCGGGGGCTTTGCGATCTCTTTGCGATTTGGGTTAGGTCGCGCGAGCCCCCGACTGACCAAGGCCAATAAGGCCCAGAAGGAGGAGGCCTACGAACACGCGCGACGACTTGTCCATGTGCTGCAGGATGTTAGGGCATGCCGGAGGCCTTTATTTGTGTTTGAGCCACAAATACCGATGAGGCGCCTTTGAATGGCTCTGGCCTCCCCGCCACGCGGGGAGGTCGGCTGCGCTCACGCAGCCGGGTGGGGAGTCGCAGGTTTACCCATAGTGCCGGTAGAGTTCGTCTTTCGCGCATGAAGCCAACTCCATCCCCCCACCCTGACCCTCCCCGCGTGGCGGGGAGGTCAAAAACGCAGAGCCAGGAGTCAAAAACCCTGGGTCAGAAGCTGTGGGATTCGCACGTGGTCCGCACCGCACCCGGTGAGCCCGACCTCCTGTACGTCGACCTGCACCTGGTCCACGAGGTGACGTCGCCGCAGGCGTTCGAGGGGCTGAGGCTGGCGGGAAGGCACGTCCGGCGGCCCGACCTCACGCTGGCGACCATGGACCACAACGTCCCCACCCGAGGCGGCGCGCGGGCCGCCGACGAGCTGTCTCGCAAGCAGATGGACGTGCTGGCCGAGAACTGCCGCCGGGAGGGCATCCCGCTGCACCAGATCGGCAGCCGGCGGCAGGGCATCGTCCACGTCATCGGCCCCGAGCTCGGACTGACCCAGCCCGGGATGCTCATCGTCTGCGGCGATTCCCACACCTCCACCCACGGCGCGTTCGGGGCGCTGGCTTTTGGAATCGGAACGTCCGAGGTCGAGCTCGTGCTGGCCACGCAGTGCCTGCCTCAGACCCGCGCCCGCGACCTGGCGGTGACGGTCGAGGGCGAGCTCCCGCTCGGCGTGACGGCCAAGGATGTCGTCCTCGGGCTGATCGGCCGCACCGGGATCTCGTTCGGGCAGGGTCACCTGGTCGAGTACCGGGGCTCGACGATGCGCGGCCTGAGCATGGAAGGCCGGATGACGGTCTGCAACATGAGCATCGAGTGGGGCGCGAAGGCGGGCATGGTGAGCCCGGACGACACCACGTTCGCGTACCTGGAGCGCCGGCCGCATGCGCCGCGCGGCGGCGCCTGGGACGCCGCCATCGATTACTGGCGGTCGCTGGCGACCGATGCGGACGCGGTCTTCGACCACGAGATCCAGCTCGACGCCACCAAGCTAGAGCCGCACGTCACCTGGGGCACGAACCCCGGACAGGTCGCGCCGGTGACCGGCCGAGTCCCCGAACCGCTCACGGACACCGACGTGCGCGCGCTGCGCTACATGGACCTGCGCCCGGGCACCGCACTGGCGGACATCGCCATCGACCGGGTCTTCATCGGCTCGTGCACGAACGCCCGGCTCGAGGACCTTCGCGCCGCGTCGAAGGTGATTGCGGGCAAGCATGTGCATCCGAAGGTGCGCGCCATGGTGGTGCCGGGGTCCGCCACGGTCAAGCGTGCCGCGGAGGATGAGGGTCTCGACGCGATCTTCAAGGCCGCGGGTTTCGAGTGGCGCAACGCGGGGTGCTCGATGTGTCTCGGCATGAACCCAGACATCCTGGCTCCCGGCGAGCGATGCGCGTCGACCAGCAACCGCAACTTCGAGGGCCGGCAGGGTGCCGGCGGGCGCACGCACCTGATGAGCCCCCCAATGGCGGCCGCGGCCGCGGTGACCGGCCACCTGGTCGACGTTCGCGAGTTGCTCTAAGGATGGAGGCCGTCAAGCGCGTCACCGGCCGGATGCTTCCCCTGGACCGCGCGGACGTGGACACGGACCAGATCATTCCGAAGCAGTTCCTCAAGCGCATCGAGCGGACCGGCTTCGGCCCATTCCTCTTCTATGACTGGCGGCAGGCGGAGGACTTCGTTCTCAACAGACCGGAGCACGACGGCGCGTCGGTGATGGTCACCGGCGCAAATTTCGGCTGCGGCTCGTCGCGCGAGCACGCGCCGTGGGCGATTCGCGACGCGGGCTTCCGCGCCATCGTGGCGCCGACCTTCGCGGACATCTTCAAGGCCAACTGCTACAAAACCGGATTGCTGGCGGTGACGCTGCCAGAAAGCCAGGTCCGCCACCTTATCGACCTCGCGTCGGAAGATCCTGCGGCCGAGGTCACCGTCGACTTGGTGACGCAAGAGGTGCGCGGCGACTGGTTCGCCTACCGATTCGAGATCGACGCGTTTGTGCGCGAGTGCCTGCTTGGAGGCCTGGACGAGATCGGGCTCGTCGAGCGCCACCAGTCATCGATCTCCGCGTTCGAAGGCCGTCGCGCGGCGTTTCTACCCGCGGTCAAGTGAGGTCCGAGTTTCTCAGCTTCTCACCACCCCTCATCGGAGAGGAGGAGATAGAGGAGGTCGTGAAGGCGCTGCGCTCGGGCTGGATCACGACCGGTCCTCGGGTCGACCGCTTCCAGTCCGAGTTTCGCGACTTCATCGGAGCGGAGGCGGCGCTGGCGCTCAACTCGTGCACCGGCGCGCTGCACATCGCTTTGGCAGTGCTCGGTATTGGACCAGGCGACCGAGTGGTCAGCACGCCGATGACATTTGCCTCGACCATCCACGTCATCGAACACGTCGGCGCGCAGCCGGTGCTGGTGGACGTCGAACCGGACACCCTGAACATCGACCCGGAACGCATCGAGGCCGCAGTGCGCGCCGATCCGACGATCAAGGCGATCATGCCGGTCCACCTCTACGGCCACCCGTGTGAGATGGACGCGATCCTCGACATCGCGCGGCGCTACAAGCTGGCGGTGATCGAAGACGCCGCGCACGCGCTGCCCGCGTCGTATCGCGGCCGGATGATCGGCGCTCCAGCCGGAGGCGATGTCACCAACCTGGTCGCGTTCTCGTTCTACGCGAACAAGAACCTGGCCACAGGTGAAGGCGGGATGCTGACGGGCCCGCAGGACCTCATAGATCAGGCGCGCAAGTGGTCCCTCCACGGGATGAGCAGGGATGCTCACCAGCGCTACGCGGAGGAGGGCTCGTGGTTTTACGAGGTGGAGCTGCCTGGCTTCAAATACAACATGCCCGACGTCCAGGCCGCGATCGGAATCCACCAGCTCGCGAAACTGCCCGCCATGCAGCGGAGGCGGAAAGAGATCGTGGACCAGTACGACGAAGCCTTAGCTGGCCTAGTTGGACTGGAGCGCCCTGTACAGCGCCCGCACGTCGAGCACGCCTGTCACGTTTACCCCATTCGCCTCAACCTCGAGCGCCTGACCATCAACCGATCGCGTTTCATCGCCGAGCTGAGGGAACGGAACATCGGCTCCTCGGTGCACTTCATCCCGATCCACATCCATCCGTACTACCGCGACAAATACGGCTTCAAGCCGGACCACTTCCCGATTGCTTACGGCGCATATCAGCGCCTGGTTTCTCTGCCGCTGAGCCCGAAATTCACCGACGGTGACGTCGCCGACGTCATCGAGGCCGTCACCGACATCCTGGAGAAGAATTCGCGCTAGGTCGGCTATCGGTTAGTGCGACTCCCCACGCGGCTGCGCCCTGCGGGCGGAGCCGACCTCCCCACAAGTGGGGAGGCCAGGAGGCTACGTCAACGTGTACGAGGTCCCGGGGAAGTAAGCGTCGTAGGCGGCCGCGCTGCTCGCGTCGCGGACCCAGACCGAGTAGCGGTAGGTGCCGGCGGGCAATCCTGTCGTGTTCCAGCTGAATGAGGCGTTGCCGGAGTAGGCCTGCACAATCGTCCAGCTGCCGCCAGGGGCAAGGAGCCAGAACTCGTAGCGCGGATTGGTGCACCCCGAAGCGCTGGCGGTGATGGTGATGGTGGTGCCATGCGCTTGCGGGGAAGTGGGCGCCGCGGAGGCGGTCACCGAGGTGCAAGGCGTGGTCGTGAGCGTGTACACCGTGCCGGGGACGAACGCGTCGTAGGCGGCCGAGCTGCTGACGTCGCGCACCCAGACCGAGTAGCTGTAAGTGCCCGCGTGCGGGTTCGTGTTCCAGTTGAATGTGGCGCTGCTCGAATAACCCTGGGCAATCGTCCAGCTGCCTCCGGGGGACAGGATCCAGAACTCGTAGCGCGCGTTGGGGCAGCCTGAGGCGCTGGCCGAGATGGTGACGAGGGTGCCCGCCGCCTGCGGGGAGGCCGGCGCAGCGGAGGCGGCTACTGAGGTGCATGTCGCAGAGGTCAGCGTGAACGCGATACCCGGCAAGTAACTGTCGTAAGCGGCCGCGCTGCTGGCGTCGCGGACCCACACGGAGTAGCGGTAGATGCCGGCAGGCGGGGTCGTGTTCCAGTTGAACGTCGCACTGGCGGAATAGGCCTGCGCGATGGTCCAGCTGCCTCCAGGGGTCAGGAGCCAGAACTCATATCGCGGGTTGGGGCAGCCCGAGGCGCTGGCGGTGATGGCGACGGGCGTGCCAGCTGTTTGCGGGGAGGCCGGCGCCGCGGACGCGGTTACCGAAGTACAGGCCCCGGACGTCAGCGTGTACGGGATGCCCGGGACGTATGTGTCGTAGCTGGCGCCCACGCTGCTGGCGTCGCGAACCCAGACTGATACGTAATAATTGCCGACCGCATCGCCGGTGGTGTTCCAGTTGAAAGTGGCGCTGCTGGAGTAAGCCTGCGCCACTGTCCAGCTGCCTCCTGGAGGAAGAATCCAGAACTGGTAGCGCGGGTTAGGGCAAAAAGAGGCGCTGGCGGAAGCGGTCACAACGATCTGTGTCCCGACGAACTGCGGCGAAGGCACGCTCGGGCTCAGAGTCGCGCCGGTGCATGCGTTGATCACAAAGGGAACGACTGTGTACTGGTCGTAGGAGACCGGTCGTGTGGAGTCACGGACGTCGACCTCGAAGTTGTAGTTACCGCCTGGCGCGCCCGCCGTCGACCACGTATATGTGCGCGACGTGCTGTAGTCCTGCAACAGCGTCCAACCTGCGCCTGGGGTCTGGTAGTAGAACCTGTAGAGCGGCGAGGGACAGATGGTCGTGGTTGCCGTGAAAGTGACCATGGTGCTCGGGCCCTGCGGCGAGGGCGGGTTGGCCGTGAGTGTGGGCGCCGTGCAGGCCGGGTTGGCAAGCGTGAACGTGACGCTGGCGCTCGCCTCAGCGGCGGTGGTCGCTCCCACATTCCTCACCTCGGCCCTGAGGCCGTAGCCACCTAGGGGCTGTCCGGTGGTGTTCCAGCTGTACGTGCTCGCGCTGCCATAGTCCTGGACGACGCCATAAGACTGGTTCGGTTTGGCAATCGAAAAGCGGTACTGCGGTGTGCCGGGACAGGTCGCGGCGGCAGTCAGCACAACAGTGGCGCCGGGAGTCTGCGGCGGCGCGGGACTGGTCGCAAGTGTCACCGCGCTGCAGGCAGTCAGGACAAACGAGAGCTGGACGCTCTGCATCGTGTTCGGCGCAGCTGCTCCGCCCTTGGCGTCGAGCTCGAGGCCATAGGTCCCGCCAACACCGTTTCCGACCCACGTGAACGTGCTGCTGGCGCTGAAATCCTGCACCACCGCGTAAGCGCCACCAGGCGGCTGGATCATGAACCGGTACTGCGGTGCGCCCACACACGTCGCGCTGCCCGTGAGCAAGACCTGCGAGCCGGTCGGCTGAGGCGATGTCTTGTCCGTCGTAAACGCGGCGCCGGAGCACGACGTCAGCGAGAACGGCATCGACTGGGATGCTTCAGACGCAGAGCTGACTGATTTCACACGCACGTCGACGGAGAAGATGTATGCGCCGTAAGGATTGCTCGTCGTGTTCCACGCATAGGTCGCGGTCGGGCTATAGGGCTCGACGACGCTGGTGGTCCCGCCCGGAGACGTCTCCGAGAACTGGTACTCGGGCGTACCCGAGCATGTGCCCACCGCTGTGAACACAACCTGCGTGCTCGGCAGCTGCGGCGACGCGTGGTCGGCGGTGAGCGACGGCGTCGAACAGCGCGCGAGGCGGAACGAAATCGTCGCCACCGTGTCGTAGGTCACCGAAGAGCCGGCGTTCCTGGCGGCAACCTGCACGGAGTACGTGCCGAGCGGTGTGTTTGATGCTGTGTTCCACGTCCACGTGCTGGTGGTCGAGTAAGCCCGTGCCACAGCCCATGCGCCGCCAGGAGGCTGGAGGTAGAACTGGTACTCCGGGGTGCCCGCGCAGAACGCGCTGCCTGTGAACGTGATGGCTGCGCCGGGGATCTGCGGCGTCGGCTTGTCGGCGCTGATGGCGCCGGCGGAGCACTGGCCGAACTTGCTGAGGATCATGTTCCAGAGCTCCGGCGCTCCACCGCCGTAGTTCAGGGCGAAGATGCCCGCACCGCGCAGGCCGTCGCGGATGACGAGGTCGTACTTGTTGCCCAGCGCCGTGGCGTCGTCCCAGTACATCTCGCGAGTGCAGCCTGCGGTCGAGCTCGTCCACGTGTCCCAGCGCGTGGCGCTGCCAGCGTCGCGCGTGACGCGGTGGATGTGGTAGTCGCTGTTGTAGACGTATCCGTTCTCAGTCGAAGCGTCCAGGTACCCGTCGGCTACTGCCTGCGTGCTTGCCACCGCATTTTCCGGGGCGTTGCTGGGCGTGTAGCCGGCGACGCATACCTTGCGGCCGTAGTAGGGCATGCCCATGATCACCTTGGACCCGGGCACCACCGCCCTGTACTCAGACGAGGCGCGGCCCTGGTTGAAGAGGTACGTCGAGAGCGGCGACGTGGGGCCGATGCAGAAGCTGGGGCAGCTCAGCGGCGGCGAGTCCCAGTTTGCGTACTCCATGTCGTACGCCATCACGAAGAATGAATCCGCGTAGCTCGCGAGAGCAGCGATGTCGAAGAAACCGAGAAACGGACAGGTGCTGCAGTCGCGAAAGCCGGCCGAACCTGAGTACGTGTCCACGGAGATGTATGAGGACGGGAGCGCCGCCCGCATGTTCTTCACGAATGTCGTGAAGAGCGATTGAGAAGACTGCACCGCCCCGGTGCTTGGATCCGTGCAGTTTGTGTTGTTGCTCTCGTAGTCGATGTTTACCCCGTCGATACCCTTATCGGCGACCTGCGCGACAGTGCGCTGGATCGTCAACGTGCTCCGTGGAGCCTGCAGGGCCGAGCACATGTTGGGCGTGCCGTATGTCGAGTCGAACATGATGAGGGTCAGGACCACCTTCGTCCCGTTCGCGTGAGCGGTTTGGATCAATCCCGGCACAGGTCCATAGGGGTCATTCCAGATGGACAGCGCGGAGTCATCGCTGAAGTCGCCGCTCCACGTGACATGCACTCCGAAGTACGCGACGGTCGACAGCAGTGACATGTTCCAAGACGGATAGCCGACCGTGGGATCGCCAAGGCTGCTCGCAAACGCAAAGCCGAAAACCTCGCGAAACATCCGGGGGTTGCTCACGTCCTGAACGGATGTGGTTTTGGCGAGGGCAAGCGGCGCGTAGGTGTGAATAGGGGCGGTGGCTTCGAACTGCGCCGCGGCGGCCATCGTGGGCGATGCGCTGTCTCGGAACTTCCGCAAGGCCGCACTCTCAGGGGCGATCGCAGCCGCGGGCCGAGCCGCGTGAGGCGGGCTCGACGCCTGAACCGGGCCCACCGGGATCAGCGCAATCAGCGGCACCACACCGCAGATCAATGCTCCGACGAAATGGCGCAACCGGTGCTTGGACATGGGCAAAACCAAACGCACTCTAGGCTCCATCGCCCATCAAGGTCAAATCACGGATGTAAACGGATTTAAGGCTTGAGGATTGCGCCTTCAGATGCCGATCCGACGAGCAGCGCGTACCTGGCGAGGACGCCCTTGCGGTAGTTCGGCTCGGGTGGCGACCAGCCCTTCAATCTCGCCGCGATGTCGACGCCTTCGACCGCCAGCTTCCGGCTTTCCACATCGATGCTGATGATGTCCCCGTCCTGGATCGCCGCGATTGGGCCGCCAACCGCAGCCTCGGGCGCGACGTGACCGATCATCAACCCGCGGGTGGCGCCCGAGAAACGGCCGTCCGTGACCATCGCAACCGTTTCCCCCAGGCCCTCGCCCACGATCGCCGCTGTGACCTGAAGCATCTCTCGCATCCCCGGCCCGCCGCGCGGGCCTTCGTATCGAATCACGACTGTGTCGCCGGGCTTGATCTTCCCGCCCACCACCGCCGCGAAAGCGTCCTCTTCGCGATTGAAAACGCGAGCCGGGCCGCGATGGTTCCTCGGTGTGTGCTGCGTGACCTTGACCACGGAACCGTCGGGTGCGAGCGAGCCGCGAAGAACCACAAGCCCTCCCTCATCACGCAGCGGTCGCGCCAGCGGCGCCACCACCTCCTGGCCCGGCGTCTCTTTCACGTTCTCGCATTCCTCGCCGAGCGTGCGGCCGGTGACAGTGAGCGCATCGCCGTCGACGAAGCCGCCTTCGATCAACCTCTTCGTCAGCACCCCGATGCCGCCGGCACGGTGCAGCTCGACCGCGGCAAAGCGGCCGCCCGGCTTGAGGTCGCACAGCAGCGGGGTGCGCCGGCTGATGCGGTCGATGTCGTCGATGTCGAGCTCCACGCCCACTTCGCGGGCCATGGCTAGGAGGTGCAGCACCGCATTGGTCGAGCCGCCGCTCGCCGCCACGGCGGCGATGGCGTTCTCGAACGCCCGCCGTGTGAGGATGCGCGAGGGCCGAAGGTCCTGTTCCAGCACCGAAAGGATCAGGCGGCCCGCCGCTTCCGCCGCGCGAGGCTTTTCCGGGTCCATCGCAGGAATCGAGTTGAAGCCGAACGGGGAGAGTCCGATGACCTCCATCAACATCGACATCGTGTTCGCGGTGTACTGGCCGCCGCACGCGCCAGGTCCAGGGCACGCGACCAGCTCGAGCTCCGCCAGGTCAGCTTCGCTCATCTTGCCCGCGGCGACAGCCCCGATCGCCTCGTAGACCTCACCTACAGCCACGTCTCGACCCCGAAACCGCCCCGGCATGATCGAGCCGCCATAGAGAAGGATGCCCGGGCGGTCGAGCCTGATGAGTGCGATCGCGGAAGCCGGGATCGTCTTGTCGCACGCGCAGATGGCGCACATGGCGTCGAACTGGTGCCCGCGACCGACGAGCTCGATGGAGTCGGCAATGACCTCGCGGCTGACCAGCGAGGTCTTCATGCCCTCGCTGCCCATCGTGATGCCGTCGGAGATCGCGATGGTGTTGAACTCCATCGGGTTGGCGCCCGCGGCCTTGATGCCAGCCTTGACCGGGACCGCCAGCTCGCGCAGCCCGAAGTTGCAGGGCATGGTCTCGGTCCAGCAGTTGGACACGCCGACAAACGGCTTGTTGATGTCCTCGGCGGTCAGCCCGATCGCATATAGAAAGGATCGAGCCCCAGCCCGGTCGCGGCCCTGATACAGCGAGCGGCTCGGGAGCTCTCGAGGTGGCACGACGAAAGTCTATCTGCCTCGCACCGGCCGATATGATCCGTCGCGTCACGATGGCGCAGCTCACCAAAGACGTCTCCGAATCGCCCCTCCTGGGCTACAGCCGATGGGCGCTCGCGGTCAATGTCGGCGCGATGTTCTCGTACGTCTGGCGCTTCAAGGTAGGGCCGGTACCCACCAATGTCCTCGAGATCCTGGTCCTCGCGACTATCGCGCTCTACATAGCGGGGCGGCTCCAAACAGGACCCTGGCGACCCCCACGCACGGGACTCGAGATCCCGACCGCTCTTCTATTGATTGCCGGCCTCGTCGCCATCGCCGTGTCGCCCAACCACGTCGGCGCGCTCGGCTTCTATCGCGCGTACTTCATCGAGCCCGTCATCCTGTTCTACGTCGCGATCGATCTGCTGCGCACGCCGCAGCACTTCCGCATCGTGCTGCTCGGCCTGGCGGCTGGTTCCAGTCTCTTCGCGATTCTCAATCTCGGCGCATGGGCGATCGCATTGTTGAGCCACCAGCCGATCGCGACCGCCAACGCGCCGGAGGCTCTTTACACAAGCCCCAATTCCGTCGCGATCTTCCTCGAGGCCCCTTTTGCGATTGCAGCCGGCTACGTCCTCTATTCGGATGACCGGCGAGAGCGCTGGATCGCCGCCGCGTGCTTGGTGTTCCTGCTGGCCGCCCTGCTGTTGACGCTTTCGAGGGCGGCCTGGCTGACCCTCGCGGCGCTCGCCCTGGTGGCTGTCATCACGATGCCGAACCTGAGGGTGAAGCTCGCGCTCCTCGGCGGCGCGCTGATCGGCGGATTCGCGGTGGCACAGATCCCCTTTGTCCACCAGCGGCTCGCCCGGCAGCTGGACTTCAGCTTCAAGGACAACACATTCGAGGGCCGGGTGCAGATCTGGAGTGACACGCTCCGCATGCTGCGCGACCGCCCGATCTTCGGCACCGGCCTGCGCGGATACGAGAGGGTAATGACGCCCTACATGACGGGGAACCGGCTCCCGGAGCTGTATCCGCACAATCTGTTTCTCGCCATGTGGGCCGAGCTCGGCCTGCTCGGCCTGCTCGCGTTCGTCATTCTCCTGGCCATGCTCCTCTGGCGAGGATGGCGAGGCTTCTATCGAGCGAATGGCTTCGCCCGGCCGCTGCTGTGGGGCACCTCGGCTGCCTTCGTTGCAGTGGCCGTCCACGGTATGTTCGACACGCCTTACTACAACAACGACATCTCTCTGGAGTTCTGGATCGTGGCCGCGCTGGAAGTCGCGGCGCTGCGCATGATGACCGCCGATGCGACCAGAAACCAGGACTTCGCGCGTTGAGCTAGCCAGAGTGAAGGGACTGCGACTCGCGGGCACCGCTGCCGTGAGCTTGCTTTTCAGCGGGATTGTGGTCGTGCAGGCAGCCCCTGCCACACATGCCGTCATCCCTTTCACGGCCCAACCCAAAGCGGCGGCTGTCGTCCCTAACGGCAGCTGGCCCGTGTACCACCATGACAACGCGCACACGGGCTACGACGGCACCCAACCAACCTCGTCAACAGCGACCACCGGGTGGGTCAGCGGGACGATGGATGCTCCGGTCTACGGCTCACCGCTGGTCTACGGCGGAATCGTCTACTCGGCCACCCTCAACAACACCGTTTACGCGTTCAACCAGGCCGACGGGTCGACCCTGTGGAGCAGGAACCTCGGAGCGCCCACGACCACCGGCTGGAACTGCGGCAACGTCTCCTTTCAGGGAATCCTGGGCACGCCGGTCATCGACACGGCCGCAGGCCGGATCTACGTCGCCGCCCTGGGATCGGATCACGTCTACCGCGTGTTCGGCCTAGGCCTTGCCTCCGGAGCAACCCAACTCACTACCGCTATCCCAACCACCATCGGTGACGGGACCTTCGACTGGACGATTCAGCAGCAGCGCGGCGCCCTTGGACTCGCCAACGGCTTCGTCTACGTTCCCTTCGGAGGGCGGTGGGGCGACTGCGGCAGCTACCACGGTTGGGTGGTCGGGGTGCCCACGAATGGCGGCACGACGCCCGCGGTCTATGAGACGCCCTCAACGGGATCAGGCATCTGGGCGGCTGGAGGGGTGGTCACCGACGACGCCACCGGCAACGTCTTCTTCGCCACCGGGAATGCGATGCCCCGCTCCTCTTGCCCCACCGCGGTCAACAGCGACTCCGTGATCCGGACCGGCCCGGCACTCGGCACGGCGACATCCTTCTTCCAGCCGCAGGACTGGCTGGCCAACTGGTGCGACACCGACACGGACCTGGGCTCGGCCAGCCCCACGCTCATCAGCCCCAGCCTCGCCTTCATGTCCGGCAAGTACGGCCAGGGCTTCCTGCTCGACCCTACAAACCTTGGTGGCACGAATGGGCAGATCTTCCCTGCCCGCTCACCTTATGCCGGCGCCGACGTATGCGTGGGCAACCACAACGACGCAACCTTCGGGTCCTTCGCCTATGCCGCTCCCTACATCTACCTTTCCTGCCAGAGCCAGGGCATCGTGGGCCTCAAGGTCGACACCACGGCAAAAACCTTCAGCCTCTGCGACGCCACCTGCGCAGCTCCTTCATGGAATTCGGGCGCCGGCAAGGTTTACGGCCCGCCGATCGTCGCGGGCGGCATCGTGTGGGCGGTCGATACCAACGGCTCCGGGCTCACCGGGTTCGATGCGGCCACGGGCACCTCCGTCTTCCAGAGCGGCACTTTCCCGGCCCACAATTTTTCGACCCCGAGCGAGGCGGGCGGGCAGGTCTTCGTCGGGTCGGACACAGTCATACGTTCGTTCAACCTGGTGGTCAACGTTTGCCCGTCCGTGACTGCGTCCGCGGCGCCGGCCTCACCGCAGACGTCGGGCACGCCGGTAACCGTCACCGCCGTCGCCTCTGGCTGCCCCAACCCGCGATACGAGTTCTGGATCCTGCCCCCGGCAGGTAGCTGGACTATCGCGCAGCCGTACTCCAGCACCGCCACTTACAACTGGAACACCACCGGACTGGCCGCGGGCACTTACAGCTACTCCGTCTGGGTCCGCGACGCCAGCAGCGCGGCAAGCTACGACTCTTTCTTCCCTGGCACGGCGTACACGCTCACGACGACGGCCTGCAACTCTGTGACCGCCTCGGCGGCGCCGGCCTCCCCGCAAACCGTCGGCACGCCCGTCACCATCACCGCCAGCGCCTCGGGCTGCACCGCGCGCTACGAGTTCTGGATCCTGCCCCCCGGAGGCAGCTGGGCGATCGCGCAGCCCTACTCCGGCACCGCGACATTCAACTGGACCACCACCGGACTCCCGGCCGGCACCTATAACTACTCGGTCTGGGCACGTGACAACGCCAGCGCGGCCGCGTATGACACGTACTTCCCAGGTACCGCGTATGTCCTTACGTCCGCGGCCTGTTCGTCGGTGACCGCCTCGGCCGCGCCGGCCTCCCCGCAATCGGCAGGCACCCCCGTCACCATCACCGCCACCGCCTCGGGCTGCCCCAACGCGCGCTACGAGTTCTGGATCCTTCCTCCGGGAGGCAGTTGGACGATCATGCAGGCCTATTCCGCCAGCGCGACGTTCAACTGGAATACCACCCCGACCGCCGGCGTCTACCGATACTCGGTCTGGGTCCGCGATAACAGCAGCGCTGCCGCCTACGACACGTACTTCCCCGGCACCACGTACACGCTGACGACCACGCCCTGCACGTCGGTGACGGCCTCCGCGGCGCCGGCCTCTCCGCAGGCGCATGGCACGACGGTCACGATCACAGCCAGCGCCTCGGGCTGCACCAATCCGCGCTACGAATTCTGGATCCTGGCTCCAGGAGGCAGCTGGGCAATTGCTCAGGCCTACTCCAGCACCGCGACGTTCAGCTGGAACACGACTGGGCTGGCCGCGGGCGTCTATCGCTACTCGGTGTGGGCCCGTGACGCCAGCAGCGGCGCCGGCTACGACACTTACTTCCCCGGTACCGCGTACACGCTGACCTGAGCTTGCCTCACCACTTGTGGGGAGGTCGGACCCTGGGCTCCCCACCATGTGGGGAGCTCCCCCGCGAAGCGGGGGTGAGGGGAGATACGGGACCATGTCGGCAGGCCGCGAAGCGGGCGCGTCCGGGTAGGGAGTCGCACTAACCCGTGCGGAAACTTAGAACGGCAAGCGCCCGTGCCTGAACCAGGTTCCTCCAGCGTGCGCGTCGCAGTGTTGGCAGCCATCTCAGCGCTGGCGCTGCTGACGCCGCTGCCGGCTCCAGCCGCGCCCCAGGTCGCTCCCCTGGCCGCCCACGCCGCGCTGCCCTCGGACCGGCTGCATTTCGGACTCGCCAACGGCCCGGGCACCGAGTTCAACTGGATGGTCGCGACTGGGATCCCCTGGCACTATCGCTACCAGTACCTTGCCGGCGGCATCAACACGGGCGGCGTCGCGGGCGACCCTTGCGGCGCCAACGCGGGCTGGCAGACCTGGAATTCGCCCGCCGGTCAGTTCGTGACCGACTACATCACCGCCAGCGTCGCGCAGAAGGCCATCCCGGTGTTCACCTACTACGAGATCGTGCAGTCGAACCCGTCGCCGGGCAGCGAAAGCGCCGAGCTCACGAAGATCTCGACTGTCTGCACGATGCAGGCCTACTGGGCCGACTTCACGGCCCTGATGCAGAAGGTGGGCGCGTCGGGAGCGCAGGTCGTGGTGCACGTCGAGCCCGACTTCTGGGGATTCATGGAACACCAGAATCCGGATCCCACACTTCTTCCAGCGGTCGTTGCGAGCTCAGGCAACGCCGACTTGGCCGGGTTGCCGAACACAGTGGCGGGGATGGGTCTCGCGTTCTTGAGGCTGCGCGACAAATACGCCCCGAACGCCCTGCTCGCCATCCACGCGAGCAGCTGGGCTAGCGGCGTCGACATCGCGACCGACCAGCGCACCACAATCGACCCGGCCGCCGAAGCCGACGCGGTGATCGCGTTCCTCAACAAGGCGGGACTGGTCGGCAATCCCGCCGGCATTACGCCATGGGACGTGATCTTCAACGACGTGGCCGACCACGACGCGGCTTGGTACGGGGCGCTGTCCAACGTCCATTGGTGGGATCGCAACAACGCAGTCTTCCCGAACTTCACGCGCTGGCTCGCGTTCATGAGCCGTATGCACACCGACACGGCATTGCCGCTGATCGAATGGCAGGTGCCTGTGGGCAACCAGTACTTCGACACCATGAACAACACCGACGGCCACTACCAGGACAACCGCGCCGAGTACTTCCTCGCGCACCCGGGCCAGCTCACCGCGGCCGGCATCGTCGCGGTGCTCTTCGGCAAAGCCAACGCGGGCCAGACCAACTACTGGGACGAGAAAGGCGACGGCATCACCAACCCGGCGCCGGTGAATTCGTGGCAGTGCAACCTCTGCAACAACCACACGTCGACGGTCGCTGACGACGACGGTGGGTTCTTGCATATGGCGGTCGGCGCTTACTACCGAACATTCCCCGGCACGAGCTGCAACCTGTTTCCGAGCGACAGCGTCTTCAACACCGACATCTCCTCGCTCCCGGTGAACACGCAGAGCCAAACGTGGATGGGCAACATGGCGCAGAACGCAAACCTGCACGCGGACATGGGCACGTTTGCGCAGTGGTATGGAATGCCGGTTAACGTTGCCCCGCCTCCCACCACGGGCGTGACGCCCACCTTCCTCTATAACTCGGACAGCGACCACCCGGCCGAGGGCTACCCAATCGATCAGAGCACGTTGATAGAAGGCGGGCCGAGCGCGCCCTCGACCAGCGACCGGCACGCGCTCGTCATCAACAAGAACCTCTGCAAGCTCTACGAGATCTTCAACCTGCAGAACTTCACCAACGGCCAGACGCCGTCCGCCGGTTCAGGCGCGACATGGGACCTGAGCTCGAATGCGATGCGGCCGAATGGCTTCACTTCCGCGGACGCCGCCGGCCTGCCCATTACGCCACTGCTGCTCCGGCCCGACGAGATCCAGGCCGGCACCATCGCGCACGCGATCCGTTTCACCGCGCACTGCACGAGCACTTATATCTGGCCCGCCTCGCACCAGGCCGGCTCGTGCAGCTCGGCCTTCCCGCCGATGGGCGCGCGGTTCCGGCTGCGGTCGAACTACAACATCTCGAGCTTCTCGCCCACCACGCAGGCTGTGTTGCGCGCGTTCCAGCACTACGGCCTGGTCCTCGCCGACAACGGATCGGACTGGTTTTTCTCCGGGACCACCGATGACTGGTGGGGTACCGCGGCGGGCAGCCAGGTGATCAGCGAGCTGAAGACGATCCCGGCGGCGCAGTTCGACGCCATCGACGAATCAGGTCTTCAAGCGGCGGCCGGCTCGTACCAGGCGGGCCCCTACACGGCACCACGCTGCGCGACGGCGGCGATGAGCGCGGCTCCTTCATCGCCACAGTCCGCGGGCGCCACGGTGGTGGTAACCGCCTCGACCTCAGGCTGCCCCAACCCCCTGTACGAGTTCTGGCTCCTCGCCCCCGGGTCGAGCACCTGGACTGTGGCGCAGGCGTACTCCACTGCCGGCACCTTCAACTGGAACACCAGCGGCTCGGCCGCAGGCACCTATTACATCTCTGTGTGGATTCGCGACGCTGGCAGCGCCAACAGTTACGACGCCTACTTCCCGGGTGCCCCGTACACGCTGACCTCGACCGGCTGCGCGTCAGTGACCGCCTCCGCGGCGCCCGCCTCCCCGCAAACAGCCGGCACGCCCGTCACCATCACGGCCACTGCCTCAGGCTGCAAGGCGCGCTACGAGTTCTGGATCCTGCCCCCTGGAGGCAGCTGGACGATCGTTCAGGCCTACTCCAGCACGGCTACTTTCGGCTGGACTACCACCGGACTCGCGGCCGGCACCTATCGCTATTCGGTCTGGGTCCGCGACGCCGCCAGCGCAGCGAGCTATGACGCCTACTTCCCCGGCACCGCCTACGCGCTCACCTCTACGTCCACACCTTGCACAGCAGTGACCGCCTCCGCGGCGCCGGCCTCCCCGCAATCAGCGGGCGCCGTCGTCACCATCACCGCCAGCGCCTCGGGCTGCGCCAACGCGCGTTACGAGTTCTGGATCCTGGCCCCCGGGGGTAGCTGGACCATGGCTCAGGCCTACTCCAGCAGCGCCACTTTCGCCTGGAATACGACCCCGCCCGCCGGCACCTACCGCTACTCGGTCTGGGTCCGCGACGCCGGCAGTTCGGCTAGCTATGACGCTTTCTCCCCCGGCACCACCTACACGCTGACGACCACGCCCTGCACTTCGGTGACCGCCTCCGCGGCGCCGGCCTCCCCGCAGGCCCATGGCACCACGATCTCCATCACCGCCATCGCCTCTGGCTGCCCCAACCCTCAGTACGAGTTCTGGATCCTGGCCCCTGGGGGCACGTGGACGATTGCTCAGGGCTACTCCAGCAGCGCCACATTCAGCTGGAACACGACCGGACTGCCCGCCGGCACCTACCGCTACTCGGTCTGGGTCCGCGACGCCAGCAGCTCGGCCGCGTACGACGCTTTCTTCCCCAGTGTCACGTACACGCTGACCTAGGTTCGGAAGCGATGGCTTGACCTCGGTAAGGAGCCGCCGGCATTTGCCGGCGGCGCTTTCATTTTGCCGGTGCGCGCGGAGCCCGCGGAGCTAGACGAACCAGGTCCTCCGGACGTTCGGAAGGCAAGATCGCCGGGCCCCTGGCCGTTGGGCTAGGGTGTCGCCCATGTCCAAGCATGTCTTCGGTGCGCTCGCCAGGACCACGTTGAGGTCGCCGGCCGGACGCCGGCTCGCGGTCTCGCTGCTCAGCACCGTCGCGATCGGGTTCCTGGCGAGCCTGCCGGCCGCGGCTCCCTCTCCGGTCCAGCCCGGCACTACCCCTGCAGCCAGCGCCAGTTGGCTAACCCGCCTGAACCAGTGGCGGACCAGCACGGGTCTGGCCACCCTGACGGAGAACACGCTGTGGAGCCAGGGCGACGCCGCCCACGCTTTCTACATGGTCAAGACCGGCCTGGTCACGCACTACGAGGACCCTGCCAACCCCTACTACACGGTCGCCGGCGACACCGCGGCCCAGAACTCCAACATCCAGGTCAGCTCCAGCACCGGCACCACCGACGATCAGGCCATCGACTGGTGGATGGCGGCGCCATTCCACGCGATGAACATGATGGACCCGCGCCTGACACAGACTGGTTTCGGCTCGTACCGCGATGGCACTGCCTCGCCCTGGCAGGAGGGCGGTGCTCTGGACACCATCCGGGGCAATTCGTTCAGCGGCGGTTCGTACCCCGTCTATTTCCCCGGCAACGGCACCACCGAGCCGCTGACTAGGTATGGGGGCGGTGAATTCCCGGATCCTCTGCAAGCGTGTCCTGGATACAGCGCGCCAACCGGTTTGCCTGTCTTCATCCAGATCGGCGGCAACGTAAACACGACCGCCGGCGCCACTCACTCCTTTACAGGAAATGGAACCGCGCTCAGCCACTGCGTCATCGACTCGAGCAACTCCGCCGTCAGCAGCTACCTGTACACGAGGGGCGGCGTGATCCTTGTCCCCCAGCAGCCACTGCAGAGCGGCGTCAAGTACGTCGTCGCGCTCACGGTCAACGGAGTTGCCTACACGTGGTCGTTCACGGTGGGGCCGTTTTTCGCCTCGGTCAGCGCTGTTACTCCGAATGCAGGCGCTTTGGCCGGAGGAACCACAGTCACGATCACTGGTGCGGGTTTCAACAATTCCATGGCCAGCGTCAAATTCGGAACCACATCGGCGACCAGTTTCAGCGTCGTGAACGACACGACCGTCACGGCGGTGAGCCCGGCCCACACCGCCGGCACGGTGGACGTCACGGTGACGACGGCCAGCGGCACCAGTGCCACCTCGGCGCTTGACCATTTCACGTTCGGAGCGTGCACTGCGGTGACTGTCTCCGCGGCGCCGCCCTCGCCGTCCACACCGGGCACGGCGGTCAAATTCACTGGCAGTGCTTTTGGCTGCTCCAACCCGCTCTATGAGTTCTGGATCCTGGCTCCCGGGGGCAGCTGGACGATCATGCAGGCCTACTCGACCAGCGCCACGTTCAACTGGAACACGACCGGACTCGCGGGAGGCAGCTACCTCTACTCGGTCTGGGTTCGCGACGCCGCCAGCTCAGCCGGCTATGACGCTTTCTTCCCCGGCACCGCGTACGCGCTGACGTCGTCGACCTGTGCGTCGGTGAGCGCCTCCGCGGCGCCGCCCTCCCCATCCATTTCCGGCACTGCTGTCACGATCACCGGCGCCGCCTTGGGCTGTGCCAACGCGCGCTACGAGTTCTGGATCCTGCCCCCTGGAGGCAGCTGGTCGATTGGGCAGGCCTACTCAAGCAGCGCCACCTTCAGCTGGAACACCACCGGCCTGGTCGCCGGCACCTACAGCTACTCGGTCTGGATCCGCGACGCCAGCAGCACGGCGAGCTATGACGCGTACTTCCCCGGTACCGGATACACGCTGACGTCCACGAACTGCACGTCGGTGAGCGCTTCCGCGGCGCCGCCCTCCCCGTCCATGTTGGGCACGGCTGTCACATTCACCGGCGCTGCCTCGGGCTGTCCCAACCCGCGCTACGAGTTCTGGATCCTGCCCCCTGGAGGCAGTTGGACGATTGCTCAGGCCTACTCCAGCAGCGCCACATTCAGCTGGAATACGACCGGACTCACAGCCGGCGCCTACAGCTACTCGGTCTGGGTCCGCGACGCCGCCAGCTCGGCCGGCTATGACGCTTTCTTCCCAGGTACCGCGTACACGCTGACATCGCCCTGTGCGTCCGTGACCGCCTCCACAATGCCGGTGTCCCCGCAATCGGCGGGCACGGCTATCACCGTCACCGCCAGCGCCTCGGGCTGCACCAACCCGCGCTACGAGTTCTGGATCCTGGCCCCCGCGGGCAGTTGGAAGATTGCTCAGGCCTACTCCAGCAGCGCCACGTTCACCTGGAACACGACTCCGCCCTCCGGCACCTACAGCTACTCGGTCTGGGTCCGCGACGCCAGCAGCGCGGCAGCCTACGACGCTTTCTTACCCGGCACCACGTACACGCTCACGACCACGCCCTGCACGTCGGTGACCGCCACCGCGGCACCGGCCTCCCCGCAGGCCCATGGCACCACGATCTCTATCACGGCCAGCGCCTCGGGCTGCTCCAATCCGCGCTACGAGTTCTGGATCCTCGCCCCCGGCTCGAGCACCTGGACGATCGTGCAGTCCTACTCCAGCAGCGCCACATTCAGCTGGAACACGAGCGGACTGCCCGCCGGCACCTACCGCTACTCGGTCTGGGTGCACGACGCCAGCAGCGCGGCCGGCTACGACGCTTACTTCCCCGGCACCACGTACACCCTGACGTGAGTGGCCAAAGGCAACTCACGCCCCTCTCCTACCCTCTCCCCGGGGGAGAGGGAGACTGATCTGAAGTAGACTCCCGCGCGGTGGGGTCATTGACAGGGGTCGCGCGCGCCACGTTATACGCGGGTGCGATTGCGCTCGTAATCGCTTCGGGTTTGGTCGGATCCAAAGACCACGTTCTCGCGCAAGCCACCGGCAAAGACGTCCCCGCATCCGGGACGGCGCAAGTGATACCGGTGCCTGCAAAACACGCTACCGCCCGGAAGCAGAGTCCAGCCGCGCCGGCGAATCAGCCGCTGCGGACCCTTGATCCGGTGAAGCTGCAGAAGGCAAAGACAGCCGCCAACGATCGCGCGGCCGCGGCTCAGCTGGGACTAAGCCCAGTCGCCTCACCTGCAGGCCAACCGTATGGCGTGTACAGCGGCGTCAACCGCCCAGGCCTCTCCGCGAGCGGATGTTGTAGTCCGTCCGACTCCACCGGCGCCGTCGGGCCCACCAACTACGTGCAGATGGTCAACAGCGCCATCGAGCAGCTACCCGTCCACGTACTTGCAGGGAACGCCAGCGCGTTGGACCTCGGCACGTTTGGCGCTTTCAACGCCACGGATTGCACGTACGACCCTCAGATCGCCTGGGACGAACAGGGAGGGCGCTGGCTGTATTCGTTTCTCGACCAGGTTTCGTCGACGGGGAGCGGCTGCGCTTCCATCAGCAGCAACTACTTGGCCTTTGGCTGGTCGAAGACGAGCGATGCGAGCGATCTGGTCAACGGCTGGTGCGGTTTCCTGCTCATCACCGGCAGCGACCTTTTCGATTACCCCAAGCTCGGTCACGACAACAACTTCATCAGCGTCGGCGCCAACGTTTACGCCAACTCAGGCGGAGGCGCGTTCACGACATCGGTCATCGTGGCGATCCCGAAACCGGCCCGCGCGGATACATCGTGCACCGTGCCCCCTCCCCCGACGTACTTTGGTTCCCCGGCCACGCCACTGCGGAACGCGGACAACACGGTCGCGTTCACCCCGGTGCCCGCGGACACCGCCGACAGTTCGCCCTTGGGCTACGTCGTCGCATCTCATTTCCCGGGTACCGGGACGGCCACCAGACTCATGGTTTGGCACCTCAGCTCGAATGCCGGCACACCTGTCCTCACCGCAGACGGTGACGTGACCGTCGCCGGCTACGCTGTGCCTCCCGCGATTCCGCAGCCGGCCACCGGCACTACTTCGTGCTCGACTGCCGGCAACTGCCTCGACTCCAATGATGGGCGGCTGACACAAGCGGTTGCTCATTTCGATCCCGATGCCGGTAAGGAAACCATCTGGACCCAGCACGCGATCGCCGACGCCGCCGTCGGAACGCTTTCCGTCGAACGCTGGTACGAACTGATTCCCGGGCAGAACACCCTGCGGCAATCGGGGAACGTGAGCGACACCACCCTCCACATCTTCAATGGCGCCATCTCCCCCAGCTCGGCCGGCAACGAAGCGGTGATGTATTACAACGCCGGCAACGGCTCCGCCGGTGGCTTCGCAAGCTTCCGCGCCAAGAGCCGCAATTCTTCGACTCCTCTTGGGACCGTGACGAATGAAACCATCCTCGCCAGCGACGCGATCAACGACAACGACCTAAGCTGCGGCGTGAACCGCCGGCCGGTGGACCTCACGCTGCCGTGTCGTTGGGGCGACTACGCCGCGGCCAGGCCGGATCCGCTCGACGCGAACGCGGTCTGGGGCACCAGCATGCTGACCGGCACTGGCGGGACTAGCACGACCGCCGGGTGGAGAACGGCGATCGCCGCCTACACAAACGGCTGCCCGTGGACTGTCCTCAGCCCCCACTCCTCGAGCGCAATCACCGGGTCGACCAATCAGTTCACGGCCACATCGATGGGCTGCAGCAACCCGGAATACGAGTTCTTCGTAGGTCCCTCAACAGGGAACGGACCCTGGACCCTGAAGCAGGCGTTCAGCGCCAGCAACACCTGGACCTGGGACACGTCCGGCTATTCGGCCGGTGACTACGACGTCCAGGTCTGGGCCAATCAGACCGGCGACTCGACCGCGAACTGGGAGGCGATGAATATCGCCAACATCACGCTGACGCAGTCGCCGCCCTGCACGGCCGTGACCGCCTCCGCGACGCCGGCCTCGCCGTCGTTGCCGGGGACGGCCGTCACCGTCACCGCCAGCGCCTCGGGCTGCCCCAACCCCCGCTACCAGTTCTGGATCCTGGCTCCTGGCTCGAGCACCTGGACGATTGCGCAGGCCTACTCCGCCAGCGCCACATTCAACTGGAACACGACGGCACAAGCAGCCGGCACCTACCAATTCTCGGTCTGGGCCCGCGACGCGGGCAGCGCGGCCGCCTATGACACTTACGTCCCCGGGTTCCCATACACGCTGAGGTCCGCGGCCTGCACATCGGTGACCGCCTCGGCGGCGCCGGCTTCCCCGCAGTTGCCGGGTACCGCCGTCACCATCACCGCCAGCGCCTCGGGTTGTCCCAACGCGCGCTACCAGTTCTGGATCCTGGCCCCTGGGTCGAGCACCTGGACGATTGCGCAGGCCTACTCAGCCAGCGCCACATTCAACTGGACCACGACCGGATTAGCAGCCGGTACCTACCAGTTCTCGGTCTGGGCCCGCGACGCCAGCAGCGCAGCCAGCTATGACACGTACGTCCCCGGGTTTCCATACACGCTGACGACCACGGCCTGCACCTCGGTGACCGCCTCGGCGGCGCCAGCTTCCCCGCAGGTGGCGGGTACCGCCGTCACCATCACCGCCAGCGCCTTGGGCTGTCCCAACGCGCGCTACCAGTTCTGGATCCTGGCCCCAGGGGGCAGCTGGACGATTGCGCAGGCCTACTCAGCCAGCGCCACATTCAACTGGACCACGACCGGACTCGCAGCCGGCACTTACAGCTACTCGGTCTGGGTCCGCGACGCCAGCAGCGCGGCGAGCTATGACGCGTTCTTGCCTGGCACCGCGTACAAGCTGACATCCACGGCCTGCACGTCGGTGACCGCCTCCGCGGCGCCGGCTTCCCCACAAGCGGTGGGCACCGCCGTCACCATCAGCGCCAGCGCCTCGGGCTGCCCCAACGCGCGCTACCAGTTCTGGATCCTGGCCCCCGGGGGCAGTTGGAAGATTGCGCAGGCCTATTCCAGCAGCGCGACATTCAACTGGACCACGACCGGACTCGCCGCCGGCACCTACACCTACTCGGTCTGGGTCCGCGACGCCAGCAGCGCGGCGGCCTACGACGCTTTCTCACCCGGCACCGCGTACACGCTCACGACCACGCCCTGCGCGTCGCTGACCGCCTCCGCGGCGCCGGCCTCCCCACAGGTGCATGGCACCACAGTCACCATCACCGCCAGCGCCTCGGGCTGCCCCAACCCCCAATACGAGTTCTGGATCCTCGCTCCTGGCTCGAGCACCTGGACGATGGTGCAGGGCTACTCCAGCAATGGCACATTCATCTGGAACACGACCGGACTTGCTGCCGGTACATACAAGTTCTCGGTCTGGGTCCGCGACGCCAGCAGCGGGGCCGGCTACGACGCTTACTTCCCCGGCGCCACCTACACGCTGACCTGAAGTCGCGGCGCACGTCGTGTCCCTTCAAGCCTTGAACACGCTCTGATGAAGACCTAGTATCTAGCTGCCGGTGGGAGGGCGATTGGGGCGGGGCTTCGCGGTGATGGCTGCAATCAGCCTGTTTATGAGCCTGTCCATCTCGGTACTGGGCGTCTCTGCCGCCACCCCGAAGCCGCCGGTTCCAAGCTCGGCTGGGTCTCAATCTTCGAGCCCGAGCGTTGAGGGCGATCCGACTGGGACTCGACAGGCAAAGCCGCGAACAGCATCCCCGCGGCAGCTCAGTCCCGCTCTGACAACCGGGGGGAGCTGGAGCTGGCAGAATCCCAAGCCCAACGGCAATCTTCTTACCGCGATCAGCTGCCCGGCCGCAAGCACCTGCTTTGCCGCCGGACAGGACAGCCCGATTCTCACAACTGTCAACGGGGGCTCCACGTGGAGCCAGCAGGTCCGCGCCGCGGGCGTCAACAGCATCAGCTGCACAAGCACCACTTTCTGTGTCGCCGTCGGAGACTTCGGCCTCGTCATGACCACCGCGGACGCGGGGAGCCACTGGGCCGCCCAGACCGTCAACGGCGGCAACTTCCTCGCCGGTGTGAGCTGCCCGACCGCCTCGGTCTGCTTCAGCGTCGGATACGCAGGCTCCATCCTGTACAGCGGCAACGGCGGGAGCACCTGGACGGCGCAGGCCTCAGGCACAACAGCGAATCTGTTTGGGATCAACTGTCCGAGCGTGTCGATCTGCTATGCGGTCGGCGCGGGCGGAGTCATCACAGGGACGGCGAACGGGGGAACCACCTGGAGTGTTGAGTCGTCGACGACAAGCCTGGTGCTCCTTGCGATCTCATGCCCGAGCATCACCACCTGTGCCGCCGTGGGCGCCATTGGAACGATAGTCTCCACCACTACCGGCGGCACCACCTGGTCGTTGATAGGCTCGGAAACCCGCGCCAACCTGTTTGGCATCAGCTGTCCGAGCACCAGCCTGTGCTTCAGTGCCGGAGACGACGGCGAAGTGCATGTCGGTTTCTCAGTGATCTCCGGAAATGCCTCGGTCGGCGCCGACGGCGGCCTGTGGGCGATCAGCTGTCCGACCGCCACTGAATGCCTGACCGCTGGCGATTTCGGAACCGTGGCGGTGACGACCAACGGCGGCAGTGGCTGGAGTCTGCAGCTTCAGGGCCTCGCAGGCCCTGTGTCAGGCATGAGCTGCCCGAGCACGACAACGTGTTTTGCTTTTGATCAGGGGACGATCTTGGGCACCACCGATGGAGGATCGACGTGGCCGCAGCTGTTCACGAGCACCCTGATCTATTTCAATTCCATCAGCTGCCCAACCACGAGCGTCTGCTTTGCCGCAGGTCTGCCGTACTTCAACAACGCGATGCTGTATGCGACGACGGACGCCGGCAAGACGTGGAATCCGGAGCTTTACCCGAACCCGCTCGTTGGACAGGAACACCTGACCAGCATCAGCTGCGCGACCACTACGAACTGCGTTGCGGTGGATTCCTCGAATACCATCGGAACGACGACCGATACCATCACAAGGACGACCGACGGGGTCCATTGGAGCTCCCCTACGTTCGGTCCGTGCTTTGGTCAGTGCCCCGGTCTCATCGCGGTCAGCTGCCCCACGGCAAGTGTCTGCTTTCTCATAACAACTGCGGTCCCGGGCCAGGTCTGGTCCTCGGTCGACGGCGGCACGAATTGGGTAGTCAGTTTCGATGTTGCCAATGATCCGCAGGCCGTAAGCACAGGGGGCTTCTCTGCCATCAGCTGCCCGAGCGCCACTGTCTGCTATGCGGTCGGGCCCGGACCGGCGTCGCCTGGCCCTGGTGGTGTTTACGCCACCACGACTGACGGAGGCGTCACGTGGAGAACAGACAACGGACCGTCCTCCACAAGCGTGACCGGCATCAGCTGCCCGAGCGTCAGCACATGCTATGTCTCAGCAACCGGTGCCTCGATATTCCACACGGCCGACTACGGAGGTACGTGGGACGTTCAGCTTGGCAATACCAATGCTTGGTATTTTTCGGTCAGTTGCCCCACCACGACTGTGTGTTTTGCCGGCGGTAGTGGCGGTGCTGCCGGCGGGATCATTAGCGCTACCACCACCGCGGGAGCAGCCTGGACGCGACCGAAGCCGGCCGGATCCACCAACAGCATCTTTGGGGTTAGTTGCGGCAGCTCGAGCGACTGCTATGCAGCCGCGCTCAACAACATCCTTGTTTCGCACAACGGCGGGTCCACGTGGGCCACGCAAACGCTCACGACCGGCGACCAGGTTGTAGGGATGAAATGCGCTTCCGCGACCACGTGTTACGCGGTCGGGTGGCCGGGCGCCATTTACAAGACCATCGACTCTGGGACCACGTGGACCTATCAAGCGAATCCGCTGTCGGGCGCGGACACGACGTTGCTCGGGGTGAGCTGTTGGAGTCTCAGCGCATGCGTGGCGGTGGGCACAGATGGCGATGTCCTTTCGACCAGCGACGGGACCGCGTGGGGACTCGAAAATTCCACAACCTTCAACAACCTCTATGGCGTCAGCTGCCCCAGCAGCTCCACATGTGTCGCAGTCGGCACCAACGGTACGGCGCTGACGCGAACCGGCAATTCGTGGCACGCCGACCCGAGCGGCACCACGAGCTCCCTCGCCGGAGTCAGCTGCCCAAGCGCCGCTTCCTGCTACGCGGTCGGACAGACGGGCACGGTACTCATGACCAACAACCAGGGTTCCAGCTGGACTGCGCAAAGCTCGGGTGTCACCAACGTCTTGACCGGCATTGGCTGCGTTCGCACTTATTTTTGCCTGGCTTCTGGCACCCTCGGCACCGCCCTCGTCACGCTCGATGGAAGTCACTGGAGCGCGCTTGCCACGCCAACAATCAACACCCTCCTCGGGGTCGCCATGCCTGACCCGAACCATGCGTGGCTGGTAGGTAACGGCGGAACCATCCTCGCTAACGCGAGCCTCTTTCCCTGGACGTGCACCGCGGTGACCGAGTCTGCGGCACCGCCGTCGCAAGCGGCATCGGGCACCTCCGTCGTCTTCACCGCCAGCGCCTCGAACTGCCCGAACCCGCTGTACCAGTTCTGGATCCTTGCCCCCGGGGGCACCTGGACGGTCGCGCAGGCCTACTCCACCACCGCCACACTCAACTGGAACACCACCGGCCTGGCCGCCGGCACCTACTACGTCTCAGTCTGGGTCCGCGACGCCAGCAGCGCGGGCGCCTACAGCAGCAGCTCGGGCACCTATGACGCTTATGCCCCTGGTGTCGCATACACACTCACGACCACGGCCTGCACCTCGGTGACCGCCTCGGCGGCGCCGCCCTCGCCGTCAGTGCCGGGCACGGCAATCACCATCACCGGCAGTGCCTCCGGCTGTCCCAACCCGCGCTACGAGTTCTGGATCCTGGCTCCCGGCTCGAGCACCTGGACGATTGTTCAGGCCTACTCCAGCAGCGCCGCATTCAACTGGACCACGACCGGACTGGCAGCCGGCACCTACCACTTCTCGGTCTGGGCCCGCGACGCCAGCAGCGCGGCCGCCTATGACACTTACGTCCCCGGCTTCCCATACATGCTGACGTCCACAGCCTGCACGGCGGTCACCGCCTCCGCGGCGCCGGCTTCCCCGCAAGTGGCGGGCACTGCCGTCACCATCACCGCCAGCGCCACGGGCTGCGCTAGCGCGCGCTACGAGTTCTGGACCCTGGCCCCCGGGGGCAGCTGGATGATCGCGCAGGCCTACTCCCCAAGCACCACGTACAGCTGGACCACAACCGGACTGCCCGCCGGCACTTACTACTACTCGGTGTGGGTCCGCGACGCCGCCAGCGCGGCCGCCTATGACGCTTACTTCCCAGGCACCACCTATGCGCTGACGACCACGCCTTGCACGTCGGCGACCGTGTCTGCGGCGCCGGCCTCACCGCAGGCACATGGCACCACGATCACCATCAGTGCCAACGCCTCGGGCTGCTCCAACCCGCTCTACGAGTTCTGGATCCTGGCCCCCGGCGGTAGCTGGACGGTGGTTCGGGCTTACTCCACCACTGCCAGCTTCAGCTGGAACACAACCGGACTGCCGGCCGGCACGTACTACTACTCGGTATGGGTTCGCGACGCCAGCAGCGCGAGCAGCTACGACGCTTACTTCCCAGGCACCGTCTACGTCCTGGTCTGAGGTCACAGCGCCCGACTTCGGTTCAATTTGACCTGGTAGGCGGCCCGTGGGTTACCGTGGGCTGATGCGCAGGCAGCTGGGATGGCTGTGCTTGTTGCCCCCGCTGGCCTCCCTGACCTCAGCTCAAGCCGCCGCGGCCGGCGTGTCGTTCACCTCAGCGACGCATGCCGCCACGGCGCCACCGCAAGTCCCGCCGTCCGACGCCGCGGCCGCGGCCCCGGCGCTCGCCGCCGGTTCTGATTACGGGCCGGCGACCTGGGTGCCGGCGAATCCGGCCAACTACAGCTATGGCAACCGCCCGCACGACTACCCGGTGCAAATGATCATCATCCACGACACCGAGAGCAGCTACGCCACCGCGATCCAGGATTTCCAGGACCCGACCTGGGCCGCCTCGGCGCACTACATCGTCTCCAACCTCGGAGACATCACACAGATGGTGGCTGAGAAGGACATCGCGTGGCATGCGGGCAACTGGGACTACAACACGCGATCGATCGGGATCGAGCACGAGGGCTACGCGTGGACCTGCTGCACCTTCACCACGGCCCAGTACGACGCGAGCGCAAAACTCGCGGCATCCATCTGCTCGCGCTGGGGCGTCCCGATGGACCGCACGCACGTGATCGGACACAACGAGGTGCCCGACCCGAACAATCCTGGCCTGTTCGGTGGCAGTGACCACCACACCGATCCAGGGCCGTACTGGAACTGGACGTACTACATGAGCCAGGCGAATTCCTACGCCAACGCACTCCCAAGTCCGCCGCACATGATGCCCGACCCAGTCGCTGTCTTGAACAGCTCGACGAGCGCGACCGTCACCTGGCAGCCGGCGCAAAGCTGCCACTCCCCCATCACCAGCTACACGGTGACCGGCCAGCCGGGCAACCTCGTCACGAGCCTTCCGGCAAATGCGACCACGGCGACCTTCACCGGCCTCCAGCCCGGCGTGACCTACACGTTCACAGTCACCGCCAACAACGCCGTCGGACAGGACACGCTGACCGCGTACTGGCGCTGCACGGTATCCAGCCTGAGCGCCGCACCCGCCTCGCCCCAGCCATCCGGCTCAACAGTGCCGTTCTCCGGCACATCGGCAGGCTGCCCCAACCCGCTGTACCAGTTCTGGGTGCTGGCGCCTGGGGGCACCTGGACGGTGGCTCAGGCGTACTCAGGCAGCGCCACTTTTAACTGGAACACCATCGGACTGGTCGCCGGTACCTACTACGTATCGCTGTGGGCCCGCGACACCACCAGCCCAGGCACGTCCTGCAGCAGCTTGGGCTGCTATGACGCTTTCGTGCCTGGCACCCCGTACTCGCTCACGAGCACGCCCTGCGGGTCGGTCACCGCTTCGGCGGCACCCGCCTCCCCGTCCCTGGCAGGCACCACCGTCGCATTCACGGGCAGTGCCACGGGCTGCCCGCACCCGTTCTACCAGTTCTGGATCTTGGCCCCCGGAGGCAGCTGGACGATCGTGCAGGCCTACTCCACCAATGTCACGTTCAACTGGAACACGACCGGACTCGCGGCAGGCAGCTACCTCTATTCGGTCTGGGCCCGCGACTCGGGAAGCGCGGCCAGCTACGACAGCTACTTACCTGGCACCGCATACACCCTCACCTCGACGTCTTGCACGTCGGCGACCGCGTCGGCGTTGCCGGCGTCTCCGCAAGCTGCAGGCACGCCCGTCACCATCACCGCCGGCGCCTCGGGCTGCCCGAACGCGCGCTACGAGTTCTGGATTCTTCCTCCAGGAGGCAGCTGGATGATCGTGCAGCCTTATTCGACCAGCGCGACGTTCAACTGGAACACGACTCCGCCGGCGGGCACCTATCTCTACTCGGTGTGGGTTCGCGATAACAGCAGCGCGGCCGCCTACGACGTTTTTGTTCCTGGCGCCACGTACACGCTGACCTCCACAACGTGCGCATCAGTGACAGCGTCAGCAGCGCCGGCCACCCCACAAGCGCATGGCACTACGATCACCATCACCGCCAGCGCCTTGGGCTGCCCTAACGCGCGTTACGAGTTCTGGATCCTTGCTCCTGGGGGCAGCTGGACAATTGCTCAGGCCTACTCCAGCACCGCCACGTTCAACTGGAACACGACCGGCCTGCCCCCCGGCACGTACTTGCACTCGGTCTGGGTCCGCGACGCCAGCAGCGGGGCCAGCTACGACGCCTATCTCCCGGGGACCGCGTACACGCTGACGTGAGCTAGCCTCAGTTCCATAAACTTCGGACCGGCTAACGCAATGGAAGGACTCGGGAGGCCCACCTCCTTCGCGAAACTGATCGGGCGGAAGCTTCAGCACGAATCTTTCACGCTCCTCGACGTTGGGTGCAGTGGCGGTCTTGACGAAGCGTGGCGGAGCTTTGGGCCGAAGCTGCGTGCATTTGGCTTCGATCCAAACATCGCTGAGTGCAAGCGGCTCGCCTCACTCGAGTCCAACGCAAACGTTCGATACATCTCAGCCTTCGTCGGCGTTCCGCCCGACGATGCGTTCGTACAGAGGAAGGGAAACCGACCGGACATCAGCAAGAATCCGTGGGATCGCCTCAGCGTTGCGCGCTCTCTTGAAATCAATGCCGGCAATGCGAGCTCAGTGTCCGAGTCCGACACAACGAAGTTCAATCTCTGGCAGAAGACTGAGCTCGCGGATCCAAACAAGCCTGTTTACCTGACGAGCTTTGTCAAGGAGAACGGGGTTGCCGACATCGACTTCGTCAAGATTGACGTCGACGGCGCCGATTTCGGGATTCTGTCCTCCCTGGACTCCGTTCTTGAAACACACAGGGTGCTTGGAGTTGGCCTGGAGGTGAACTTCGTCGGCTCCGAAGCCGATACGGACCACACCTTTCACAACACCGACCGTTTCATGAGAACCCACGGATTCGATCTGTTTGGGCTCACTGTGCGGCGCTACTCAAACAAGAGTCTGCCCGCCAAATACCTGTCCTCCACGCCGGCTCAATCAGAGTTCGGCCGCCCGCTCCAGGGCGATGCCCTGTATGCGCGAGATGTCGCCAGCCCGGAGGGAAACGCTCTCGCGGATGAGCTGTCCGACGAAAAGCTGACGAAGCTCGCGGCCACGTTCTCTCTGTTTCAGCTCCCCGATTGTGCCGCCGAGCTCTTGCTTCGGTTTCGTCCCAGGCTGTCCAATGTTGTCGACGTCGACCGGTCTCTCGATCTCCTTGCGGAACAGGCTCAAGTGGATCGTTTTCGAAACCTGCCTTACCGCACCTACATGGCGGCGTTCGAGGCCAACAGTCCCATGTTTTATCGAAGTCGGTTCTGGCCTCTGTCCGAAGGCCCGCGCCTTGTACGCAGAGGCTTCCGGCTGGTCGCAGAGCGCTTCTCACGACGCGGCCGTTTATCCTGATGTTGGTGCACGTCGAGATCACTTCCTCGCCCCGCTCCCCGACCCTCTCCCCTGCCGGGAGAGGGGGTCTGGTTTACTGATCTGAAGCGGGAGTATTACGCCGAATACCGTCAGGTGGAGGACGTCCACTGGTGGTTCGTCGGCCGGAGGCGGATCCTGCTGCAAGTCCTGGACAGGTACCTCGGCGCGAGCAACGGGCAGGAGAGGCGGATCCTCGACGTTGGATGCGGGACCGGAACGATGCTGACCCACCTGGCGGCTTATGGGAAGGCCCAGGGGGTCGACATCGATGAAGAAGCCGTGGGGTACTGTCGCGAGCGCGGCCTGACCGATGTTCAAGTAGGCGCGCTCGAGAAGCTCCCATTCGCCGATGCGTCGTTTGACCTTGTGACCGCGCTCGATGTTGTCGAGCATCTCGACGACGATCTCGCCGCTCTCCGAGAGATAGGTCGGGTGCTTCGCCCTGGCGGCCAACTTCTGATGACCGTTCCGGCCCATCGCTTTCTGTGGGGCGATCAGGACGAGGTCAACATGCACAAGCGCCGCTATGTCGCGGCCGAGATTCGGGATCGTTTGACAGCAACCGGATTCCAGGTGCGCAGGGTGTCGTACATGAACGCATTCATGTTTCCGCCCATCGCAGCCATACGATTGCTGCGCCGGTTTGAGCACCGCTTGCGGCCTCGGACCGCCCAGGAATCGGACTTCAGATACCCAGCGCCTCGACCGGTGAATTTCCTCCTCGCCCAGATCTTTGGCGCCGAGGCGCCCATTGTCAGACGCGTCAATCTGCCGATTGGCGTGTCCATTGTGGCGCTGGCGTCCAAGTCAGCGGCTTGAGCGCTGTCGCACGGTCGGTCACCCCGACACCAGAACTAAAGCAGTGGCCTAGCCTCCGGACAGTAATCGGGTGCTGCGTGGCAGCCGCCGTTGCGGTCGCCATCGATGCGTATTTCAACGCCCAGCAGGGATACATCTCTCGCTCCCCGGACTACGACGGCGTGGGGTATCTCGTGACCGCGCAAGGAGCGTACGGCGCGCTTCGTTCATTTCATCTGCGGACCGCTCTTCACCTGCTCAACAGCAACATCGCTCCTCTATGGATCACGGCGCTGACGATCCAGCAGTTCATCTTTGGCGAGGGGACATGGCAGTTCTTCACGGCCAGGTTCTGGGGCGTGGCGCCGCTCCTCACCCTTGTCTACTGGATCGTTCGCAACCGGAGCAGTCGCTCGATGGCAATCGCCGCTGTGGGCCTGACCGCCCTGCTGCCCATTGCCAGCGCCGGTGTTCGGGCGAGCTCATGGGAATTTTTTAGCGGTCAGGCGATCTACGGCGAGTTCTGGAGTCTGGGTGATCTCCGACCCGATTTCTTCGCCATCGTGATGGCCCTGTGCTCCATCGTTCCACTCGCGGAACGCTACCGGGCTCCGACCCTGTCGACCTACATCGTGTCAGGAGCATTTGCAGGCGCCGCCGTACTTGCCAAGCCGTCGACAGCACCAATAGTGCTCTTTGCCTGGGTTTTGACTCTCGGCGTCATCTGGTTTTGGAACCGTGGCCGGCGAAGCATTCTTCGCATGACTGCTCTGGCCGGGGTCGTAATGGCGGTGTTGATCGCCCCGTGGGCTGTGAGGGGTGGGATCTCGGCGACCATAGACCGCTACTACTCGGCTGCCGTGACTTACAAAGGTGCGTACAGCACGGTCCTCGATTTCCCGGACTTGATCATGTACTTCCTCCGCACGATCCCGACGCAACTCGGCCACATCGAGGCCTGGTTCGTGATCGCGGGATCGATTGTGCTGGTAGTTGCCCTCCTGCGCCGGCAGCTCGAGTTTCCAGAGTGGATCTATGGCGGACTTGCCATGCTCTTTTACGCCAGCTTGACGTCGACGACGAACAAGAACGTGAACGTGGGCGTGTATTTCAACCTATCGCTCTGGATCTTCTTCCTGGCCGGCGCGTCGCGCCTGGTGAGCAGACAGTGGCCGGTTGTCACGACTAAACGTGGGTCGCCATTCGTGCTGGCTTCAATCGCCGTTTATGTCGTCGTGATCTATGGATTGGGAGCCGTAGCTCTCGCCAACTGGCCGGCCAACGAAACACGATCGAACGCCCAGCTGCTCTCGGTCACCAAAGAGGTCGCCCACGAGATGGGGCATTTCATATCCGCAGGTCAGTGTTTCGCGCAAGCTCCTGGTCCAGGCTGGCCGGCTTCACTCGAATACTTCATGACCGACTCCCAGGGGAGGCAGCCTTACTCGACTTCAATCGACGTGGATCCCTCACTGCCGATCAACGAGTACGTCGCTCAAGCCAGTCAATGCCCGGCGGTCATCTCATACCGAGAGGACATCACAGAGGTGGCCAAGATGTTCGTCGCATTTCCCGTCCGCCAGCCTTACCTGCGCGCGGTTGCCGACTGGGTGCGAAGTCCGAGCAGTGGATACACCCTCGACCGGAGCTGGCAGTTCACCGATATTGCTTCAAACGGTCTCCACACTCTCGGTCACTACCAGGGATATTCGTTGACCGTCGATCTCTTCATCCGAACGTCGGGAAGTCCCATTTCACCTTGACCGAACCCAGGCGAGCGGCCCCACCCGGCCTGGACAGAACAAAGTCCCGGCTCCCCATCCTGCCGACCGCTACGCGGCCGGCCACCTTCCCCACAAGTGGGGAAGCCGCCGACCTCCCCACAAGGTGGGGAGGTACATGTCCTTGGCATAATTTGTCGATGCTCACCAGGGTCCACCGCAAGCTATTCGTTCGCGAACCTCGGTTCGCAAGTTTTCTCGCACCCGACGCGCTGGCCATCAACGAAGCGCGCCTGAAGCACCTCGCAACTCTCAATCTTCCGATTGAAAACAAGTCCGTGCTCGAGGTGGGAGGCGGCATCGGCCTGTTGACCGGATTCTTCGAAGAGCGCGGATGCACCGTGACTTCCACCGATGGACGGAAGCAAAACGTCGCCGAACACAAGAAGCGCCATCCGGAACGACGGCTCGCGAGGCTGAATCTCGAGCAGCCCGGAGCCATTGACGCCATGGGGAAGTTCGACGTCGTCTTCTGCTACGGAACCCTTTATCACCTGGCGAACCCCGAACCCCCTCTCGAGGCCCTGAGCCGAATCTCGGACATGATTCTGCTCGAGACTGTCTTGACTCCGGGTGAAGACGAAGCTGTTCCTAACGTGCCCGAACTGCTCTTTGCGAACCAGGCTTTGAAGGGCACCGGCTCGCGACCGACGAGAGCGTGGGTTCTAAACCGATTGAAGCGCTTTTGGGGTAACGGCTACATCTCGGTGACCCAGCCGTCGCATCCCGACTTTCCGCTGGACTTCAGCGTGCCCAAGACCACCCTGAATGTCAGGGCCATCTTCGTCGGAAGCAAGAAGCCGCTGTCGAATCCTTTGCTCTCCACCGAAGTGCCCGTCCGGCACTTGCCGATTTAAGCCCCTCACCCTAGCACTCTCCCCGAAGGGGAGAGGGAATCTAAACTCTCAAGAAAGTAAGATTGGCTTCCTGCCCGTGGGTCTGGAGCACCTCGCCGGTCAGGCGGAAGCCCCTAGACTCCATGTAGTCCACGATCACTGACTTGTCAGGAGCACCCACGTACTGCCGATAAGACGACGTTGTGGCCTCGAGTTGCACCTTCGCGATGTCCCTGAGCCTGTCGCCAGCCGACTTGACCACATCGAGGTCGAGCCCCTGCGCGTCGACCTTCAAGTAGTCGACCGACTTCAGGCCGGCCGCGTTCATGAAGGTGTCGAGACGCATGGTGGGCACGATGACCGAACCAACCACTTCGACATGCTGCTCAGTGACCCACTTCTGCACTCCTTCAGGGTCAAGCGGCAAAAGAGAGCTCGACTGCTCGTAGGAATTGAGCTGCAGCTCGGCGCTGCCATCGTGCTCGGAGATGGCGATCGGCAGCACGACATAATTTCGCAGCCGGGCCATGATCCGGCTCGCGGCACGAAGATTGGGCTCGAATGCGTAAACAAGTAGCCATGGGTCCTGGGCCGCATACGGCAATGTGGTCTCGCCTTCATGCGCGCCCACGTCTATCCAGATTCGCCGATACGAATGTTTCCGTGCGCGCCGTCCCAGAGTCTCAGCCAGTGCACGCCGGTGAACCTTGCGCAAAAACGTAGAGAAGTCCATGCGTCCCGACGGAGAACTACCGCTGCTCACGATTTTCTCAGCACCAAAAGCATTCCGAGGCCATGTTGGCATTATCCAGGACAACGCCATCCGAAGCTGGTCGCGGCTGAGGCCGGCGCCGAGGATACTCCTCTTCGCAAACGACGAGGGAACTGCTGAAGCGGCAGAGCGTCTCAATGCTGAGCTGGTCACGCAAGTCGCGACAAACTCCTTCGGCACTCCGCTCGTCTCGGACATGTTCCGGCAAGCAGACAGCCTCGCGGCGGGCGACGTCCTGGCCTTTGTCAGCGCCGACATCATCCTCACTCAGCGCGCGATGGAAGCCATACAGATCGCTGCTGCGTGGGCGAACCGTTTTCTGCTCGTAGCCCAACGCCACGACGTAGACATCCGGCAGGCACTCGACTTCAACGATGATTCAGCCCAGCGCTGGAGATCCCTTGCCGCAACGGGAAAATTGCACTCGCCAGGCGCGATCGATCTCTTCGTGTTCAGGCGCGGCCAGTACGCCGGAATGCCTCCATTCGCCATTGGGAGAACGGCTTACGACAACTGGCTTCTATGGAAAACCGCGTCCTCCGGGATTCCGCTGATCGACGCAACCGAATACTTCACTCTGATTCACCAGAACCACGACTACTCACACGCTCCGACCGTCGACACCTGGCATGGAGTCGAGGCCAGCGACAACAGGAAATGGATTGAGCACTGGACAAACTACTACACGATCACTCACGCGAACTGGAAACTGGGCGCTGATGGGCAGATCGCGCGGGCGACGGGATGGCGATATCGCATGGCGGGGCCAAGGCAAGCTTTCAGCCACGTGCTACGCGCGACTCGAACTTTGCGCAGCCGGATCCGGACCTGGCGGCTCAGCCGGCGCTTCCGGCCGAGTCAGGACCAAAGATCGTGAGCCTGCTCTCCGTGGTCGCTGCATCGCGCAACGACGGGCACGGTTTGCACCTGCTGCCACGGATGCAGGTCTTCATCAATGGCTTGGCCGACCAGGTCGAACGCTTCGAGCGTGAGGTCGAGCTGGTACTCGTGGATTGGAATCCGCCGAGTGATCATCGCCCTCTCAGCGAAGCGCTGACCGCGCCCGCGGTCAAGGGCTTCACCGTCAGGGTCATCACCGTGCCTCCGGAGGTGCACTCGCGCCTCTCGATATCGGAGAACCTCAGCTTCTTTCAGATGATCGCCAAGAACGTCGGCATCAGGCGCGCCCAGGGCGATTCGGTGCTGGCAACGAACATCGACATCCTCATGTCGGATGGCCTGTTCCTCGACTCCACGAGCCCGCTGGTCGACCGGCGGCTTTATCGGACGGATCGCGTCGACATCGCATTTGACCCGGAGGTGACGCTCGACGCTGACGTTCTGCGCCGTAGTCCCGCCATCCGCATCCACCAGAAGAACGGCATGTATTCCCCGGGGGAAGGGATGAGGCACGAACAGGTTCGCGGGGCCGGATCTTTGTCGAGGGTCGCCCTGAGGAATCCTGTCGACTTCATGCGGCGCGTCGTGCGTAAGGTTGACCCCGTCCGATACCGGCGGGCTCTCATCAGCATCTTCCGGCTGCCGCAGCTTCATCTCAACGCATGCGGCGATTTCACCTTGATGACTCGCGCGTCATGGGCCGAGCTTCGAGGCTATCCGGAGTGGGAAATGTTCGCCTGGAGCCTGGACGGCCTCCTGCTGTACCAGGCTGCCGCCGCAGGATTTTCCTTCGACGAGCTCACCGACCGCCCCGCGTTCCATCTGGAGCACTCGTCGGGCTGGGCGGGGGAATCGGGAGCCGCGTATCTCGAAAGAGCGACCCAAAGAGGGATTCCGGTGCTTGGCGAGGTCGAGCTGATCGAAGTGGCGAACACGATCTGGAAGGGCCGAAGGAAAGGTGAATGGCGAACCAACCTTGACGGTTGGGGCATGTTCGCAATGGATTTTCCGGAAACGAGCCTGCCCGCAGTGAGCCGAGCAAAGTCCGGCCAACGTTGAAGCGCAGCAGCTGAATGGAACCGCAGATCGAACCCGCTGACGGGCCGCTGTGGCGGGTTGCCCGCCACCTCGGCGTCTATGGCGTCGGCTCCGCAATCTCGCTTGTGTCTTCGGCCGTGCTGCTGCCGATATTCGCGACGCAGTTCTCCGCAAAGCAGTTCGGCGTTGTCGCCACGGGACAGATCGCGAGTCTGGCGGCGATCACCATCGCCCGACTGGGACTCAACAGCGGCATGTTCCGTTTCCTCGCCGTCTATCAGACCGACGGCGATGCTCATGGAGCCGACCGCGCAGTCACCACCGCCGTGATAACGACTCTCTTCAGTTCGTTGATAGTCACTCTCGCGATGTTTGCTGCTCTGGCAGTCATCGGATCCCGAATCTCAGCTGATCTCCAGCTCAATGGCGCCCTCATCGCGGCCAACGTGGTTATGTCCGCTCCAAGAGAAACGGCCGAGTTCGCGCTCCAGGCCAAGCAGCATTCTCGGTCGTACGTCGTCTTCACCTCGACCACGACCATATTGACCACGATCCTCACAGCGGTCCTCGCGCTGCTCTTTCACGGCGGAGCGGTAGCCGTGTTTATCAGCGCTCTGGTCGCGAACAGCCTCATGAGCGCGGTCGGCCTGATCATCTTGAGGCCGCATTTGAAGATCTCGGCCTGGTCGAGGGAGGAATTGCGCCGCGAGGCCAGATTCGGAGTTGTCGGCGTCCCGGCACTCCTGGCCGACTGGGTCATGCAGTTCTCCGACAGGCTGTTCCTGACGCGTTTCGTCGGACTGGCACAGGTCGGCGTGTACAGCCTTGGCTACCGCATCGGGCTTATCGAAGCCCAGATTCTCGGCGCTGCAACTTCATCCGCCTGGAGCCCGTTCGTGCTGAGCGAATATCGCGAACCGGACGGATCACGAACGATCGGGCGAGTCGCCACCTATTTTGCGATCGCGGGAATGGCGCTGGTGCTGTTCATATCTGCCTCTGGTCCCCTGTTCCTGCTGGTCATCCATGCCCGCGCTGAATATCAGGCGGCGAACTCAGTGATCTTTCTAATCGCATTCGCCAACTTCTTCGCGGTGATGCAGCACATCTTTTCGACCCCGCCGATGATTCGCCTGCGTCCGGAATGGGGCACGCTGTTCCGCATGATTGGCGCCGGGGTGAACATCGCGCTCAACTTTGCACTCATCCCGACATTCGGGATGCTTGGAGCGGCGTGGTCGACACTGGCGACGTTTGTGATCACAGCCTTGATCACGGAAGTGGTCGGGCGGAAGTTCTGGCGAATCGCGTATGAGTACCGAAAGTTGGTGCTCATCGTCGCCGGCGGCGTGGTGATCCAGCTGTTGATCGACCTGAGTCAGCGCTCGGGGACTTCGGTGCCCATGGCGCTGAGCCCTTTGTGGTCGCTGGTCCTCTTTTCGGGCTGGCTACTGGCTACGGGGTCCTTCTCGCTGGGTGACGCACGCGCGCTGGCACGAAGGCTGCGCCGCACCGTGGCCGCTTGATGGAAACCTGAACCGGCCTTGAACCCATCTTCTCGACCGGCAGCTCTTAGCGTCGTCGCGACGTCCCGCAATGATGATCACGGCGCAAATCTTCGGGCCAGGATGCAGCTCTTTGTCGACGGGCTCGCGGATCAGGCGGAGCGCTTTGATTTTCCTGTTGAGCTGATTCTGGTGGAGTGGAATCCGCCAGCCGAGCGGCCCGCTCTGGTTGAGGCTCTGCGCTGGCACGTGACTGACAACTTCCGGCCTCGCGTCATCACCGTCCCGCCTGAGGTCCACCACACCTTTCCTCACGCGGATCGTCTACCGCTGTTCCAGATGATCGGAAAGAACGCCGGCATTCGGCGGTCGCAAGCGCCTTACGTCCTCGCGACGAACATCGACATCCTGCTGAGCGACGAGCTCTTCGAGTTCCTCAAAGCAGGTCTGAAGCCGAACGCGCTGTATCGAGTCGATCGTCATGACGTGGTCGCCGAGCTCGGTGGGCCACGCCTTCCCTCGCCGGCCGAATGCCGGGCGCTCCCGGTGCTACGCCAGCACCGCCTCGATGGCATGCATTACCCGCAAGGCCGTCCTCCCGCGACACGACGTGAACAGCGCCTCGAACCCCTGGCGGTCAAACCTGCGATCAACGAGCTGTCTCGTCTCACGCTGGCGGCCTGGGACCGCGTCCGGCTGCCCAAGCTCCACACCCTCGCTTGCGGTGACTTCACCCTGACGAGCCGCGAGGTGTGGTCGGCGCTGCACGGCTATCCCGAGTGGCCTGAGTATTCCTGGCATCTGGACGGCGTCCCCCTCTACCAGGCATTCGCAGCCGGGGTTGAGATGATCAACCTGCCGCCTCCGATGGTGGCTTTTCACTTGGAGCACGGAGAAGGTTCGGGCTGGACCCCCGAATCTGAACGCCTGTTCGACCGCTTAGATGCCGCCGGTATCCCGTACCTGGGCACCCGCGAGTACCGGAAAATGGCCCGCAAGCTCGTCCACGGACCCCGCGGCTTTCATCCCGTCAACGGCGACGATTGGGGCCTGGCTGCGATGGATTTTGCGGAGCAGCACCCGAGGGGTTAGGAAACCGCACCTCCTGGCTTCATCACCCGCAGGCTCGCCGAAGCGAGACCCCAGTCCGGACCGTTGAACGGGTGAAAGCCGCGTCCCTTACGCAAGACGTCGCGGGCCAGGCGGTCATAGTCGGCACCGGTCAGGTGTGGAATCCCCGCGGCATCGAGCCGTTCAAACAGTCGCGCCTGACCCTCCGGCGTCCATCCCGACCCCTTGCCGTGTTCGAGGTGGTAGGCGACCATCGGCGGGGACAGGTTGATCATCTCGACGCCCGCTCGATAGGCCTGAACCAGGGCGAGGCTGTCGAGGTGGAACGAGTACATGGGCCACTCCGCATAGCCTCGCATCCCCTCCCAGACCTCTTTCGTGGTCAGCGTGAAGTCGCCGCAGGCCCAGGTATGGAGCGATGGGAGCGGACCACCATGCAGCGTCTCCCAGACGGTTCGATTGAGCCGGGTTCTCGCCCACGCATACCAGGGCGGTCGCCTTCCGTCGGGGTATTTGGTGCCGTCCAGCTGATGGGCGCGAAGCCACGGTAGGGCGCGACATTCCGCCGGAGGCGGCAGAGGTGTGCTGTCAAGGTCCGCCTCGATATCGTAACGATCGACGCGGTAAAGGGCACCGGGCTTGAGGTCCCGCTGCAGGAAGGCGAACAGCTCGTCGCTGAAAAGGATGTCGATGTTCGTGCAGAGGACGAACTCAGCCTTCGCGTGCCGGATGCCGACGTTCTTGGCGATCATCTGGAAGAGGGGCAGCCCGTCCGCGTGCGGGAAGGTGCGGTGTACCTCGGGCGGCACGACGACGATGGTTGGCTCGAACCACTCAGAGCGCGGCCAGCTGAACATCTCAGCGAGCGGGGCTCTGTCGCCCGGCGGGTTCCACTCCACGAGGAGCAGCTCCACGGGCAGCTTGAATCGAAGCGATTGCTCCGCCAGTCCTTCGATGAACAGCTGAGTGCGGGCCAGCTGATTCCCGCCGTGATCATCATTGCGCGTCGCCGCGACGACACTCAGCTTCGGGCGGAAGCGGGACTCACTAATGAGGCAGACCTAGGTGGTCAGGTCCGGGCTCGGGCCGTGTCGGTCCACATCCCGGCCAGCGCGCCGGACAGCCTCTGGTTGTCGTCTCCGAGGCCCAGGCCCACGTAGTTGGGCCTGTCGCCGGCCTGCTTGCGGAGCAGCCGCCACGCGTCGATCACGATAGTCGACCTTGGAATCGACGTCAGGTCGATCGCCGCATAAACCTTGTCCGGAGTCGTGATCACGACCACGTCGCTTCCCGCGATGGCCTCCTCGACCGTCGTTGCGTACTTCACCTTGTCGCCCAGCACGCGGCGGACAGCATCCGTCGCCATCTCGTCGTGCACCACAACAGTCACGCCCGCTTCAACCAGGCTCTTCGCAAGAATGAACCCGGGGGCCTCATCGATGACGTTGCTGTCGGGCTTGTAGGAGAGCCCCAGCACTGCCACCGTGCTGCCCTTCGGCATCACCTCCAGCACGCGCTCGGCCAGCTTCGTGTTGCTCGACGAGTTGTACGCGTGGACCGCCTCCGCGAGAGCTCCGGACTGGCCCAGCTGGCCGGCGAGGTAGGCGAGCGCCGCATTGTCGCGCGGGAAGCAGGGTCCGCCGTACGCAACGGCGCCTTTGAGGTAGCGGCTGCCGATTCTCGTGTCGAGGCCGAGCGCTCCCGTAACGATGTCGACGTCGCCTCCCGGCAGCTGCTCGGTCATGGCGGCGACCATGTTTGCGAACGAGATCCTCATCGTCACGTAGGAGTTCACCGAGATCTTGGTGAGCTCAGAGTTCACGAGGTTCATGCGCGCGATCTTGGGCTCGTTGTTGCAGACCGCCAGGTAGGTGTCCGCCAGCATCTTGCCCGCCCGGTCGTCGTGCTCGCCGATGAGCAGAAACTCCGGGTTGAGGAAGTCCTTGATCACCTGGCCCAGCGCGATGAACTCCGGGCTGTAGCAGACTCCGAAATCCTTGTCGACCTTCTTGCCCGACTCGCGCTCGAGCACCGGGATCATCCCGTACTCGGTCGATCCCGGCAGGACGGTGCTCGTGAGGACGACCAGGTGATAGCCCTTCTTGGCTTTAAGCCCGCGCCCGATGGACTTCGCCGCCTCGATCACGTAGTCGATCGAGAAGCCGCCCTCGGCGGTGCTGGGGGTCGGGACCACGATCAGGGTCACGTCCGAGTCGACCACGGCCTGGGCGACGTCCTGTGTGGCGCTAAGCCGGTCTTTGGCGCCGTCCATCATCTCGCTGAGCTGGGGCTCGGTCACCGGGGCCTTGCCCTGGTTGACGAGCTCCACCGTCTTCGCCGAGACGTCGGCGCCGATCACGGAGAAGCCCTTGTGCGCGAAAGACGCGGCGATGCAGGCGCCGAGCTTGCCGAGGCCGATGACGGAGATGGTCGGCTTGGCCGGCATCAGGCGCGTCCCCGGATCTTGTCCCGGGCTCCGGCCTTGGCCGGTTCGGGCTCGGCGCCCTTGTCCTCGCCGCGGTCGGTCAGCATGCGCTCGAAGGAAGAGCGCACCTTGTTGACGTCCTTGGTCGAGAAGTACCAGTCGATGGTCTTGTGCAGTCCTTCGACGAACGTGAGCTTCGGGCTCCATCCAATGAGATCCTTGGCCAGCTTGTTGCTCGCGACCCTGTTCAGCGGGCCGGTGGGCATGTGGGTCAGGAACTTGATGTCGGCTTGCCTGCCGGTATAGCGAAGCACTTCGTGGACCGCATCGATGACCCGGGTGCGCTCCATCGTGCCGAGGTTGATCGGGGTGCCATCCACAACGCCGCTCTCCGCGGCCACGATCATGCCCTCGGCGATGTCGCCGACGTACGTCCAGTTGCGGACCTGGTTGCCGTCGCCCCAGACCTCGAACGGGTTCTGGCCCATGAAGGCGCGGGCGATCATGGCGATCACGGCGTGGTTCTCGACGCCGCGCTCGCCGTACACGGTGAAGAAGCGGAGGGACACGGACTTGAAGCCTCGCTGGCGGTACTGGGCTTGAAGGGTCAGCTCGCACATAAGCTTGGCCCAGCCGTACAGGTGGTCCGAGTCGTAGGGCGGCCCGACCATGTCCTCCGTCAGGTACAGCTCCTTCGAGAGGTCCTGCTGGATGTAGTTGGGATATACGCAACCGGACGAGGCGAACACGAACTTGTCGACCCCCTGGTCCATCGAGGCCTTGACCAGCAGGCCATCCATCACGAGGTTGCGACCGCACTCGGCGTCGTGCATCTCGACGTAGCCGCGTCCGCCGTGGATCGCCGCCAGGTGGAAGACGACGTCGATGCCGCGAGTTGCAGCCTCGGCGGCGCCGGGGGTCAGCAGGTCGACCTGCTCGACCTCGACCACGCCGCTGTCGATGTGGCCGCGGATGTTGTCGAGCGTTCCGCTCGAAAGGTCGTCGGTGACGCGAATCTTGTTCGCGCCACGCTCGACCAGCTTGTCGATGACGTGCGACCCGATGAACGAAGCCCCGCCCGTCACCAGGACGCTTCGGTTCTTCCAGTCGCGGATGCGATCGCTGTCGCGGGGCTGGTTCGGTTGCAATCTATTCAAGCTCTCCCAGCGGACACCGTGTCCGCGTTGATTCTTATCACAGCCAACGCGAGCGCAGCCACGCAGGCCAGCTCGCGCATGTCTCCATACCACATCGATTCGACGGCCCGCTCCAGCGCGACCAGGTGCACGGTGGTCGCGGCCAGGTCCACGTGGACCGGGTCGCCGACCCGCCTGGCGCCCCGGGCCAGGAACACATGCTCGGTCCCGCACCCGCGGTTGCCGTCGACTACGTAACGGCCCAGGTCCGACCACTCCGAGGCCTCGTACCCGGCCTCCTCGCGCAGCTCGCGACGGGCTGCCGCGACCGGGCTCTCGCCCTCGTCGATGAAGCCGGATGGAAGGCCCTGCGTCACCGAACGCGACCCATGCCGGTAGTGCTCCACGGTCACGAGCTTGCCTTCGTCGGTGAGCGCGGCCACGACCACGAAGTCACGGAGGCGGATGGTGTAGAAGTCGTCGACGCGGCGTCCGTCCGGCAGCTTGATGTGCTCTTCAAGCACCTCTAACCACGGTTCCCGGCGCAGCAGGCTCGTGGTTGACTCGACTGTCCATTCGCTACCGCTCAAAATGGAGCCCAGATCGCCTCACAGTCGGCCAATGATACGTTGGGCGCGCTGGGCGGAGCAACGCTGGGCTGCCCCCCTGATACCGTATGGCTCGTCATTTGAACGCGATCTCACGGGTCGGCGTGGTCGGCCTCGGCACCATCGGAACTCAGGAGCTCGCCCTCTGGCAGCGGTCAGGCCACCAGACCGTGGGCTACGACGTTTCCGAGTCGCGCGTGCGGGCACTGAGCACGGCGGCGAACGCGAAACCGGGCTCGCGCCTCACCACTCGGGCCGCCGACCTGAACGACGCCAACGTCCTCATCCTCTGCCTGCCCAACCTGGCGCCGACCGGCGAGAACAGCATGGCCGCGTTCGACCGTTTCGTGACCGATGCGCAATCGTTCGAGGCCAAGGACCGGTTGATCGTCGTCGCAAGCACGGTGCCCATCGGCTTCACCCGCGAGCTGGCCGCCCGCTTCGGCGTGCACGGGCGCCTGGTCGCGCACGCCCCCGAGCGATTCGATCCCGGTCGCGGCACCGAGCTGGGCGAGATCCCACGCGTGGTCGGGGCGACGAGCGCCGAGGCCTTGAGGCTGACGATCGACCTGTATAAGGAAGCAGGCGTCACCACGCATCCCGTGGACCCGGTCGAGGTGGCGGAGGCATCGAAGCTGCTGGAGAACTCCTTCCGGCTGGTCAACATCGCATTCATCAACGAGTTCGCCGAGCTCTGCCGGCGGCTGGGCATCACAGCCGCGGACGTGATCGACGCCGCCGCCACGAAGCCCTTCGCCTTCATGGCCCATCAGCCCGGCGTCGGCGCGGGCGGCACCTGCATCCCCACCATGCCGCGCTACCTCCTGGACGCGGCGAGGCGCAGCGGCCTCGAGATGCCGATCCTGCAGGACGCCGTCACCGGCAACGAGCAGGTCATCGAGCGTGTGGCCGAGCACCTTCGGGAGCTGCTGGCCGCCGGCGGCATCGCGCGCGGCCGGGTGCTCGTGGTCGGCGCGTCCTACAAGCCCAACTATCCGGACGCGCGTGCCTCGGCCGCCCTCGCCTTCGCGCGCGGGCTCGCGGCTCACCATTCGGTGGTCGTCTACGACCCCATCGTGGACACGACCAACTTTCCCAAGGAGGTCGAGCTCGTGCGCGGGATCCCCGACACCCGCTTCGATGCCGTGGTCATTGCGCTCAAGCACCGCGACACCGACCTCGCCGCACTCCGCCGGCTGAGCCCGATTCTCATCGACCTGGTGCGCGGCGCTGTTGAGGTGACCGAGTCGCTGTCGACACGAAAGTAGAAGAGGACGTCCGCGCCATGCGGATCTGGATCGTCAACCACTACGCGGATCCTCCGGACGGCTTGGCCACCCGAAGCTTCGACATCGGGCGGCGGTGGGTGGAAAAGGGTGACCCGACCACCATCTTCGCCTGCAGCTTCAGCCACTACCACATGCAGCCGGCGCGCAAGCTGGGGTGGCGGTGGTGGCGCGAGGAGGACATCGAGGGAGTGCGCTACGTCTGGATCGCCGCCCCGGGCTATCGCGGCAACGATTGGCGCCGCGTGCTCAACATGCTCGTCTTCAGCGCCCTCGCCTTCTTGGCCGGCGCGCTCCGGCGCGAGCGGCCGCAGGTCGTGGTCGGCGTCTCCGTCCATCCACTCGCGGCCCTCAGCGGCTACTTTCTCGCCCGGATCAAGGGTGCCCGTTTCTTCTTCGAGGTCACCGACCTGTGGCCGGAGACACTCATCGATTTCGGCCGCCTGAGTCCAGACGGGCGCGCGGCCCGGTGGATGCGAAGCCTCGAGCGCTACCTGTTCCGGCGCGCGGAACGCATCGTCATGCTCTGGCGCCACACGGACGCATACGTCGAGTCTCAGGGCGTCTCGCCGGCCAAGATCCTGTGGGTGCCGCACGGCGTCGAGCTCGCGCGCTACGAGGAGCTTGAGCCCTACGACGGAGGACTGGCACGCCCTTTCCGGATCATGTTCCTGGGCGGGTTCGTGGCGTCCAACTCGCTCGACGCCATCCTGGACGCCGCCGCGCTGCTTCAGGAGAGCGGCCGCGACGACATCAAATTCCTGCTCATCGGCTCGGGGCAGGAGAGGGAAAGCCTCATCAAGCGGGCGACGGCTATGCGGCTGCGCAATGTCGAGTTCAGGCCCTCGGTGCCCAAGCGCGAGGTGGGCAGGGTGATGGGCGAGGCGGATGCTTTCATCTACGGCCTTCGGGACCTGCCGCTGTACAGGTTCGGCATCAGCCTCAACAAGCTCACCGACTACCTGGCGGCAGGGAGGCCGATCGTGTTCTTTGGGAGGTCGAGCTACGATCCGGTTCGTGATGCGGAGGCGGGATTCAGCGTGCCGCCTGGCGACACGAAGGGCCTGGCGGACGCGATCGAGGGCCTGGTCGCGCTGACGCCACAAGAAAGGATGGAGATGGGCGAGCGCGGCCGGCGCTATCTGCTCGAGCATCACAACATCCCTGGCCTGGCCGACCGTCTCCTCGAGGTCTTCGAAGCGACCAGGGCGCCCGCGTGAGGCGCGACTACATCACCACGTTCATCACTGAGGCGTTGGTCGTCGCCGGCTACCTCTTGGCGTTCAAGCTGGTGGCCGACAACCTCGGCGCGGCCGGATTCGGCGAGTACGCCCTGGCGCGAAGGACGCTGTCGCTGCTGCTGCCGCTGGGAGTCTTGGGGCTCGACATCGGCATCACGCGATACGTCTCCTACGCCGCCGCCGATCGCTCTTCCCGCTCGGCCGGCTACGTGCCGGCGGGGTTGATCCTGATGGCGGTCGCCGTCGCCGTCATGAGCGCCGTCCTGCTTCTGTTCAGTGGCTTCTGGGCCCAGCTCTTCTTCGGCTCCGACACTTACGCCGGCACAGTGATGAGCATTCCGCCGCTGCTTGCGGGCGGCGCGCTCCACGTCGCGGCCTACGGCTACCTGCGCGGCCTGGCCAAGGTCCAGAAGGCCAATCTCTTAATGGCCGTCAACCACTTCGTGGTGCCGGTGCTCTCCGTCGTCCTGTTCGGACATTCCGTCAGCGCGCTCCTCATCGCGATGGGCGTGGGCTGGACGCTGGTCTCGCTCGTGCCGCTGGTCCGCCTGCCCATGACGACTCTCGACCTGCGCGCCAGGATCAGGGAGCTCGCACGCTTCGGAATCCCGCGTGTGCCCGGCGACGTCGTCCAGCTGTTGCTGTTCGCGATGCCCGGCATCCTGGTCGCCCATTCGTCCAACATCCGCATCGCCGGCATCGTCGCGTTCGGCGTGGCGGCCGTCAGCATGATCGGCTCCGGCCTCACGCCGGTCAGCTTCGTACTGCTGCCGGTGGCGGCGCGACTATTCGCATCGGGCTCGGTGAGACAGCTGCGCGCCGAGATCGTCGAGGTCGTCGGCATCACGATGGCCGGGACGGTGCTGCTGGTAGTCATCCTCGAGGTGTTCGCCGGCCCGATCGTCAGCGTCTATCTCGGCCCCGGCTTTTCCAGCAGCGTCGACATCCTTCGACTGACGCTGCTTGGCGCTCTGCCGTGGGGCGTCTTCGTGACGCTGCGCAGCGTCGTCGATGCGCGCCACGTGCACCCCATCAACGCCAGGAACATGGTCATCTCCTTCGCCGGGTTCGTGGTGCTTGCTGTTCTTCTTCGCCGCGTGACCGACGACACCACCAGCGCCGTGCTCGCGTTCGTGCTCGCGCTCTACCTGCTGGCGGCCCTCACGCTCATCGAGGTCAACCGGATTGCCGACATCGCCGGCCGCCCGATGGAGCGTAGACCCCTCGTGCTGGCACGAATCGCGATGCTCGCCGGCGTGCCGATCGCCGTGCTGGTCAGCTCGCCGCAACGGGTCGTGCTTTCAGCTCTGGTCACGGCCGCCTTCATCGTGCTGGCGTTGGTCTCTTTCAAATGGAGCCGGGCCAACCGCTTGATGCTGGCTTACGTCGGCGCCGCGGCCGCCTGGATGATCATCTCCTGGCTCCGCACCAAGTACCTGCTCCACCTCACGCCCGACCAGCTCGATTACGGCACCTCGAAAGTCACGTATTTCGCGTTCATCGTCCTGCCCATGGGCGCGGCGGTTGCGATGATGATCGACCGCGCCGAGGACGCATGGCCCGCGGCGGCATCACAGCTCGTGATCGGCGTCGGCATCGGCCTGATCACCGTCGCCCTCCTCGGCGACAAGTTCCTCGGAGTCGACCGCTACACGTGGCAGGGCAACCTGATCGCGCTCGGCACACTGGTCGCGATCCAACCCTGGCTGATCAAGAACCTCTGGGCCTCGGCGGCGATCGGCGTGCTGGGAGTGGGCGGGGTCGTGTTCGCGGGCGGACGCCAGTCCCTGGCCGCGTTCCTGATCGCCCTGGTGCTCGTCGCATTCTATTGGGCGGCGGCTCGGTTCATACGCGAAGCGGGTGGAACCGGGCAGCGGGTCCGCAAGGCGGTGGCCGACCGGTACGTCGCCCTGCCCGTGGCCCTGGTCCTGCTGACCGTGGCGGGGATCGGTGTGACCTACGTCGCCCACCTGCCGTGCAACTGCGTCACGGAGCGCATCGTCAGCCTCGAGGCCAACGGTCCGGGGGACCGCGACAAGCTGCTCGCGCACGGATTCGCGCTCCTCGGGCAGAGCCCGGTGCTCGGGACCGGCGTGGGCTCGTTCGCGGGCGTCATCCCCAACACCAGCACGATCGGGACCACGATCGGAGGCGTGTACCAGTATCCCCACAACGTGCCGCTCGAGGTCGCGGCCGAGACCGGGCTGATCGGATTCCTACTCCTCTTCGTGCCGCTGCTCGCCACCTGGTTGGCCTTGTTCTGGATCGGCATCCAGCGGGCGTCGCCCGCGATCGCGGCCCTCCTGTCATTCGTGGCCATCTTCTTCGTGGTCGCCAACCTGAGCGGCGACATCCCGAGCAATCGAGGCATGTGGGTTTTCGGGATCGTGGCGCTCAAGCTCGGGATCGACGCCTGGCAGGCCCGCGCCGCCAACGCCGAGTCGCCAAGCGCGGCCCGACAGCGGGTTGACGCCCCCGCGCCGGTCTCGTAAGCTGCCGCTGATCGCCGTCTCGGCGCCCGTCGAGCGCGCCCTTTAGCACACACTTCTAGACGCATCGAATGAGCATCAACATCCCGAGGACGGCGCAGCCCCAGCCGAGAACAGGCCTTTGGCCGCTCATCGGCCGCAAGCTGCGCGCGGTCGCCCGCTACTCGCCCGGCTTCTTCGCCGAGGTTTTGATCTTCTGGGTGATGCTGGAGGCTTTCCAGCAGCTCAACTACGGGGGCCGCATCATCACGGCGGCGCAATCGCGACCAACGCTGCTGCTGTCGATCGCATTCGTGGTGCTCGCGCTAGGCGCGGGCGAGGCCCATTTCGGTCTGTACCGCCGCATCTGGAAAGTGGCGGGCATCCATGACGCCATCGCCACCGGCTTCGCCGTGACCGAGGCTGCGCTCCTCCTCACCCTGGCCAACTGGGTCCTGCCGAGCGACTACCGCCTCTGGCGCCTGGGGGTCCCGCTCCTCGCCACCCCGGCTGCCCTCATCGGCATCGGCCTGTTCCGCCTGCTGCCCCGCCTCCTCTCCCGGTCGCCGGCGAGCGGCAGCCGGCTCGTGATCGTGACCGACTCCGCATCGCTCCCGGCGGTCAAGGAGCTCGTTCAGTCGCCGAGCCCCGAGTGGCAGGCGGTCGGCATCGTGACCAAGGATTCCTCTCAGCTGCATCACACGGTCCTGGGCGTGCCGGTGGTCGGGGAGGCGAACAACCTGGCGCACTGGCTCAAAGCCACCGATGCCGGCGGGGTCGCCTTTGTGTTCGAGAGCGACGCCAGCCCCGAGGACAGAAAGCTGTTCAACATCTGCCTCGAAGCGGGCCTTCCCCTCTTCATCCTGCCGGGTGCCGAGGCCTGGTTCCACCGCCGGCGCGGCACCCGATTGCGGCAGTTGTCGGCCGACGACCTGGTCGGCCGCACCCATCGCGAGCTGGAGGTGGAGCAGGCTCGCGCCGACGTGACGGGAAAGACGGTGCTCGTAACCGGCGCCGCGGGCTCCATCGGCGCCGAGCTCAGCCGCATGCTGGCCGGCCTGCAGCCGCGACGCATGGTGCTGGTCGACAACAACGAGAGCGGCCTCTTCGACATCGCCGAGGAATTGCGCATGGACATGTCCATGGACGTCCGCGAAGCGCTCGTGTCGGTGGCCGACCGCGAGCCGCTGCTCCAGGTGTTCGCCGACGAGCGGCCGCACATGGTCTTCCATGCCGCCGCTTACAAGCACGTACCGATGCTGGAGGCACACCCGGCGCAGGCGGTGATCACTAACGTGGTCGGGACGCGCAACACGCTGCAGTGCGCCGAGGCGGCCGGCGTGACAACGTTCGTGCTCATCTCGACCGACAAGGCGGTCGGCCGGCAATCGGTGATGGGCTGCACCAAGCGCGTGTGCGAGCAGATGATCCTGGGCTGGCAGGGCGAGATGACGTGCTGGGCCGTGCGCTTTGGCAACGTCGTGGGCAGCAGGGGCAGTGTGGTGCCCCTCTTCGAGCGGCAGATCATGCAGGGCGGGCCGGTGACGATCACCCACCCCGAGATGACGCGCTACATGATGACGATCCGCGAGGCGGTGGCCCTCGTCATCCGGACTCTCACGATTGCCAAAGCCCGCCACGTCTACATGCTGGACATGGGCGAGCCGATCAAGATCGTCAACCTCGCCGAATCCCTGGTGCGCGCGCGAGGCCTGCGCCCCGGCGCCGACATCGAGATCGTCTACACCGGTCTACGCCCCGGTGAGCAGCTGCACGAAGAGCTGCTCGGCCCCGACGAGGGATCGCGGCCGACCGACCACCCCGCCATCATGGAGGTCGTCTCGCCGAACACGTTCAGTCCCGCCGACCTCGATTGGACGGTCACACGCCTCGAGAAGCTGGCCCATGAAGGTCGAGTCGACGAGCTCGTGCGAGCGCTCAAGACCGCCGCCGGGAGCCCGCCCCCGCAGCGAACCGAGGAGCCGCGCATCGAGCGACGGCGGGAGAGCCGGAAGGTTGGCGATGACGTCTAAGACCGAGAAGCGAGACTCGAAGCCCCTGCGCACCCCGCAGGAGGTGATGGTCGCCGAGGAGCTGGAGAAGATCTTCCTGGCCAGCACCGACCCGGTCGCGACCCGGCTGGAGAACTTCACGAAATACGTTCGCCGCCAGCACCTCACGCGCTTTCTCGCCCTTTACGAGGTGTTCAAGCGGGCGCTCCCGGTCAAGGGTTCGGTAGTCGAATGCGGAGTCAACCGGGGCTTCGGCCTGATGGCCTGGGCGAAGCTCAGCGCCGTGCTCGAGCCGGTCAACCTGACCCGGCGCATCTACGGCTTCGACAGCTTCGCCGGCTTCCCGTCCGTCACAGAGAAGGACAGGACGGGGCCGGCCTGGGAGACCGCCGCGCCAGGAGCCCTGCGCGCGGACTCCTACGCCGAGCTGCAGACTCTGATCGAGCTCAACGACAAGGACCGGTTCCTCGGCCACATCCCCAAGATCGAGCTCATCAAGGGCGATGCCACCAAGACGATTCCTGCTTTCGTCGCCGATCATCCACACCTGGTCGTGAGCCTTCTCTTCCTGGACTTCGACCTGTACGAGCCGACGAAGGTGGCGCTGGAGCATTTCGTGCCGAGGATGCCGAAGGGCGCGATCATCGCCTTCGACGAGCTGGACAATCCGCTGTGGCCAGGCGAGACGAATGCTCTCATCGACACGATCGGCATGGGCAAGCTGCACCTGGAACGCCTGGAGTTCGACCCCTACATCGCTTTTGCGAGAATCTCTTAAGTGACGGACGAGGAAACGCGGGCGCTGGCCCGCACGCTGCGCGCGCACTCGCTGCGGATGATCAGCTCGGCCAAGACCTCTCACATCGGCTCGTGTCTGTCCCTGGCCGACATCCTCGCGGTCCTCTATGGCAGCGTGCTCCGCGTCGACCCCAAGAAGCCCGACTGGCCGGATCGGGACCGCCTCATCGTGTCCAAGGGTCACGCGGCGGCGGTCACCTACGCGGCGGTGGCAGAGGCCGGCTTCATGCCGATCGAGCGCCTGGGCGAGTACGCACGCAACGGCGGCCAGCTCTACGGCCACGTGACACACGCGGGCGTCCCGGGCGTCGAGATGTCCAGCGGGTCGCTCGGCCACGGCCTGCCGGTCGGCACCGGGATGGCCCTGACGGGCAAGCGCGAGGGCCGCCCCTGGCGCGTGTTCGTGTTGATGAGCGACGGCGAATGCGATGAAGGCTCCAACTGGGAGGCGATGATGTTCGCCGCCCACCACAAGCTCGACAACCTCACGATCGTCATCGACTACAACAAGATCCAGAGCCTTGACTTCGTCGACAAGACGATCGGCCTCGAGCCCCTGGCGGACAAGTTCACCGCGTTCGGCTGGGGCGTGCGCGAGGTCGACGGTCACGACGTCAGCGCTTTGCGTCGCACCCTGGAGTCGGTGCCGATCGAGCCCGGGAAGCCGAATGCGATCATCGCCCACACCGTCAAGGGCAAGGGCGTGAGCTGGATGGAGAACAAGGTCCTGTGGCACTACCGGCAGCCCGCCGAGGACGAGCTTGCGAAAGCGCTGGCGGAGGTGGCGGCCTCATGAGGACCGCGTTCATCGAAACCCTCAACGAGCTCGCCGATAAGGACCCACGCGTGTGCTTGATCGTCGGCGACCTCGGCTACTCGGTGATCGAGGAGTTTGCCAGCAAGCATCCCGACCAGTTCGTCAACGCCGGCGTGGCCGAGCAGAACATGATCGGGCTCGCCGTAGGCATGGCGCTAAGCGGCAAGGTCGTGTTCACCTACTCGATTGGCAATTTCGGCACGCTGCGCTGCCTGGAGCAGATCCGCAACGACGTCTGCTATCACCGGGCGAACGTGAAGGTGGTCGCTGTCGGCGGCGGCCTCGCGTACGGCAATCTGGGCGTCACCCACCACGCCTCTGAGGACGTGGCCATCATGCGGGCGCTGCCGAACATGACGGTGGTCGCGCCCGGCGATCCCATCGAGGCGCGGCTGGCGACGAAGGCGGTCGTCGCGCTCGACGGACCGGCCTATCTGCGGCTAGGCAAAGCCGGCGAGCCGGTCGTGCACGCGGACGAGCCCGACTTTGCGCTAGGGCGCGCGATCACGATGCGGGAGGGTTCGGACCTCACGCTCATCGCCAGCGGCAGCATGCTCGCGACGGCCGATCGCATCGCCGCCCAGCTGGCTGAGAAAGGCTTGAGCGTCCGGCTGCTGAGCATGCATACCATCAAGCCGCTCGACCGCGAGGCAGTCATTCGCGCCGCCACCGAGACCCGCTTCGTGTTCACGCTCGAGGAGCACAGCATCGAAGGCGGACTCGGCGGCGCCGTCGCCGAGGTGATGGCCGAGCTCGACGGGGCGCGCGCGCCGTTGAAGCGCATCGGGCTGCGGCCCCAGTTCAATCAGGTGGTGGGCGATCAGAAATACTTGAAATCGCAGCACGGTCTCGACGAGGAGGGAGTGATGAAGACGATTCAACCGATCATCGCCGGGAGCTACCGACTTGTCGGTTAGGTTCTGGGAGCCGGGCAAGGAGTTCCTGCGCATCGAGGAAGAGGTGATGGGCACCATGCGCATGGTGCTCGTTGCCGGCGACCTGATCATGCGGCAGCAGATGCTCGACTTCGAGCACAACCTCGCCTCGTTCGTAGGCACCGCCGATGCGGTCGGCGTGAGCAACTGCACCGATGGGCTCAGGCTGCTGCTGGAGGCGGTCGGCATCGGCCCTGGCGACGAAGTCATCACCGTCTCGCACACGTTCATGGCCACGATGGCGGTCATCCACCAGGTCGGCGCGACGCCCGTCCTGGTCGACGTCGGCGACGACCACAACATGGACACCGACAAGCTCGAGGCCGCGGTCACGCCGCGAACCAAGGCGATCATCCCGGTCGACCTGAACGGACGGATGGTGCGTATGGACCGCGTGATGGAGGTCGCGAAGGCCCACAACCTGCTCGTGATCGAGGACAGCGCCCAGGCGCTGGGCGCCTCCTACATGGGCGTGCGCGGAGGCGCGTGGGGTGTCGCGGGGGCGTTCAGCTTCTACCCCGCCAAGCTGCTGGGCGCCTACGGCGACGCGGGCGCGGTGGTGACGAGCGACGCAGCTCTCGCCGAGAAGGTGCGCGAGCTCCGCGACCACGGCCGCGTCTCGAAGACCGGTTTCTCCGGCTGGGGCTATAACTGCCGGCTCGACAACCTGCAGGCCGCGATCCTCGACATTAAGCTGAAGAAGGTGCCCGACTGGATCGGGCAGCGCCGCCGGTTGGCCGCGATCTACGACGAGGAGCTCGCGGATGTCGGCACGGTCAAGAGGCCGCCGGGACCCGATGGCGGTCCCTTCTTCGACATCTACCAGAACTACGTGATCGAGGCGAAGAATCGCGACGGGCTGCAGGCGCACCTGACCGCGCGCGGCATCGAGACGCTCATCTCCCCAGGACCGGTTCCCAACCACAAGCAGCCGGTGGGGCTCGACCATTTCCACCTGCCCAGGACGGAAGCGCTGTGCGCGAGCGTGCTGTCGCTGCCGCTCAACAACGAGCTCGGTGAGGAGCAGGTGCTCGAAGTGGCGGGCGCGATCAAGGATTTTTACTCCTGAGGCGTTCGCGGGCCGCCAAGCGCGCGTTCGACATCGCGTTCTCAGCTCTCGGACTGGTCGTCGGGTCGCCGGCGCTGCTCATCATCTGGGCCCGGATCAAGTTGGATCGCGACGGGCCAGTGATCTACGCGGGCCGGCGTGTCGGCCTCGGCGGTCGCGAGTTCCGCATGTTCAAGTTTCGAACCCTGGTCCCCAACGCCGACCGCGTGGGCGGCCCGAACACGCCCGACGACGATCCCCGGCTGACGAAGACCGGGAAATTTCTCCGCAGCTACAAGCTGGACGAGCTGCCGCAACTCTTCAACGTGCTGAAGGGCGAGATGAGCTTCGTCGGGCCGCGGCCGCAGGTCGTGGGCGAGGTGGCGGGGTACACGGACGAGGAGCGCGATCTGCTGAAGGTGCGCCCCGGGATCACGGACTGGGCCTCGCTGAAGTTCTCCAACGAGGGCGAGATCCTGAAGGGGCACGACGATCCCGACCGCGCGTACGCGGAGCTGATCCGCCCTGAGAAGATGCGGCTCGGCCTCGAGTACGTGCACCGTGGGACGTTTCGCGACGACATCGACATCCTCACGAAGACGGCCCTGCTGCCGTTCCGCAAATGAAAGCTGCACCTCCCCACCCGGCGCGTTGCGCGACCCCTCCCACGCCTGCGGCGCGGGGACCCCAGTGGAAGGTGGGGAGGTGAATTTGACCGCAACCGATTACACGACCGTCACGGAGACGTGGGGCCTGCCCGCGTCGCCGGAGCAGCTGGCGATGCAGTACTTCCGCTACCGCATGGCCGCGGGCCTCAGCACGGACCGCGACGTGCTCGAGATCGGTTGCGGCAGCGGGATGGGCCTGCCCTACCTGGGTGAGAAGGCGCGCATGGTCGTGGGCGGCGATTACACGATGGGCCTGCTCCGGGAAGCACATGCCCGGCTGCCCAAGGCTCCGCTCGTGCGGATGGACGCGCAGCATCTCCCCTTCCGCGACGCCAGCCTCGACGTGGTCCTTCTGCTGGAGATGATCTACTACGTCGCCGACCAGAACGCCGCCCTCGCGGAATGCCGCCGCGTGCTCAAGCCTGGTGGCGCTGTCATGGTGTCCGTCCCCAACCCTGACCGGCCCGACTTCAACCCCAGCCCGTTCAGCACGCGCTACCCGAACATGGCCGAACTCGCCGCGCTGCTCACCCGCCACGGCTTCGGGGCCAAGGTGTTTGGAGCCTTCCCGGTGGAAGCCGAGTCCGGGCGCGACCGGTTCCTCGCCCCCATCCGGCATTTCGCCGTGCGCTATCACCTCATCCCGAATTCGATGCGCGCCAAGGCGATAGTCAAGCGCATGCTGTACGGACGCCTGCCGGCGCTCGGCGCGGTGCACGACGGCATGGGGAGCTACTCGGAGCCGGTCGAGCTCGACCCTGCGCGCGGTCCGCATCGGGACTTCAAGAACCTGTACACGGTCGGTCGTCTAGAGTGACGGCGGAATGACCCCCGAGCCCGAAGCGCGAAAAGTCGAGGAAGCCGAGTTCCACGACAAGCTGCGCGGCCTGTATGAGACAGACCCCGAACGCTATGCGTACTTCACGTCGAACAAGAAGTTCTATTCGGTCGTCCGCTCGAGCGACGACTTCTATTACAGGTGGCTCCGTGAAAACGCGACCGGCAAGCGTGTGCTCGACTTCGGATGCGGCAGTGGCGGTTCATCGATCGAAACCGCGAGGTTCGCCGCCCAGGTCACGGGCATCGACATCTCCCCCGAGGCGGTGCGGCTCGCGCAGGAACACGCCGAAGCCGCGGGCGTATCGGACAAGACGCGCTTCCTGGTGATGGATGCCGAAGCTCTCGATTTCGAACCGGCCTCGTTCGATGTCGTCAGCGTGCGCGGCGTGCTCCACCACATGGATCTCGATGCCGCTCTGACTCAGATCCACCGAGTCCTGGCGCCCGGCGGCAAAGCGATTTTCCTCGAGGCGCTGGCGAACAATCCGATCATCCAGGCCTACCGCCGGCGCACGCCGCAGTTGCGCACAGCGTGGGAAACCGAGCACATCCTTCATTTCGAAGACGCGGTGAAGATGCGGAAGTATTTTCGGCAGGTCGAGGTTCGCAGCTTTCACCTGGTGGTTCTGGCGGCGGTGCCGCTGCGACGGACGCCGGTCTTCGAGCCTGTCCGCAACGCGCTCGACGCCATCGACCGGGCGATCCTACGAGTGCCCGGGATTCGCCGCCAGGGCTGGATGGCCTGCTTCTTGCTCAACGACCCAATTTAGTGGTGAGTCCGGGAAAGCGCTCGCCAATGCATCGGCCCATTTCCGCCGAGCGCCCTACAGGCGCTGACGCCGGCGTTGCGGGGCGTGTCGCTTCGTAGTCACGCATGTACGCCTACTAGCAGCCGCCGGCCAGCTGGCCGCCGAAGTTGCTCATCTTGTACCAGGCGCCCAGCACATGGAGGGCGATGCCGCTGTAGCCCGCGAGCCACGAGCGGTAGGTCCAGCGGGGTGCGCTTGACCATCAGCGCGCCGCTGAGCGCCGCGCGGATTACGAAGAGGATGAGCAGGCCGAGGAGAATGACGCGCGCGATCAGAAGCTTGGGCAGGACGTACTGGTCGAATGTGTCGCACGCGAATCCAAGCGGCACGAACAGTCCGGCGCGAAGGAACCATCGCTCGACGCCGGCCAGCCACACTTCCGGACCTCCCCTCACCGCGCCGCTGCGTGGCGGGGAGCTCCCCGCGGCGGGGAGCCCAGACGCGCTCACGCTGCAGAGTCTATTGGTCTAGATAATCGCGACAGTTGTCAGGTCAGTGTGTACGCGGTGCCGGGAAAGTAAGTGTCATAGGCGGCGGCGCTGCCGGCGTCGCGGACCCAGACCGAATAGAGGTAATTGCCAGCGGGCTTGCCGGCTGTGTTCCAGCTGAATGTGGCGTTCGTAGAGTAGCCCTGGACCAGTTGCCATGTGCTCGACCCGGGCGCCAAAATCCAGAATTCGTATTGCGGGTTGGGACACCCCGAGGCCCTGGCGCTAAACGCGATCGTCGCGCCACGTGACTGCGGCGAGGCCGGCGCGGCTGTGGCGATCACCGACGTGCAGGGCGTGTTGAGTGTATAGGCGGTGCCGGGAAAGAAGGTGTCGTAGCCAGCTGAGCTGACCGCGTCGCGGACCCAGACCGAATAGCGGTAAATGCCTGCGGGCTTGCCGGTAGTGCTCCAGGCGAATGCGGGGCTGCTGGAGTAGGCCTGTGCGATCGCCCAGCTGCTGGAGCTGGGGTCCAGGATCCAGAACTCGTAGCGCGGGTTCGGACACCCAGAGGCACTGGCGGTGATGGTGACGGCCGTGCCCACCGCTTGCGGGGCCGCAGGCGACGCGGAGGCAGTCACCGACGTGCAGGGCGACGTCACAGTGTATGCAGTGCCTGGGAAGTAGGCGTCATAGCCGGCCGAGCTCGTGGCGTCGCGGACCCAGACCGAGTAGAGGTAAGTGCCGGGCGGTTTGCCGGCGGTGTTCCAGGTGAAGGTCGCGCTCGTCGAGTAGGTCTGCATGACCGTCCAACTGCCTCCAGGAGCCAGGATCCAGAACTCATAGAGCGGGTTGGGGCAGCCCGGGGTGCTGGCGGTTAAGGTGACCGTCGTGCCAGGCAGCTGTGGCGCGGCGGGCACCGCAGAGGCGGTCACGGACACGCACCGCGAGTTCAACGTGTAGGCAGCGCCGGGGAAGAAGGTGTCGTAGCCGGCCGGGCTGCCGGCGTCGCGCGCCCAGACTGAGTAGCGGTACGTGCCCACGGCCTGGCCGGCGGTGTTCCAGTTAAATGTGGCGCTGCTGGAGTAGGCCTGCGCCACAGTCCACGTGCTCGAGCCAGGGGCCAAGAGCCAGAACTGGTAGCGAGGATTGGGGCAGCCCGAAGCGCTGGCGGTGAAGGTGACTGTCGTGCTTGTCGCTTGCGGCGAGGCCGGCGCCGCGGAAGCAGTCACCGAGGAGCAGACCGCGAAGTGGTTCTGCAGCGCAGCCCACAGCTCGGGCGCGCCCCCGCCGTAGTTCAGGTTCCAGATGCCGACACCGCGTAAGCCGTCGGCGTTGACCAGGTCGTACTTCTTGCCCAGCGACACCGCGTCGTCCCAGTACAGCTGGCGCGTGCACTTGAGCGTGGTGTTGAACCACGTGTCCCATCGCTCCATACCCGCCGAGTTGGTCTCGCGGTGGATGGCATAGCTTCCTGGTTGGACCTCGTAATACGCGGCCTCGCCCGAGGCGTCCAGGTACGAGTCCGCAACGACACTCGAGGTCGGGTACTGATTGGGAATGCTCGGGCTGGCGACACATGCCTTGCGGCCGAAGTACGGCACCCCCAGGATGACCTTGCTTGCGGGAGCCTTGGCCAAATACTGGGACATCACGCTGGTGTCGTTGTATCGGTAAGCAGTCAGAGGCGAGGTCGGGCCCAGGCAGAAGCTGCTGCAGTAGAGCGGCGCGCTTCCGTAGTTCGAATACTCCATGTCGTAGGCCATCACGAACATCGAGTCGACGTACGTCGCAAGGCCGGCGATGTCGAAGAAGCCGTAGCCGTCGGCCGCAGCCCCGGAGTAGGTATCGATCGAGATGTAAGGGGCCGGCCCGAGGGCGGTCCGCATCTGCTGGGCCATGCTCGTCATCGCGTGCTGCGCCCAGAACGGATCGGCTGTGCCACAGCTGCCGTCAAGGCCCTCGTAGTCGATGTTGACCCCGTCCACGCCCTTTGCCTTGACCTCGGTGACCGTCTGCGCCACCGTGGCGTCGGCGTGCATCAGGCCGGCGCACATGTTGGGGGTGTTGGCGCTGAAGTCCTGCAGGATGATGGTGAGCACCACCTTCGCGCCGTGCTGGTGCGCGGTGGAGACGAGGCTCGAAAGCGCAGCGGAATTCCAAACGTTCCAGCCGTTGTCCCCGACGAAATGACCCGCGGTGTCCACGTGGACGCCGAAGAAGGCGACCGTCGAGAGGAGGTCAAAGTTCCAGCTTGGATATCCGACACTCGGGTCCGAAAGGCTGCTCGCCAGCGCGAAACCGAATACCTCCCGGCTTGTATGCGCAACCACCGCACCCACCACTGCTGGTGCCGGTGCGCGGGTTGAGCTCGAGGTGGAGGACGTGGCGATACTGGCCACTGCCGGCATGGCAGCGGCTGCGGTCAGGACGGCGCTCAAGACGAGAGCGACGGCGAAGTGGCGGGTTCGCTGTCGGGACATGTGCTAGGACGACGCAGCGGACACTCTAGGGAGCGCCCCACACCACGTCAAGCCTGGTTCGCCCCACCGGCCCGCGCCCGCTAAGCGGTCGGGGGCCACCTCCCCGCGTGAGGGGGAGGCCAGAAACTAACTTTCGAAGATTTTCCCGTAGCGGGCGATCACGTCCTCGATTCCCGCTTCGAGGCGAACCGCGGGCTTCCACCCGAGACGCTCCGCGATGAGTGAGATGTCGGCGATGAAGTCTCCCGTTTCGACGAGGGCCGCATCAGACGGCCACTCGATGTGTTTGACCCGTCCTCGACCCGCCGATCGGATGACGTGCTCGGCCATCTCCAGGAAGGAAACTCCACGCCCGCTCCCGACGTTGAATATCATGCCCTCAGCTTCCGGAGCCAGTCCTGCCGTCAGCATCGCATCCACCGCATCGTCGACATGTATGTAGTCCCTCAGCTGCGCGCCCTTCCCATACACGGTGAGAGGCCGGTCGTGCATGGCTTCGTGGATGAACCAGTTGATGATTCCGTAGCGGTTTTGATCCGGGCGCTGGAATGGGCCGTACGGATTGGTGATCCGGAGGATGGTTGCCCGCATGCCATGCAGCCGCTGGTAGAGCAGGAGGTACTCCTCCGCGGCCCGCTTGTGGATGCCATAGATGGACAGCGGCGCGGTCGGGGCGGCCTCGGTGGCCGGCATCTCGGTGTTCGCCCCGTACACCAGCCGCGAGCTGGGAAAGACGATCTTGGCGCCGGGATTCAAGGTCCGGCAGCTCTCCAGCAAGGTCAGCATCCCCCGGCTGTTGACGTCAAGGTCCTCCAGCGGCGAGGCGTTGCTCGCCACCGGACCCGATTTGCCGGCCAGGTGAAAGATCACATCGCGACCGGTTACCGCCTCGTCGACAAGGGCGGAGTCCCTGATATCACCCTTGAAGAAGGAGACCCCGCCCAGAATCGACTCCACGCTTCCCGGCCGCGGCGGCCACGACCGGCTCAGCACGCCCAGCTGCGCGCCGGCCGCTTGGAGCGCTCGGACGAGATTGAAGCCGATGAAGCCGAGTCCGCCCGTGACCAACACGGGCTTTCCTGAGTAGGCGGCCCAGTCGCGTTGAGTCACGCGTCAGCGGTTTTGTCGCGCGGCGTGTCCCACCGGTGTCCGTTCCGCCTTGGGCTGTGCCGTCTGCGTCATCTCCCGCACCGAGTATGTGGGGTGCTGCATGCTCCGCGCGTGCATGCGCGCCAAGTACTCACCGATGATGCCCAGTGAGAAGAGCTGCGCGCCGGAGAAGATCGCGATCATCGAGGCCAGGAACGAGAAGCCCGGCACAGTGCCACCCTGGATCAGGTAGCGGATGACGACGAAGAACAGCGCCACGATGCCGATCACGGTGAAGAAGAGGCCGATGAGGCTCGCGAGCTGAAGTGGCCATGTGCTGAAGCCGGTGATCATGTTGAGCGCATGGACCACGAGCTTGCGAAAGGTGTAGTTGGAGGTCCCGAGCGTGCGTGGTGCGTGCTTGACCTCGACGGCCGTGAACCGGGTCGTGCCCCAGGTCAGCAGGACGTCGACCGACACATACGGCCCGTCGTAGCCGGCGAAGGCGTCGCGGATCCTCGAGCGGAACACCTTGAAAGGACCCGCCTTGCGGGCGATCGGCGCGCCCATCGCCGACTGCAGGGCGATCTTCGTCACCTGGCTGGCGACGTCGCGCCACAGCCCATGCGTTTCCTTTGCCGGTGTCCCGTAGACGACATCCTGGTCGTCAGTCAGCTTCTCCAGCAGCTTCGGGATCTCCTCTGGAGGATGCTGAAGGTCGTCGTCGATGCAGACGATCAGCTCGTAGCGGGCGAGGCGGATGCCGCAAAGCAGGGCGTTGTGCTGGCCGTAGTTGCGCATGAGGTGCACACCCCTCACCCAGCCGTGATCGCGCGCCAGGTCCTCGATCACCCGCCACGTGCCGTCGCGACTGCCATCGTCGACGATGATGAGCTCGTAATCGGTCGCGGCCGCGTCCAGGACCGACTCCAGCCTGCGGACCAGCTCGGCCAGGGAGAGCTCGCTGTTGTAGGCGGGCACGACCGCCGAGATGCTGGTGCGAGGGGACGTCACGAGCGGTCAGAGGATAGCAAACCAACGCGGCGGCGGCCGTGGGTCACAGGCGCAGAAGCTATCCTGTCCGGTCATCAATACAAAGATCTCAACAGGCATCCGGGTCGCCGTGACCGGAGGCGCCGGCTTCATCGGCTCGCACACGGTAGAGCTGCTGGTGGCGGCGTCGGCCAACGTCCTCGTCATCGACGACCACAGCCATCCCTGCGGCGAGCCACTCCCGGGCGAGGTCGACGTGGTGTCGGCCGACTGCGGATCGGAAGCGGCGGCCAAAGCACTGGCCAGCTTCAAGCCCGACGTCGTCCTACACCTCGCCTCCAAGGGAGGCGTGCAGAGGGCCGCCCGTGACCCGGGCGAGCATGTCAAGGCCAGCCTGGCGAGCTCGGTGGGCCTGTTCGACGCGGCGGTCAAGGCCGGCGCGCGCCGTGTGGTGATCGCGTCGTCGGGAGGCACGATCTACGGCGAAGGCGCGAAGCTGCCCGCCAGGGAGATCTACAAGCCGAACCCGCTCTCCGCGCACGGCGCGTCCAAGCGATCCGAGGAGATCTACATGGCCGCGCTGGGGTTGAGGCACGGGGTCTCGACGCTGGCGCTGCGCTACGGCAACGTCTACGGTCCGCGCCAGGACGGCACCGGCGATTCCGGCGTCATCGCCATCACCTGCTACCGGCTGCTCGAACGCGGTTCGCTGCGCATCTATGGGGACGGCGGGCAGACGCGCGACTTCGTCTACGTGAGCGACGTGGCCGCCGCCAACGTGGCCGCTGTGTTCGGTCACGTCTCGGGAGAGGTGAACATCGGTACCGGCCGCGAGACCAGCGTCAACGCGGTCGTCAAGCGCTTGCTCGAGGAGTCGGGCCGGCACGCGAAGAGCGAGTTCCTGCCCGCGCGCGAGTTCGAGGTGCGCCGGGTGTGCCTCGACCCCGCTCGCGCGCGTCGCTACCTGGGCTGGAAGGCGAAGGTCTCGATCAACGCCGGGCTCGCCGCGACGTGGGCATGGTTTCGCAAGCGCCATGCGGCGCAGCGGGCGGCCACTTTGGGACTTCCTTGACGAGCGGCCCTTTCTGACCCGGATCCGCTGCCACGGCGGTACCCTGGGAGCCCACCATGACCCGGGACCCCGCCTACGTTCATCCTTCTGCCTTTGTAGCCGAGGATGCCGAGCTGGGGCCCGGCACGAAGGTCTGGCACCTGGCCCAGGTCCGAGAGGGCGCTCGCATCGGCGCGGAATGCACCTTGAGCAAGGGCGTCTATGTCGGCGAGGGGGTCGTAATCGGTGACCGGGTCAAGATCCAGAACGGCGCCTCGATCTACCCTGGCGCCACGCTCGAGAACGGTGTCTTCGTGGGCCCGCACGTGTCGTTCACCAACGATCGCCATCCCCGTGCGGTCAACCCCGACGGGTCCTTGAAGACCGAGGCGGACTGGGAGCTCGGAACCATTTTGGTTCGCGAAGGCGCGTCGCTGGGCGCAGCCTCGGTGCTGGTGGCGGGCATCACCATCGGCCGTTGGGCGCTGGTCGCGGCCGGCGCTGTGGTTACGCGTGACGTCCCGGACCACGGCCTGGTCGCGGGCAACCCGGCTCGGGTGGTCGGCAACGTCTGTGTCTGCACGCGACGGCTACGCGAAGCTGGCGAAGGCGCCCTTGTCTGCGATCGGTGCGGCCGGAAGTACCGATGCGATCCCGACGGTTCGGTGAGGCCGGCATGAAACAGGCGCGGCCGGTCGCGAGCGAGCCCCGACTCGAGATCGCGCATCCGCTGATCGGCGAAGAGGAGAAGCGAGCCGTGCTGGCAGTGCTCGAAAGCGGCCAGCTCGCGCAGGGACCCGTGGTGGCCGCGTTCGAAGATGCCTTCGCGCGGTGGCTCGGCGTGAAGCATGCGGTCGCCGTTGCCTCCGGTACCGCCGGATTGCACCTCGCGCTCCTCGCTCACGGGATTGGAGAGGGCGACGAGGTCGTGACCGCGCCCTTCACGTTCATCGCTTCCGCCAACTCCGTTCTGTTCGCACGGGCTACCCCCGTCTTCGCCGACGTCCAGGCCGGCAACTTCTGCATCGATCCGGCGCGCGTGGAGGTAGCGATCACGCCGCGCACCCGCGCCATCCTTCCCGTCCATTTATATGGGCACCCGGCGCCGATGGCCGAACTGGGCGAAATCGCCCGGCGGCACGGGCTGCTCCTCATCGAAGACGCGTGTCAGGCGCACGGGGCGACAGTGCACGGCCGGAAGGTCGGCGCGCTCGGGCACACAGCGGTCTTCTCCCTGTACCCGACCAAGAACATGACCTCGGGCGAAGGCGGGTTCGTGACCACCGATGACCCGGCCATCGCGTCTGCGATTCGAACGCTGCGCCAGCATGGGGAAGGCGAGCGCTACCACCACGAAGTGCTCGGTTACAACTTCCGCATGACCGATGTCGCGGCGGCGATCGGCCTCGCGCAGCTCGCCCGCCTCGACGGTTTCAACGCCGCGCGCCGCCATCATGCGCAGATCCTCAGCGCCGGGCTGGCGGGTGCAGCCGGGCTCGCGGTCCCTGGGGAAAGCAGCAGCTATGGGCACGTCTATCACCAGTACACGGTCCGCGTCGAGGCCGGCCGGGACGGCCTGCGCAAGCGGCTCGATGCGCGCGGCATCGGAACCGGCGTCTACTACCCCATCCCCATTCACCATCAGCCGGTCTATGTCGAGCGCGGCTACGGCGGCCAGTCGTTTCCGACCGCCGAACGCCTGGCCCAAGAGGTGCTGAGCCTGCCCGTGCACCCGGCCCTCAGCGACGCGGACCTGCAGCGCATCGTGCGCTCGGTGCGCGAGGAGCTCGCGGGATGATCCGGATCGGCGTCGTCGGCCTCGGCGTGATGGGGCGCAGCCACGCTCGCGTCCTGGACGACATCGACCATGCGAACCTGGTCGCCGTCTGCGACCCCGCCGAGGAAGCCATGGCTTGGGCCAGGAAACGACGTCTGACCGGCTACCGCTCGTACCGGGAGCTGTTCGACCACGAGCGGCTTGACGCGGTGACCGTCGCGGTGCCGACCCGATTCCATCTCGAGGTGGGCCTGGCCGCAATCGAGCGGGGCCTGCACGTGTTGATGGAGAAGCCGATCGCAACCGACCTGGTCGAGGCGCACCAGCTCGTGGCCGCCGCCAAGAAACGCGGCACGGTGCTCGCCATCGGCCATGTCGAGCGCTTCAACCCCGCAGTCCGGGAGCTCAAGAAGCAGCTCGACGCCGGTGAGCTGGGCCGCATCTTCCAGGTCCACTCCCGCCGTCAAGGCCCATTTCCCTCGCGCATCAGAGATGTCGGCGCCGTGATCGACCTCGCCACCCACGACCTCGATGTCATGCGCTACCTGCTCGGGGTCGAGGTCGTGCGACTGTACGCGGAGACAGAACGGCGCATCCACACCGAGCATGAAGACATGCTCAATGCGCTGCTCAGGTTCGACGACGGGGCGGTCGGCGTCATGCAGGTCAACTGGCTGACGCCGACCAAGATCCGCGAGCTGTCGGTGCTCGGTGAGCGCGGGATGCTGCACCTCAACTACCTGACTCAAGACCTGACCTTCTTCGAGAACAGCACCGCCACCGGCGCCGAGGTGCCGCTGTCCCTGCTGACGGGGGTGAGCGAGGGCACCCTCCTGCGGCACATCGTCGACCGCGCTGAGCCGCTTCGCCTGGAGCTCGAGTCGTTTCTCGCTTCGGTCGCGAACAACACGCCGCCCGAGGTCGGCAGCGAGGACGGCCTGAAAGCGCTGTCCCTGGCGCTCGACCTCATCCGTTCCGCGAACGAAGGCCGCGTCCTCGATCTGGCCCGCCGGACAGCTCCGTGAGCCGAGCGTATCGGGTCGCTGTCGTCGGCCTCGGCAAGATCGGCCTGCCCGTGGCCGCCCAACTCGCCGGCAAAGGCCATGTGGTGATCGGCGCCGACGTCGATGCTGCGGCCGTGGCCTCGGTCACCGCGGGGACCAGCCACGTCGACGAACCCGGACTGGCGGAGGCCGTGGCTGCCGCCGTTCGCAACCGGCGCTTGACGGCCACGACCGACACCGCGCAAGCCACGCGCTCGTCCGAGGTCGTGATCGTCATCGTGCCCGTGGTCGTGGATCGTGAGAAGAAGCCGGACTACAAAATGCTCGACGCCGCGCTGCGGGCGGTGGGCAAAGGCCTGGAGAAGGACGCCCTGGTGCTCATCGAGACGACCCTCCCGGTCGGCGCCACTCGAAACCATGTGGCGCCGATCCTGGAGCGGGAGTCGGGCCTCATCTGTGGCAAAGACTTCTACCTTGCGTTCAGCCCCGAGCGCCTGTATTCAGGCCGCATCTTCCAGGATCTTGCCCGCTATCCGAAGATCGTGGGGGGCGTAGACGAGGAGAGCACCCGCCGCGCGGTCGCGTTCTATCAGGCTTCGCTCGATGCTGAGGTGCGCGGAGTCTCCAACGCGGAGACTGCCGAGTTCGCCAAGCTTGCGGAGACCACGTATCGGGATGTCAACATCGCCCTCGCCAACCAGCTCGCCCTTTACGGCGGCGCGCGGGGCGCGGACACGAAAGAGGCATTCGTGGCTGCCAACACTCAGCCGTTCTCCCATCTCCACCGACCCGGCATCGGCGTCGGCGGCCACTGCATCCCGGTGTACCCGCATTTCCTCCTCAACGACAGTCGCACCGGCGAGCTCGAGCTCGTGCGAGTTGCGCGCGAGGTCAACGATGGGATGGCGGCCCGTTGCCTGGGTTGGCTGGACGATGCCATGGGCGGACTCGGAGGAGCACGAGTGTTGGTATTGGGTCTGTCCTACCGGGAAGACGTCAAGGAGCTGTCGTTCTCAACCGCGCTCGCAGTCATCGAGCTCCTGCACAGGGCCGGCGCGGTGGTGCTCGCTCACGATCCCCACTTCACCGCGGAGGAGATCGCAGGCTTGGGAGTTGAGGTCGTCGTCCTGGACAAGCCTGTGGCTGTCGACGCCGTGATCGTGCAGGCCTTCCATCGCGAATATCGGGAGCTTGATTGGGCTCGGTTGACGGGTCTTCGCGCCGTCCTTGACGGCCGCGGCACACTGGATGCGACCACGCTGCGTGCGCGCGGCGTGACCGTGATCAGCGTGGCCCAGCCGCCCGGGCCGTAACGTCCGAGGTCACATACGCCAGGTGAGCCGAGCTCGGTCGGCAAGGTGCTCGCCGCCAAACCAGCGGTA
>DMCH01000049.1 GCA_003446775.1 Chloroflexota bacterium
GTGCTCTCGGCGGTCGAGAACGTGGAGATCCCGCTCCTGCTCCAGAACCTCAACTCGCGCGACTCCCGGCGGCGCTCGCTGGAGATGCTGGAGACGCTAGGCCTGGCGCACCGGGCCAACCACCGGCCCGACCAGCTCTCCGGCGGCGAGCAGCAGCGGGTGGCGGTGGCTCGGGCGCTGGTGCACAAGCCGGCGGTGGTGTGGGCGGATGAGCCAACCGGCAACCTCGACACCGAGGTGACGCAGGTGATCGTGGAGCTGCTGGTGCGCATGAACAAGGACGGCCAGACGATCGTGCTCGTGACCCACAACCCGCAGGTCGCCGAGCGCGCCCGGCGCACCGTACGCATGCGCGACGGCCGAATCGAGTCCGCGACAAAGGAGCTCGCGGGAGTCGTCTGATGAGTCTGGCCGCTGTGCTCATCGGCCTGTTCGTCCTCACGTATGGGGCGCTGGCCGTGATCGCGTCTCGGCGGCCTCTGTTGGCGCGGCTGGCTTACCGCGAGGCGGTCCGCAGGCCCCTGCAGTCGGTGTTGGTCGTGCTCGGCTTGATGATCGGCAGCGTCTCCATCGTCGCGCTCCAGGGGTCCGACGACTCGCAGATTGCGACCGATGTGGAAACGGCGAATGTCGCGTGGGGCCGCGTTGACGTGACGGTCGATTCCAATGGCAGCTTCTTCGGTCCAGACATTGCGCCGCAACTGGCCATAGACCCGCGGCTGGCCCGCTCCCTGGCGGCGGCTCAGAACGGACTCGAGCTCGTCGCCTCGGTCGGCGATCTCGATCAGCGGCTTGGAAAGCCCGCGGTCCGCATCATCGGGTTCGACCCGGCCACCCAGGGTGCATTTGGCGCCTACACGCTCGAAGACGGCACCAAGACTTACGGGCAGGATCTTGCTCCAGGATCCGTCCTTGTTTCTCGGCGCCTGGCCGACGCCCTTGCAGCGCATAAAGGTGATCGCCTACAGCTGTCTTTCGGATCCAACCAGCAAGCAGCCGCCGGCGAAGTCATGGTGGCCGGCGTGGCCTTAGAGCAGGGACCGGGCGGAGCCGGCCTTCGCATGGCCCTGTTCGCTCCGCTCGCCACGGCTCAGAAGCTCATTGGAACCGATCAGGTGAACATCATCCGAATCGCAGCCAAAGGGGATGGCAAGGCCGAGCTGGACAACGCCGCAGCTCTTGCGACAAACCTGCGCACCACGGTCTCGGATGGGCTTGTCGTGCGAACAGGCAAGGCGGACGAAGTGGCCGCCGCCACTGATCTCTCGAACAACCGTGGATTCACGGTCGTGCTGAGCCTGGTCATCGTCCTCGCCAGCACGGCGCTGGTCGTCAACCTGATGCTGGGTTTGGCTGATGAGCGGAGGCCGCGTCTCGCGCTCGTCCGAGCCCTCGGCCTGACGCGGACGGGACTCGTGCAGCTGGCCCTTTTCGAAGGTGCCTTCTACAGCCTCGCCGCGGCGATTGTGGGTGCGGTTCCAGGCTTTGTGCTCGCCTGGCTCGTGACGATGAATTTCGCGAACGCGACGAAGGACGCCTCAAGCGGAGCGTTGAATTCGCAAGACCTGATCCTCCGTTTCGCACCCTTGCCCGCGACTGTGCTGGCGTCGATCGCCGCGGCGTCGCTGATCACCCTCATAACGCTGTTTTTCACGTCTTTGCGGACCGCCGGACTCTCGATCTCCAGCGCCATCAAGAACCTGCCGCCGCCCCCGGGAGAACACCGCCGGAGGCGATGGCAGACGTGGGCGCTGATGCTGCTTGCGATTGGTGGCTCCGCGGCGCTCGTCGGTGCCGGCAATGGCGTGATCAGGTATGCCGGCGGTGTGGCTGTGATCGGTATAGCGGTTGGGCTTGCCCGTGGTCTTGTTTCCGATCGCGCACGCGCCAACATCCTGGGGATCGCGCTGGCCGTTTGGTCGGTGGCGTTCGCCCTCTCGTCCCTGTCGGGCGCGGGCTTCAGCACCGATGGCGCGATGGTCATCTTCTCGACCGCCTTCGGTGTTGTCTTCGGACTTTGCATCCTGGTGACCGCAAACATGAGGCTGCTCGAGACGCTCGCAGCCGCGCTCGGCCTGTCTGGGCGGGTTCGAGCGACACTGCGGCCGCCCCTGGCTTATCTTTCGCGTCGACCCGTGCGGTCCGGCCTAGGCATTGGGGCATTCGCGGTGGTGCTCGGAATGCTGGCGTTCTACTACAGCCTGAGCGCGACGGTGCAACCGGACTACAACCGAGATACCGCCGGCTACGATGTGGCGGCGTTCTCGTCGGATACGCCGTCGATCACCGTCCCTGCCGACCTACAACCACAGGTCACTCAGCAGACCCTCGTCACGACCCGTACCTACTTCGGGCCGCTTAGCTACCAACAGGCCAAGGTCTCAAACGGCTGGTTGCCGACCTACGTGCCTTTATACGAGCTGACCGATGCGCAGCTTGCAGACCCGCCCGTCCGCCTGACGCAACGGGACCCGCGGTTCAAGAGCGACGCTGAGGTGTTCGCGGCGATGCGCGACGACCCCTCTCTCGTGCTCGCCAACAACTTCTACCAACCGACCGCCATAAGTCTCATCGGTCACGGCGGGCCAGTCACTTTTCATGTCGCCGGAGAGTGGACGCCGGGTCCCCTGCTCGGCATGATCGGGTCGCAGAGGGCCTTCGCACCCTTCTCGGAGGTCCCCACCGGCAGCACCCTTCTCCTCAAGACCACCGGAGTCGACCCGGCCGCCTTTGCGGTCGCCATGCGTCGTGCTCTTTTCAGCGAAGGGGTTGACGCGGACTCCACGCGCCATCTCGTCTATGTCCGCACCCAGTTCGGTCGGGACTTCGTCAACAACGTCGTGACGGTGACGCGGCTGGGCTTGATCGTCGGGGTGGCCGGTCTCGGCCTTTTGGTGCTGCGCGCACTGATCGAGCGGCGTCGCGTCATAGGACTGTTGAGAGCTCTCGGTTACCGGCCCCGCCAGGTGCTGACCGGCATGCTCGGAGAGGTGACGCTCATGGCTACCGCTGGCATAGTCGTCGGCGTTGCCTCGGGAGCCGGGATGTGTTTCCTGTACCTGACGGTCGCTGTCTCGAGCACCGCGTGGGGGTTCGATGGGCCGGCCACGCTGGCCTCAATCGCAGGCGTGTATGCCGCCGTGTTGCTGGTGGCCTTCGTGCCCGCTCTTCGTGCTTCTCGGCTTGCGCCCTCCGAGGCGCTGAGGCTGGTGGACTGAATGTCCCTGGCTGCGGTGTTGATCGGCCTGTTCGTCCTCACCTATGGGGCGCTGGCCGTGATCGCATCGCGGCGACCCTTGCTTGCCCGGATGGCTTTCCGCGAAGTCGGGCGCCGGCCATGGCAATCCGCTTTGGTCGTGGCCGGCCTGACCGTCGGCACGAGCATGATCCTGATGTCGCTGGTCAACACCGACTCGATAGCCACGTCTCTAACTCAAGCCACCTACCAGTCATGGGGCCGGGTCGACTTGCTGGTTTCCGCCAATGGAGCCTTCTTCAGCCCCGATGTAGCGAGCGGTGTTGCTGGCTCCACTCAACTCCAGGACAAGGTTCGCGGCGTGCAGGCCGGAGTTGAGTTGGTCGGCGGCGCCGCCGACCTGGATCGCAGGCTCGACAACCCGACTGTCCGATTGATCGGCTTCGACCCGTCCACTCAAACCGCCTTTGGTGCCTACGCCCTTGTAGATGGCCGCAGCACTTCAGGCCAGGACCTCGCGGTCGATGAGGTGCTCCTGTCCAGGTCATTGGCCGATTCGCTCCAGGCACGACTTGGCGACAGGATCCAGGTCGCCGCCAATGAGTTCACGCCTGTCACTTATAGGGTCGCCGGGATCGCCCGCTCTGAAGGACCCGGGGATTACGGCGGCCAACCTGCCGTCTTCGCCACACTCGCCGCCATAGACGCGCTGACCGGGAGCGATCGAATCAACGTGATTCGCATCTCGGCTCTCGGCGACGGCAAGCAGGAGCTCGACAACAGCCAGGCCATTGCTCCCCAGATAACGAACGCTCTAAGTCATCTGGAGTCGAATGTCGATCTCCGGGTGCGGACCGCCAAAGCCGATGACGTCAACGAGATCATCAACCTGGCTGCGCAAAACGGCCCGATAACCCTCGTCTTGAGCTTCATCGTCGTGCTGGCCGGCATCGCGCTGGTGGTGAATCTCGCGTTGGCGCTGGCTGAAGAGCGCCGTCCGCAGCTCGCGGTCTTGAGAGCCCTGGGGTTGAGCCGCTCCGGTCTCGTCATCACAAGCGTTCTCGAAGGTGGGATTTACAGCCTGTGCGCCGCTGCCATAGGAATCGTGCCAGGTATCGCTATGGCGTGGCTGCTTGTCTCGAAGGCGGGCCGGTGGATACCGGAGATCCACGAGAAGAATGCGACTGTATTGTTCGTGGACTCCGCCGAATCGATCGCCGTCGCAATTGCCATGGGAGCGCTGATCACGCTGATCACCTTGTTGATCGCTGCAATCAGGACCAGCAGGCTTGCAATCGCCTCAGCAGTACGCGCTCTACCTGATCCGCCTGCCAATCGAAGGCCCCGAGGATTACGAAACGCCGGAATCGTGGCCGGCGGGGTTGCCGGGCTCGCGGCTGCCGTATTCGGCAACATCGACCTGAGACTGTTGGGAGGGCTTGCGTTGATCGCCGCGGTTGGACTGACGCTGCGTGGCTACATGTCGAACAGGGTGCGATCAACTCTGATCAGCATCGCCGCCGCGATGTGGGTGATCGGGCTCTACGCCCGTCCCAGTGCAATCGAATTAGTGAGCGACCCCTGGACGACGATCCTCGGGATCGTGTGTCTGTTGGGGGCACTTACAGCTCTCGTTGCGGTCAACATGCGAGTGGTCGAGAGATTCGTCCCACGAGTCCTCGTCGCCCAATTCACTCGACGTCCGGTGAGACTTGCGCTCGCGACCGGCGCGTTGGGCCTGGTGTTTTCCATGCTCTCGTTTATTGCAGCATTCCTTGCCAGTACCAACCCCGACTATGCAAGAGACACCGGGGGATACGACGTCAGTGTTTCATCGATGAGCGCTTCATCGATCACTCTAGCGTCTGGCCTGCAGTCAAAGGTCGCCGGCGAGATGGCTATCAGCACGGCGACGTACTTCGGCCCTGTCCGATCCTCGAGCTCGGATCGTGGGCCAGGACCTTTGACCTGGCATCAGCAATTGCTCCCTCTTTATGGGCTGACCGACTCGCAGCTTGCGCAGGGCACGTTGCCCTTGATCGCGCGTGATGCGCGATTCTCGAGCGAGGCGGCCGTTTGGGCCGCCCTGAGGAATGATCCCAATCTCGTCGTGTCTGGTGTGTATCAGCCGGGCACCGCCGTTGACCTCATCGGCAACAACGGTCCGGAGCAGAGGCAGGTGGTGGCCAGCTTCAGGCCGGGATTTCTGCCTGGACTCGTAGGTTCGGCTCAGGCAGTCGCGCCGATCTCCTCCCGCGTCGCCGGCACAACTCTGCTCCTGCGCTTGAAGCCTGGTGTGGACGCGTCTTCGTTTGCACTGGACATCAGGCGATCCATGTTTCCAAGTGGAGTCGAAGCCTCCTCTGTCCGTGACCTTCTCGATCAAGGCGGTGCCCTCTTCAGAAACTTTGCGTCCGAAACCGAACTCATGTTGAGCGCCGGGCTCGCCGTCGGCGTGCTCAGCTTGGGGGTACTTGCGCTTCGCGCCGTGGTCGAACGGCGCCGTTGGATCGGACTGCTACGTGCGGTCGGGTTTCAGCCGCGGCATCTGCTGGGGGCGTTGATCGGTGAATCGGTGCTCACCGCGGCTGCCGGCCTAGCTGTTGGCGGAGCCTCTGGGCTGGTCTTTGGTTACCTCTTCATCGCTTCTGCTTACCCTGGAGGTGGGTTCGGATTCCAGGGTGGCAGCTTCGCTGTGGCTGCAGCTTTGGTTCTGGTCACAGCCGTGGCGGTGACTGCGGCGCCGGCGCTGGCCGTTGCCCGTATCGCACCCGCCGAGGCGCTGAGGCTGGTCGACTGAGATGTCCGCAGACTCCATCGTCCAGGCCCGCCGCTTGCGCAAGGTCTACCGGGGCGCCAA
>DMCH01000022.1:0-809 GCA_003446775.1 Chloroflexota bacterium
AACATGGGCTTCGTCTTCCAGGCTTTCAATCTGCTCCCCGTGCTCTCGGCGGTCGAGAACGTGGAGATTCCGCTTCTACTCCAGAACCTCAACTCGCGCGACTCTCGCCGGCGGGCGCTGGAGATGCTGGAGACGCTGGGTCTGGCGCATCGGGCCAACCACCGCCCGGACCAGCTCTCCGGCGGCGAGCAGCAGCGTGTGGCGGTGGCGCGGGCGCTGGTGCACAAGCCGGCGGTGGTCTGGGCGGACGAGCCGACCGGCAACCTAGACACCGAGGTGACGCAGGTGATCGTGGAGCTGCTGGTGCGCATGAACAAGGACGGGCAGACGATCGTGTTGGTCACACACAACCCGGTGGTGGCGGAGCGCGCGGCGCGAATCCTCCACATGCGCGACGGTCGCATCGAGCGCACCGACCAGAGCGACCGCCCGCCGGTGGAGGCGGCGCAATGATTTTTCTGGCGGTCCTGTTCGGCCTGTTCGTACTTGCGTACCTCACGATCGGCGCAGTGGTCGTTCGCCGGCCGCTGATTGGCCGCATCGCGTTCCGCGAAGCCAGCCGTCGACCTAGCCAGACAGCGGTTCTCGTGCTCGGGCTGATGGTCGCCGGAGCATCGATCTTCACGATCCAGGTGCTCTTCGACAGCATGTATGCCACCCAGCGGGCCCAGCTGCTCCAGTCGTGGGGCCGCGACGACATCGAGGTCTCGGGCGGCGGTGCGTCGTTCGACTCCAGCGTTGCGCAGCGCCTCGCCGCAGACCCGGCAGGATGTTCGTGCATTGCCGCCGTCCAGAATGCTGTTGTCACC
>DMCH01000022.1:1166-3178 GCA_003446775.1 Chloroflexota bacterium
CTGGGGACCAGCTCCGAGTATTTGCGGGCGCATCGAGTCACGACATCACAGTTGCCGGAATCGTCCGCCGGGAGGGAGCCGGCGCCTATGGGTTCGATCGCTCGGTGTTCACGTCGCTGTCCACGGCGCAGCTGCTGGCCGGAACGAATGCCGTCAACCTGATCCGCGTCTCGGCGCGTGGAGAAGGCGACGCCGAGATCGCGACGGGACATGCGGTCGCGCAAGACCTGCGCGGGCTTCTCGCGACTGGTGACTCGAGCCTCCGAGTGCTCGAGGTCAAGAGCGCGACCCTCGACTTGCTGGTCAAAGCCAGTCAGAGCGGAAGGCCGTTCGCGACCTTCTTCGGCGTGCTCGTGGCCCTGGCTGCGACCGCCCTGGTGGCCAACCTGGCGGTGGCGCTGTCAGAGGAGAGGCGGCCCCGCCTCGCGGTCCTGCGCGCGATGGGTCTCACACGCACCGGACTCGTCCAGCTTTCGGTCACGGAGGGCGCGATCTACAGCCTGCTCGGGGCGATCGCAGGCTTGCCGACCGGCCTCGCTTTTGCGTGGGTCATCCTTCATGGCCCTCCGCCGCCGGGCAGCGGTCCACTGGTTTTTTCGGTCCACGTCGAGTCCCTGCTGGGCGCTGTGGCCGCCGCGGCGTTGATGAACCTGGCCACTGTGTTCCTGGCGTCGCTGCGGACCAATGGAATGGCGATCTCGTCCGCCATTCGTGATCTACCAGAGCCTGCCACCAACAGGCGCCCCTCCAGGAGGCTTTTGGTCTCCAACGCGATCATCACGCTCGCAGGCCTCGCTTCGATCGCGTGGGGCCGACCCTGGATGGTGCTTCTCGGCGGCGCAATGTTGATCGCGGGAGTGGCGGGCTTTGTTCAAGGCCGCATATCCGATCGGGTGCGCTATTCCGCCGCCGCCGCCGGCGCGGCCGCGTGGGCGATCGTCGACTTGTCGTACGGGCCGCACGACAGTGGACCAGGCCCCTTCGCCTTCGCGCTGGTCATCAGCGTGCTGGCGCTCTCGGTGCTGGTGGCTTCGAACCTGACGATCCTCGACATCATTGTCGGCCTGGCCGGTCGTGTTTCCGCAAGGCTGCGAGCCACGCTGCGTCCGGCGATGGCGTACTCGTCGCGGCGGCCTCTCCGCTCGGGATTGGTGATCGCAGCTTTCTCGATCGTGATGGTGATGCTCATCCTGGCCCAGGGCCTGCTCAATGCGGAGACCACCAACTACCAGCTCAATTCGGGCGGTTGGGATGTCCAGGCGGTCGTGGCCGGGACCGACCAGCTCACCATGCCCGCAGCTTTGCAGCCCAGGGTGGCGCGACAGGACGAGTTCCCCAGCCGCACGTTCCTGGGACCGGTCAAGTGGGTGTACCCGGCTTCCGACTACCGGGGCACGACGGACTGGCAGCCGGGTTCGGTGACTGTTTTCGGGCTCAGCCAGGCGCAGCTAGATGGTGGCATCGGCTTTGCCAACCCGGGCGATTGGGCCGCCCTCGCCCGCGATCCCAACCTCGTCGCGTCCCCCGAACCGGTCGGCTCGGTCGTCTCACTGGCGACTGGCCACGGCACGCTCTCTTTCCGCGTGGCCGCACAGTTCCACGCGACGACGGGTACCAGTACGAACAGCATCGTGCCGGGTCTCATCGCCTCGCGAGCGACTCTGGACTTGCTCACCAACACCGCGCCTGGCGCCCTGCTGCTCCTCGGGGCGGCGCCCGGCCAGGATGCCGGAGCGCTGGCCCGCGACCTTCAACGCGCGACGCTGTCCGAGGGCGCTGACGTGATCACGACCAGATCTCTCTTGGCTGACGACATCAGAACCAGCTACGGAATCGTGAACTTCATCATCCTGCTGATGCGCGTCGGCCTGCTGGTGGGCGTGGCCAGCCTCGGTGCCGTGGCCCTGCGCGCCGTCGTCGAGCGACGGCGGTCGATCGGCATGCTGAGGGCGATCGGATACCAGCCGGCGCAGGTGTTGGCGGGCCTGCTCGCCGAGACCGTCGCCGTCGCC
>DMCH01000022.1:3510-11055 GCA_003446775.1 Chloroflexota bacterium
GCCGGTGGGTTGGCATTCAGCCCGGACCTTGGCAGCATCGCCCTAACGATGGGTCTTGTTTACCTGGCCGTAGTGCTGGTGACTTTCTTGCCTGCCTTGCGGGCGGCGAGACTGCGACCGGCGGACGCCCTCCGCACGGTGGGATGAGATGACTCCATTCCTCGCGATTCTGCTCGGACTCTTCGTCTTGGCTTACCTCGCCACAGCCGGAATCGTGCTCCGCCGCCCGCTGATCGGCCGCATCGCATTCCGTGAAGCCGGTCGGCGTCCGGGGCAAACGGCGGTGCTCATCCTCGGACTGATGATCGCGGGCGCAGCCATCTTTTCGATCCAGGTGATCGAGGACACCATGTACGAGACCTTCCGCGCACACGCGCTCCAAAGCTGGGGCCGCGACGACATTGAGATCTCAGCCGGCGGAGGTTACTTCGACCCGAACGTGGCGCAGCGCGCCACGTGCTCATGCGTCGCCGCCATCCAGAACGCGGTCATCACCGCGGGCTCGGTGGTCGACCTCGACCGCGAGGTCGGCAAGGCCAATGTCCAGATCACCGGGCTCGACCTCGCAGCGGAGCAGCGCTTCGGGCCCTTCGTGCTGGCCGGCGGACGCTCAACGTTGGGCGATGAGCTCACGTCGGGCGGCGTCTTCCTGACCCAGCCCCTCGCCGACGCGCTGCAGGCCCAAACGGGTGACCGCCTTCGAGTCATCGCCGGCGGTTCTTCGAGCCACGATGTGACCGTCGCCGGCATCGTGCTACGAGAGAGTGCGGGCGCGTACGGGTTCGATGATTCGATGTTCGCGTCCATCGCAACGGCGCAGGTGCTCGCCGGAGTAGACGGCGTCAACCTGATCCGCGTCTCTGCGCGCGGCGATGGCGATGCCGAGGTGAGCAACGGCCAAGCGGCGGCGCCAGTGCTCCGCGGAATGCTGCAGAACGCGGCCGCGAGATTGCAGGTGCTCGAGGTCAAGCGCAGCGCACTCGACATCGTGCTCAAGACTTCTGAACAGGGAAGGCCTTTCGTCACCTCCTTTGGTGTGATCATCGCCCTGGCCGCCACCGCCCTCGTGGTCAACCTGGCGGTGATGCTGTCTGAGGAGCGGCGGCCGCGCCTCGCGGTGCTCCGAGCGATGGGCCTGACACGGACCGGCCTCGTCCAGCTCTCGACCACAGAGGGCGCGATCTACAGCCTGCTCGGGGCGATCGCCGGCCTACCGGCCGGCCTTGCGCTGGCGTTCGTGATTTTCAAACAGGGCTTCGGCGCGTCAGGCCCTCAAGTGTTCTCGGTCCACGTTGCGTCGCTGCTCGCCGCTGTGGCCTCGGCCGCTCTGATCAATCTGATCACCGTTTTCATAGTTTCGCTGCGGACGAACTCGATGACGATCTCGGCCGCCATTCGCGACCTCCCGGAGCCGCGCGTCGCCAGGCGCCCATCGCGGAAAAGGCTGGCATTCATGGCGGTCATAGCGCTCGCGGGACTCGCGTTGATGTTTGTGGGGAATGGGGGATTCGCGATTCTCGGCGGCGCGGTGATCATCGCCGCTGCCGCCGGCCTCATCCACGGTCGGGTCTCAGATCGACTGCGGTACTCAGCCGGCGCTGTAGCTGCAGTTGCGTGGGCGGCGGCCGACTTCCAGCTGGCCGGGGCCAAGGACAGCAATCCAGGGCCATTCGCCGCCGCGTTGATCGTTTTGGTCCTGGCGTTCTCCGTGCTCGTGGCCACGAACCTGCCCGTGCTTGAAGGCGCAGTCGGTCTCGTAGGCAGAATGTCTGCCGGCTCTCGCGCAACGCTTCGCCCAGCGATTGCGTATTCGTCTAGACGCCCGCTGCGCTCAGGCCTGGTGATCGCGAGTTTCGCCATCGTGATGGCGATGCTGGTGATTGCCCAGAGCCTGGTCTCTGCACAGGGAGTCAACTACCGCGCTCAGTCGGGCGGGTGGGATGTGCAGGCGGTCGTGGCTGGGACCGACTCGCTCTCGGTGCCGGCCTCGCTTGAGTCAGAGGTGGGCAGTCAGACAGAGCTCCCGAGCCGTACATTTCTCGGACCCAGCAAGTGGGTGTTCTCGTCGAAAGACTTCCGGCCCGCGCAGGACTGGCACCAGCAGCCAATCACTGTTTTTGGCGTGAGCCCGCAGCAGCTCGAGAGTGGAATGGGCTTTGTGAGCTCGACCGCAACCGCCGCAGCGTGGAAGGCCATCGCGCACGACCCGACGCTTGTCGCCTCGACGGTGTCGGTCGGCTCCGTCATCTACATGGCCACCGACCACGGCACAGTTTGGTTCAAGGTGGCGGCTTCGATCCCATCGACCAACACGAGCGCTTACAACAGCATCGTGCCCGGGCTCATCGCTTCGCGGGGAGCGCTGGACGTGCTGGGCAAGTCCGCGCCTGGCGCCATGCTCCTCCTCACACCCGCGCCCGGAGTCAGCGCCAGCACGCTCTCCAGGGACTTGCAGCGAGCAACGCTTTCGGCGGGAGTTGACGTCAGCACCACCAAGGCGCTGCTGGACCAAGATGCCGCAGCCAGCAGCAGCTTCGGCGACTTCATCATCCTTCTCATGCGCATCGGGCTCCTGGTGGGCATCTCGAGCCTGGGCGCTGTGGCTTTGCGTGCGGTCTTCGAACGGCGGCGCTCCATCGGCATGCTCAGGGCGATCGGATATCAACCGGTCCAGGTACTGGCGGGTTTGCTTGCCGAAACGGCGGCGCTGGCCACCGCCGGCCTTGTCGTCGGTCTGGTGGTCGCCTTCGTGCTGGGCGGAACGGTTATCACCCAAGTGGCCAACGGTGCGCAGTTCCAACCAGACTTTGGCAGCGCCGCGCTCACGATCGCGCTCGTCTACGCGGCCGTCCTGCTGGTCACGCTGCTTCCCGCCCTCCGGGCGTCGCGATTGCGACCCGCCGAGGCGCTCCGCGCGACGGGCTGAGATTGGACTCCGCCGCGCTGATCCTGGTCGGGCTGCTCGCCGCGATGCTTGCTCTCGGGGCTGTCTACGGCCTGATCGCCTCTAGCAGCCGCCGCCGAAAGGAGGGCGGCAGCCTCTCGGCGATCGACTTCGCGCGGGGCTCTTTTGCGACGCAGCTGAGCCATGGCGTGCCGATGGCCGACCTGCTTCTGCAGATGGTGGAGGCGATGCGCGACTCCTTCAAGCTCGATGCGGCCGAGCTGTGGCTCAACGAGGGCGGCCTACTGCGATTGACCGCATCGGAGCCGAAGCGAGAACTCGCGCCGATCCCGATCACGCCGGCCGAGGAATCGATCGCGGTCAACGCGCGCGTGTCGGGCGCGGCTTGGGCAAAGGTGTGGCTGCCCGACCTGCTGCGCGACCGGCCCGAAACATATCTGCGCGTGGCCCCGGTCAGCCATAGCGCCCAGCTCTTCGGGTTGATCGTTGCCGAGCGTTCCCGTAGAGGAGAGAACCTCGCCGCGGACGCCGACGAGACGCTGGAGGAGGTGGCACGCGAGGTGGGCGTCGCGGTAAACAAGGCACGTCTGGATTCAGCACTCCAGGAATCGCTGGACCGGCTCCGCAAGCAGGCGGCCGAGCTGCAGGCTTCACGTGGCAGGCTCGTCGCCGTGGCGGACGCCGAGCGGAGGCGAATCGAACGAAACCTGCACGACGGCGCGCAGCAGCATCTGGTGGCGCTGTCCGTCAAGCTGCGCCTGGTCGAGCAGCTGGCCGAACGCGACCCGGAACGCGCGAGGTCGTTGATGGAACAGCTCCAGGGCGACGTCAAATCGGCCATCGAAGAGCTGCGCTCCTTGGCGCATGGGATCTACCCGCCACTGCTCTCGAGCTCGGGACTAGGCGAGGCGATGGCCGCCGCCTGCCGCCGGGCGCCCCTGCCCGCAAGCGTCGATGCGGACGGCGTCGGCCGGCACTCGCCGGAGATCGAGGCGGCAGTCTATTTCTGCTGTCTCGAGGCTCTGCAGAACGCCGCCAAATACGCCGGCGCCGGCGCCTCTGCTCGTGTCCGCATCTGGGAGGAGGCCGGCGGCCTGCTGTTCGAGGTTTCGGATGACGGCGCCGGCTTTGAAATGGGCCGGCAGGCTGAAGGTGCCGGCCTGACGAACATGCGCGACCGCCTGGGCGCGGTAGGGGGGACGCTGCGCGTGGAGTCGGATGGAGGCCACGGAACGCGGATCAGCGGCGTCGTGCCAGTCGCCTAGCTGAAGCAAGCGGGCCGCTCGGCACTTCCGCCATTCAGCTCAAAGTTGCAACGGGCTGGGGAGCGGTCCGCTGATGGGCACGTTACACCTCTTTTATCGAAGTGCGCGCCCAATCTTTAGTAGCCGCTCAGAGGAGTGGCGCACGCATGAAAAGAAGTGACCCCGACGGATCGCCTCTCCGGCTTCGGAACCGGTCTTGCGACCAACTCCGAATCCCTTGAACGTGTCCCTCGGGGCCACTGCTGACAATACCCGAATCAAGGGGCTGTGCCTATCGATCTTTTCTCCGTAGCCTGGCTACGGGACTCTCAAACCCATTGACATCAGGCCTGTGAGAGACTTCGAACCGCAGACATGTCCGAAACAGAAAGGGTCGGCATCACCCCCAAGAGCTGGACTGGAGAGCGCCATCACGGGGTCTTGCATCTGGGGAAGCGGTGGTACGTGCTGAGCGCCGACCTCGATGATGCCGGGACGGCTAGAGGCGTGCGTCTCGACGGGCCGTACCCGGACCACGAGACGGCCGAAGCCGAGGTCGAAAAGCACCGCAGCCAGCCGTAGCGCAGATCGCCGCGCTCATCCCCCGTCGATGAACGGCTTCAAGTTCTCGATATCCGATTCGTCGAGGCGCGCGAACAGCGCCATGTCGTCGGCACGGTCGATGAATTCTCTGGGCAGCACGACGTCCCGCGTGAAGAATCCCTCGGGCCGTATGACCACCCCGATCAGCTCGCCATGGTCGAACAGCACATCCTGGACCCGGCCCAGCCGGTGCCCGGTCTTGCCCAGCATCACGTTCTCACCCCGGTCGATCTCGATCTGGCCTGGCGGCTTGTTGGCGATTTCCTGCTCTGGCGGCAAGCCGACGCTTCCAGTAAGGACGTCAGCGTCTTCGAGCGCTGCCTCCGCCCTCGTCAGCGGCTTCGGCCGATAGCTCAGGTAGAGCGGCTGGCGGCGGACGTCGGGCCCCGACATGGAGAGTCGGACGAGATCATGCGTGGCGGACTCGACGGCGGTTATGGGGATCACAACCTCGTCGGTGGTGAAGAGCTTCGAGTCGCCGCGCAGGCGGCCCCCCAACGATTCTTCGTCCTTCACGACCAGGGCCCGCGGGTCGAACCCCTCCGCATCCACGATGACGCTGACAAGCGTTCCGACCTTCTTGCCGTCGCTCGCGACGACATCCGCGCCGAGGCGGAAGTCGGAGACATTGGGCATCGAGGCGAATTATCCGGCACCGCCCGCAGCGAGGTCTGGATCGCTCGCGACGCGCGCGACTATATTGCGTGCCAGCCTTGACCCCGTTCGACTTCCTCGCTGCCAGCGCTCCGGCTGCCTTGCTGCCCAGCCGGATGCAAATGGCGTTCACGCTGGCCTACCACATCATCCTGGTCCCGCTCGGGGTGGCGCTCCCGCTCCTGACGGTCGTAATGGAGGGGATCGGGCTGCGCCGGAACGATCCGGTGGCCCTCAGGCTGGCGCGTCGATGGTCGGTGGTGATGGCCGTGCAGTTTGCGGTGGGCGCCGTTACCGGCACCATCCTCTCGTTCGAGTTCGGGATCTTGTGGCCGCGGATGATGGGCCGCTTTGGCGACGTCTTCGGAATCGGCTTTGGCATCGAAGGCTGGGCTTTCTTCCTGGAGGCGATCTTCATCGGCATCTACCTGTATGGGTGGAAGCGGCTGCCGCCGAAGGTGCACTACCGGCTGGGCTGGGTTCTCCCGCCCGCCGGCGTGTTGGGCGCCTTCGGCGTCATCATCGCCAACTCCTGGATGAACACGCCGGCTGGTTTTCAGCTCGGACCGGACGGCCGGCCGATCAACGTCGACGTGATGGGCGCGATCTTCACTCCCGCCCTCGGCTATGAGTTCTGGCACCTGATCGTGGCGCTCTACATGACGGCCGGCTTCATGGTGGCCTCGGTCTACGCGGTGGGGTGGCTGCGCGGCCGCCGGGATCGATACCACCGGCTCGGTTTCACCGTCCCCTTCACGATGGGCGCGGTCCTTGCGCCCGTCCAATGGGTCATTGGCGACATCGCGACCCGTGCTGTCTTTGAGGGCCAGCCGGCCAAGTTCGCGGCGATGGAAATCACCTGGAAGACACAGAGCCACAACCCCGAGTGGGTGGGAGGGGTGATGCGCGGCGATGGCTCCGTGGTGCTTGGGCTGCCGATCCCGTCGCTGGATTCGCTGCTCGCCGGCTTCTCGCCGAGCACGGTCGTCAAGGGGCTCACCAGCTTCAACCCCAGCGATCGTCCCAGCGTGGTCGACGCCAACTTTGTGCACCTGGCATTCGACGTGATGGTGGGACTCGGCTCGATCGCCATCCTGCTGACGCTGTGGTACGCGTTGGCCTGGATCCGGTACCGGGACCTGCCGCGTTCGAACTGGTTCTTCCGGGGCGCAGCGCTGGCCGGGGTGGGGTCCTACATCGCGATCGAGGCCGGCTGGATCACCACTGAGGTCGGTCGCCAGCCGTGGATCGTCTACAACCTGATGCGCGTGACCGACGCGGTGAACCCGGTCGATCCCGTCTACATCTGGATCATGTTCGGGACGCTGCTGGTCGTGTATGCGGTGATTGCGTTTTTCTTCGTCAGCCTCCTTTTGCGGCTCTCACCGCGCTGGCGCATGGACGACGAGGGCCGGCCCGGTGAAATAGACCTGGCCCCGGAGGAGGCTGCGCCCTACGGGCCGCGACCGGCATGAACACGCTCGTGAGCTACGCCGTCGCCGGCGCATTGCTGCTGGCGGTCACCGCGTACAGCACTGCCGGAGGCACCGATTACGGCGCCGGCATCTGGGACCTGCTGGCGGGGCGTTTCCGGCACCCCGCCGAGGTGCGAGAGCTCATCGATCATGCGATGGCCCCGGTGTGGGAAGCCAACAACGTGTGGCTCGTCTTCGCGGCAGTCATCTGCTGGACCGGCTTCCCCCTCCTTTATGAGTCGGTGTTCCTCAGCCTCTATCCACTGTTCGCACTCGCGTTGCTGGCGCTGATCCTCCGAGGTGCTTTCTTCGCATTTCGCAAGGTCGCCACCTCCTCGAGCAGCAGGCTGTTGGCCTCCCGCGTGTTCGGCATTTCGTCGCTGCTGGCGCCGTTCAGCTTTGCGGCGGCGCTGGGCGCGATTGCGTCGGGAAAGGTTGGTGTCGGAGGCCCGGTGGTGCCGGTGTGGCAGGCGTGTCTTGATCCATTGGCCCTCGCATTCGGGGTCGTCGCGCTGACCGCCGCCGCGTTCAGCGGCGCGTCGTTCCTGGTCGGAGACGCGCGCCGCTACCGCGCCGCCAATGACGAGGGCTCGGATCTGGTCGAGTACTTCCGCAGGCGCGCAATGGTGGCCGCGATTGCATTGCTCGCGGTTTCCCTGGTCGT
>DMCH01000067.1:0-1136 GCA_003446775.1 Chloroflexota bacterium
CCGTCCAGCATCGCCTCGGTCTCGCGATATGGAGACGCCACCGAGCCCGAGTCAAGGTGGTCGCGGCCGATGACGATGGGCGCCTTCACGGCGCCACTTCGGACGAGCTCGTTGAAGCGCAGCCCCGCGCGGGCACGCTCGCCGTAGCCGAGCCAGCAGATGCGCGCCGGCAGCCCCTGGAACTTCACCTTCTCCCGCGCCGCAGTGATCCAGCGCACCAGGGCGGCGTCGTCGGAGAACTCCTCGACCATGGCGCGGTCGGTGACAGCGATGTCCTCCGGGTCACCCGACAGCGCTACCCATCGGAACGGGCCCTTGCCCTCGCAGAACAGCGGCCGGATGTATGCGGGCACGAAGCCGGGAAACTCGAACGCCCGCGTGCTCCCGCCGAGCTTCGCCTCCGCGCGCAGGCTGTTGCCGTAGTCGAAAACCTCGGCGCCGTGGTCGAGGAAGTCGACCATCGCGTCGACGTGGCGGGCCATGCTCTCGCGGGCGCGGCGCACGTAACCATCCGGATCGTCGAGGCGCAGCTCCTGCGCGTCTTCGGCGCTGACGCCCGCGGGGATGTAGCTGAGCGGGTCGTGCGCGGAGGTCTGGTCAGTGACCACGTCCACGTCGAAGCCCCGCGCCGCCAGCGCCGGCAGCACTTCGGCGGCATTGCCGTGCAACCCAATCGAAAGCGCGCGCTTCTTGGTCTTGGCTTCCACAGCCAGGCGCAGTGCGTCCTCGAGGTCGGCTGCGCGCACATCGAGGTACCCATGGTCGAGGCGGCGTTGGATCCGCTCGGCGTCGGCCTCGACGCATATCGCCACGCCGCCGTTGAGCGTGATGGCGAGCGGCTGGGCGCCGCCCATCCCGCCCAGGCCCGCCGTCAACGTGATCGTTCCCGCCAGCGAGCCGCCGAAGCGCTTGCGCGCGACCGCGGCGAAGGTTTCATAAGTGCCCTGCAGGATGCCCTGGGTGCCGATGTAGATCCACGACCCGGCGGTCATCTGCCCGTACATGGTCAGCCCGAGCGCCTCGAGTCGCCGGAACTCATCCCACGTGGCCCACTCGGGCACGAGCAGCGAGTTGGCGATGAGCACGCGGGGCGCCCACTCGTGCGTGTCGAAAACGCCGACCGGCTTGCCCGACTG
>DMCH01000067.1:1420-3572 GCA_003446775.1 Chloroflexota bacterium
CCGGTGCCGCCATAGACGACGAGGTCCGCGGGACGCTCTGCGACCTCCGGATCCAGGTTGTTCATGAGCATCCGCATCGCGCCCTCCTGCGGCCATCCAAGACAGCTCAGCTCGGCTCCCCGCGGTGCGCGGACGACGCGCGACGAGCTCATTTCAGCGGGCCGGTGACAGCCTGAGCAGCCGCCACGACCGCGCCGCTGCGAATGAGGGCCTCCGCCGCGGCCAGCTCGGGCGCGACCACGCGATCTGGGCCCACGCCGGCGATGTGCTTGCGCACCAGGTCTCGAACCGCGGCGGTGGCCGGGGCCGGCACCAGCGGCGCGCGCAGGTCGAGCGCGCGAGCGGCGGCGACCAGCTCCACAGCCAGGATGCTGGTCAGGTTGTCGAGCACAGTGCGCAGCTTCAACGCCGCGCCCCAACCCATCGACACATGGTCTTCCTGCATGCCCGAGGTGGGCACCGAGTCCACGCTCGCCGGCGCCGCGAGGCGGCGGTTCTCGGCCACCAGGGAGGCGGCGGTGTATTGGGCGACCATGAGTCCGGAGTTCACGCCGGGCTCTTGCGCGAGGAAGGGCGGCAGTCCTTCGGAGCGATGGGGGTCGAGGAGGCGGTCGACGCGGCGTTCTGCGATCGCCCCCACCTCGGCGGCGGCGATGGCCAGGAAGTCGGCGGCAAACGCCAGCGGCTCGCCGTGAAAGTTGCCGTTCGACTCCACCTCGCCGTTTTCCAGCACGACGGGGTTGTCAATCGCGGAAGCAAGCTCGACCGCAGCGGTCCTGCGTGCGAAGTCGAGCGTGTCGCGCGCGGCCCCGGCCACCTGTGGGCTGCACCGCACCGAATAGGAGTCCTGCACCGCGTGCGCGGAGTGTCGATGTGACGCGACGATGCCCGACCCACGCATCATCCGAGCGAGGTTGGCGGCGCTCGCCACCTGCCCAGGATGGGGCCGGATCTGGTGCAGGTGGGGCTGAAACGGACCGTCGGTGCCAAGGAGCGCCTCGGCCGACATCGCCGCGGTGATGTCGGCGACCCGAAAGCGGAGCTCGGCGTCGTTGCACGCCAGGACCAGCATGCCTAGCATGCCGTCCGTGCCGTTGATCAACGAGAGACCCTCTTTCGTCTCGAGCTTCAGGGGCTTGATCTTGGCGGCTCGCAGGGCGGAGGCGGCGGGCTGCCTGACGCCGGCCGCATTCACGACCTCTCCCTCACCGACGAGCGCGAGCGCTATGTGCGCGAGAGGGGCGAGGTCGCCGCTGCATCCCACCGAGCCGTACCGCGGCACGACCGGAGTGATCTGAGCGTTCAGGGTTGCGATCAGCGCTTCGGCCACGGCCGGCCGCACGCCCGAAAAGCCCATCGCGAGGGTACGCGCCCTGAGCAGCATCGTGGCCCGCACGACCTCCTGGTCGACGGGCGGGCCGACTCCCGCCGCGTGCGATCGGATGAGCGCGAGCTGCAGCTCCGGTTGGCGCAGCGGCGCTACGCGGGTGCCGGCGAGAGCCCCAAAACCAGTCGACACGCCGTAAACGGGCTCACGCGACTGCGCCGCCCGCTGCACACGTGCGCGACTCTGCTCCATCTTCGCCCGGGCCGCCGCCGAGAGCGCGACCTTCTCTCCATGACGCGCCACCGCCACGACCTGCTCCTCGTCGAGGGAGGCGCCCCGCAGCGTGACGGTCACAAGCGAAGGCTAACTAAAGGAGGCGGCTCACGGGGCCGGGATGAACAGCGCTCGCATCGGCTTGCCGTCGCGGACCTCGACCACCCAGGTCGAGCCCTTCTCGTACCCGCCCTCGCCTGGCTTGATGACGCGGCGCCGGACGAGGTCTTCGACCAGCTCCCAGACCACATCTCCGTGCGTGCTCAGGACGACATCATCAAGCTTCGGGTCGCCCATGAACTCGAAGGCGCCGCGCACCCCGCGGCCCTCCGCCAGCGCGGGCGCCTCCTGAACCTCTAGGCCGCGATCCCCCGCGAGCGGCTCCACGGTCTGCATGCAGCGGAGGTACGGGCTCGAGTAGATCGCGGAGATCTTGAACGGCTTGAAGATGTCGATGAGCGCCTCGGCCTGCTTCACGCCCTTCTTGCTGAGGGGGCGGACACGATCGTCGCCTTGCCAGTGGCCACGGCTGCCGGCCTTGGCGTGTCGAAC
>DMCH01000067.1:3831-6140 GCA_003446775.1 Chloroflexota bacterium
GCCTTGGCGTGTCGAACGAAATAAAAAACACTCACGGCGTCGAGTCGTCAGCAGTGGTTTTCGGCATCCACTTGCGCATGGGCTTGCGGTCGAGAGCCTGCCAGACCTTCATCCACTCTTTGCGAGCTTTCTGCGTGGCGATGTGCTCCAGCGCAATCAGCTGGCCGGCCACGAACGCCCGCCGCCCCGTCACGCGCACGGCGCGCAGCCATGCCTGCGCGGTGACGCTGTCCTGGTGCTCGCCGAGGATCGTCTGCAGCTTGGCGGCGGCCTTGGCAAATGCAGTGGCGCCAGGTCCGACGACCGGGGCGACCGCCTCGGCCGCATAGCGGGCGCGCTTGGCCAGGATGCGGATGCGGTGCAGCTCGGGATCCGTCGGTTGCTCGGGCAGCTGCCGGACCGCGCTGCGCAGGCGGCGCCACGGACCGGTGGCCAGCCGAGGGAGCATCGCGGATGCGGGCTCGTCTGCCTCCAGCGTGCATTTCGGCGAATGCGCCGCGGCGACCAGCTGCTCCAGCACGTCGATGTAGCGCGTGGAGTCGAGGTCGGCGTACAGCTTTTTCCTCAGCGATTCGATTTCGAGCTCGAGGATGTGCAGCAGGGCCGCGGCCGACCTCGAGTCGCTGGCAGGCAGCGACTTGGACCGCTCGCGCAGCCGCTCCAGCAGCACCTCGCGATCGCGAACAGCGCCCAGCGCCAACCCGAGCCAGCCGAGCTCTGACCTCAAAGGTTCGGACCACTCAGGTTCGAGCAGCGGGCCGAACGTGCGCAGGTGCGACCGCAGCTTTCGAGTGGCTACACGCTCCTGGTGCACGCCTTCGGGATCAGTGCCCAACCGCACGAGCGGGTCGTTGCGCAGGATCGCGGCCACTGCTTCGGCGAGCACGCTCCGGATGACATCGCGCGCGGGCGAGTCGGGAGTGACCGGAAGCGGGGCGACTTCGGGGGGCTCCATCGCGCGCGGCCCAAGGGCCCGAATGTGCTTGGGAGTCGGGTCCGGAGCTCCCGCTCCGGCTGCGCGCAGGCGCTCGACGAAGGGCGCCACGATGGCTTCGTTGCCATCGGCGCCCGCGACCTCGATCTCGATCTCGCGAAATCGGGCCGCGACCCGGCGGCCGTCACGCACCGAAACCTCGTCGTCGACGACCTCCGCCACACGGCTGCCGTCGGCGCCGATCAGCCGTACGCGCCGGCGCATCGTCGACAGGCGCGCGACCGGTGCCAGCTCGGAGGTGCGCACGTACGCGCGCACAAGCGCCAGCGCGGCTGCGGGCGGCTTCTTGGTCCCACCCTGAAACGTGATCTCGTCTCTTTCCAGCAGCGCTGCTTGCCCACGCCCCTCTCCCGAGCCCTCTCCCCGAGGGGGAGAGGGGGATAGTTTCAATGTCCAGCCCTCTCCGGCGCGGTGACGCAGCGACACGCCCCAGCGCGCAAGTCGTAGGTCGGGGGTGTCGTAGTAGACAGTCTCGAGCCGGACGACTTCGGGCGGGGTGACGGTTACTCCGTCAACGACTCCGTTGAGGTCGGGGAGGTGAAACGCCGGGCCGGCCCCGAGCTTCACCTCGCGCTCTTTAATGGGGTCCCCGCGAATTCGAGCCGCAGGCTCCGAATTCGTGGGGCTTAAGCATGCTTGATGAGGCTTACCACTCCATTCCCACGCGCGCGTTCCAGGGCCAGTTCCTGAAAGCGCTTGTGCGCGTTGAGTCCGCTTTCCGTAGGCACTTTCTGCCACGAGCCATCGGGCCCAAGCTGCCAGGCCAGGACGTCGTCGGCGAGCTCGATCTCGAAGATCTCTGCCAGACGGGCACAAAGCTTCAGATCGGTGACCGGGACCACGGCCTCGACGCGGCGGTCCAGGTTGCGCTGCATGATGTCCGAGGAACCAAGGTAGTAATCGGGCTGGGCGCCGCCGCCGAAACGGAAGATGCGCGAGTGCTCGAGGAAGCGGCCGACGATCGAACGCACCCTGATCCTCTCTGAGAGTCCAGGGACGCCGGGCCGCAGCGAGCACATGCTCCGCACGACGAGGTCGATCTCCGCGCCGGCCTGAGACGCCGAGTAGAGGGCATCGATGATGTCGGGGTCGATCAGGTTGTTGACCTTGATGGTGATGCGGCCGCCCGGCTTGGCCTCGCGCTCGATGAGCTGGGTGATGCCCGCGCGCAGGCTCGACGGCGCCACCAGCAGCTTGCGGTAGCGATTCTGGCGGCTGTAGCCGGTGAGGAGGTTGAACAGCTCCGTGACGTCGGCCCCCAGGTCGGCATCGGCCGAGAGCAGGCTCACATCTTCGTATCCGTGGGCGGTGCTTG
>DMCH01000067.1:6456-22511 GCA_003446775.1 Chloroflexota bacterium
GTTGTAGTTGCCTGTGCCGACGTGGACGTAGTTCTGGATGCTCTTGCCCTCGCGGCGCACCACCAGGGTCACCTTGGCGTGTGTCTTCAAGCCCACCAATCCATACACGACGTGCACGTTGGCTTCCTCGAGAGCTCGGGCCCACGCGATGTTGGCCTGCTCATCTCCACGAGCCTTGAGCTCTACGAGAGCCGCCACCTGCTTCCCGGACTCGGCCGCCCGGATGAGGGCGCGGACGATAGGGCTCGCCGGGCCGGACGTCCGGTACAGCGTCTGCTTGATGGCGAGCACGTTGGGGTCGCTCGCGGCCTGGTCGATGAAGGCTTCTACCGAGGTCGCGAACGAGTCGTATGGATGGTGGGCCAGCACGTCGCCCGACCGCAGGACCGCGAACAGATCAGGTACCTCGGCGCCGATTCCACGTAGCCGCGGCTGGGTGGCGGGCGTCCACGGCTCCTCTTTCAGGTCCGGCCGGTCGAGCTGCCACAACGCGCTCAAGCTGCTGAGGTCGAGCAGTCCGTCTGATTGGTACACGTCGGCGGGCTGCAGCTCCAGCTCACGGGTGAGCAGCTCCAGCACCTCTGGCGACATGCCGGGATCGACCTCCAGGCGCACGACTCGCGCGTGCCGGCGGCGGCGGCGAAGCTCGGTCTGGATGGCGGCGAGCAGGTCCTCTGCATCGCTGTCGACATCGTCGAGGTCGCCGTCGCGCGTGACCCGGAATGGATGGTGCGCAATCACGTCCATGCCGGGGAAGAGCGCTTGCAGGTGGAGCGAGATGACGTCCTCGAGCGGCACAAATCGGGAATCGTCGCCAAGCGCGATGAAGCGAGGGAGCACCGGCGGCACCTTGACGCGGGCGAAGCGATGCTCGCGACGCCGTGGATCCCGAACCGTGACCGCCAGGTTGAGCGAGAGGTGGGAGATGTACGGGAACGGATGGCCTGGGTCCACGGCCAGCGGCGTCAGCACTGGGAAGATCTGCTGCCTGAAGACCGTGTGGAGCTGCGTCAACTCCTTCTTGCTCACCTCGTCGCCGCGAACGATGGCGATGCCCGTGGCGGCCAGGGCCGGGACGATGCCCGAGGTGTAGAGACGGGTCTGCCGCTCGACGAGTCCTTCGACCCGGCCGCGGATGGCCTTGAGCTGCTCCAGCGGCGACATGCCATCCGGCGACGCGACGGCGACGGCCGCCAGCACCTGCTCCTTGAGGCCGGCGACGCGGACCTGGAAGAAGTCGTCCAGGTTCTGGCTGAAGATGCCGAGGAACCGCACCCGCTCGAGCAGGGGTAGATGGGGGTCTTCGGCCATGGCCAGGACGCGCTCGTCGAAGTCCAGCCGGGACAGCTCCCGGTTCAGGAATCGAGGGGCTTCCGGGAGGGCTGCGGGGCCTACCGGCTCCGGGTCCGAATGTGCTCCAACCGCCACCGGTCCAACTGTAGCGGTTGCCGGCGAAATCCTTGGTTAGGACCAGGTTAAGGGCGCGTGAAGTCTTCTCTGCGCGGCGTAATCAGGCCCCGGTAGGTGAAATCGACCTTGGAGAACGAACTGTGCGTGACCGCCTGGCGGCCAGTTTCAGCCTTCAGCCGGTAGCCTGGCTACCTCGTGACCGACTCTAACCTCGAGGCACCGAGTCGAGCCAAGCGGCCGAGTTGGCCGGCAGCGTGAGGCGACCGTCCCTGACAGCGGCCAGCGGCGCGCTCGCCAGCACGAGGCGTCCGCAGGCAGGAAGCCTGACCGGGCGGCTGAGAAAGTTGCACGCGACCGTCAGGCGTTCCCGCCGATAGGTCAGCACGCCCTCGGGCGCCGGCCCCCAGCCAATCGACGCCGGCAGCCACGGCGAGCGGCGGCGGCGCAGGGCGAGGGCCCGTTTGTAGAACGACAGCATCGAGGTGCCCGACGCCTCCTCAGCATCAACCGCAAACTCGTCCCATCCTGGCGGCATCGGCAGCCACGGGTCAGCGACGGAAAAGCCAGCATTCGGCTCGCCCTTCTTCCAGGGCAGCGGCACCCGGCAGCCGTCGCGCCCCGGGTGATGGCCCTGAGTGTGGATGAACAGGGGATCCTGTCGCGCTTCGGGCGGCACGTCCGCCTCTTCGAGGCCGAGCTCCTCGCCCTGGTAGAGAAAGACCTGGCCGGGCAGGCCAAGGAGGAGCAGCAGGGCGGCACGCGCGCGATCGCGTCCGGTCGAGCCGCCGCCGAGGCGCGTGACGTGACGGACCACGTCGTGGTTGGACAGAGTCCAGCTCGGCGCAACCCCCGGTCCGCGCAAGGCATTCATGTCGACCTCGATCGACTGCCGCCAGGCGTGAGCATCCCAAGGCACGCCGATCAGCGCGAACGCCATGTTGAGCTGGTCCGGAAGGATGTAGCGAGACTGGCGCTGGGGCTCGAAGATCTCTCCAACGAGCACGCGTTGAGGTTGGTACTCGTTGAGGATCTGGCGCCATTTTCGGTACACCTCGTGCACCTGCGGCTGGTCGGTGATGAGGAACGCCGGGTCGGGTCGGACCATGCCGCTGAGAGGGTCTTTGACCATCGGCACGTCGGCGAGATCCTTGCGCTTGAAGAGCGCGGATGCGACGTCGATGCGATACCCGTCAGCCCCGCGGTCGAGCCAGAACCTGACGATGCGCTCGAACTCCGCCGGGACCTCCGGATTCCACCAGTTCAGGTCGGGCTGCTCGGGTGCGAACAGGTGCAGGTACCACTGGCCGCTGCGCTCGTCACGGGTCCATGCGGGGCCGCCAAACGCCGAGCGCCAATTGTTCGGCGGCGATCCGTCCGGCTTGCCGTCGGCGAAGTAGTAGAAGGTCCGGTGGGGATCGTCGCGTGAGCTCAAAGCGGCCTGGAACCAGGGATGTTGGTCGGAGGTGTGATTGGGGACGAGGTCACAAAGGACCTTGAGCCTGAGCTCGTGCGCGCGTGCGACCAGCTGGTCGAAGTCGGCTAGCGTGCCGTAATCCGGGTTGACGTCGTAATAGTCGGCGACGTCGTACCCATGGTCTTTCTGCGGTGAGGGATAGAAGGGCGTGAGCCAGACCGCATCGACGCCCAGGCGTTTCAAGTAGTCGAGCCTGGAGGTGACGCCTGGCAAGTCGCCGATGCCGTCGTCGTTGGAGTCGGCGAAGCTGCGGACGTAGACCTCGTAAAAGGCCGCGCCTCGCCACCAGGGAGTTGTCACCGGTGGCAATTAAAACAAGAGGCCGGGCGCTGCGCCCGGCCTGTTGAAAGATTCGGTAGCGCTCGGTTTAGCCCAGCGCCGCGACCACGTTGGAAAACACGTTGACGATCTGGTTCCCCATGGTTAACAGAATTACGATGACCACGATCGAAACGAGAACCAGGATCAGCGCGTACTCGACCATCCCCTGTCCACGCTGGCGGCTGTCACCGGCGTGGAACCCCTGACGACGCATAAGACCTCACCTCCTTCGAGCTCCCTGTGAGCCTCCCAACGATAACTCCAACAGGCTACTTTTCAGCCCATCTTCATTAGGTCAAACGGCCCACATGAAGGTGACTTGCGCTTAACGACCTGGTAATTCAGCCCACGTTGCGCTGCAGCCAGTCGTTGAGGGGCTCCGCGTCGGTCCAAACCTTGACCACCTGCTTCCGGGCGGCTGCCGTGCCCAGCCAGGGCTGGAGCCCGAAGTCCTTGTAGATGTAGATCAGCTTGTGGCGGAGCAGGCGGGCCCGAGGATGATCCTGCGGCCACCCGGCCGGAACGCGCTTGAGAGCCTCCCCGCCCGTCGAATAGCCCGCCCTCTCGACTTTGGCGACGATCACGGCCAGCGGCGCACCGGTGGAGTCGGCCGCGACCTTCTTTCGATATTTGGTCAACTGCGCGGGCGTCAACTCGTAGCGCCCGGCGGCAACGGTGAGCCCGCGTGCGTCCAGCGCCAGGTAACCGCCGCGGCCCCCCATCCCCGCGTAGCCGGCGATGTTGGTCTTGTAAGGCGACTTGTCCTTCGAGAACCGGATGTCGCGGTTGGGGCGGAACACCTTGCCGGGGCCGTACTCCTGCTCGAGTGATTCGATCAGCGCCACCATGGGGCCCCGGACCGCTTCTTCATAAATCGTGCGATGGGCGTCGAAATACTTCTTGGAGTTGTCGAGCTCGAGGCCGATGAAGAAGCGCTGACACTCTTCAGGCCAGCCTCGGAACGCCGTTGCCATGCTGCGGGCAAGGATATCGCGCGACCGGAACCACGCAAAATAGCCGTCGTGGCGGTGGGGGTTGTGGATGCGGCGATCGAGACGCACGGGTTGCGACGCGTTTTCAAGACGCGCAAACAGGTCGTCGAGGCGGTGGCCGGCGTGGACCTGACCGTTCGTACCGGGGAGATCTTCGGCTTCCTCGGACCCAACGGCGCCGGCAAGACGACCACGTTGCGAATGCTCGCCACGCTGTTGCCACCGACCGGCGGCAAGGCCACGGTTGCGGGCTGCGATCTGCTGACTCAGCCAGACCAGGTCCGCAAGCGGATCGGTTACGTGAGCCAGGCGGGCGGCTCGGACTATGAGGTGGTCGGGCGCTTCGAGCTGACCTTTCAGGGCCGGCTATATGGAATGACGCGCGAGGCCGCAAGCAAGCGGGCGGCCGAGCTCATCGAGATGCTGGAGCTCGAGGTATGCGCCGACCGGACCGTCAAGACGTACTCGGGTGGGCAGAAGCGGCGCCTGGACATCGGGCTCGGTCTGGTCCACGACCCGAAGCTCTTGTTCCTGGACGAACCGACCACGGGGCTCGACCCTCAGTCCCGCGCCCGCGTCTGGGACGAGGTGCGGCGCATGCACGATCGCGGCACGACCGTGTTCTTGACCACCCACTACCTGGACGAGGCGGACGCGCTGTGCGATCGGATCGCGATCATCGACTACGGCAAGATCGTGGCCGAAGGCACGCCCGAGGAGCTCAAGCGCGCTGTTGCAGGTGACGTGGTCACGCTGACGGTGGCCGGCTCATCCCAAGCCGCTCTGGACAGCCTCACGGATCAGCCCTACGTGCGGGAAGCCTCGATTGAAGACGGATCGGTCCGGCTGTATGTGGACCGCGGCGAGGTCGCCATGCCGGCAATCCTCCGCCAACTCGACGCGGCCGGCCTGCAGCTGCTGACCATCGGGCTGCACCGGCCGAGCTTGGACGACGTCTTCCTTCGCCAGACCGGCCGCTCCCTGCGCGAGGTGGCGGCGTGAAGCTGCTCCGCGATATCTGGCTCGTGTTCGGCCGCTATTTCTGGATCTTCACCCACAACCCGGCCTGGGTCGTGATCGGCGTCGTCCAGCCATTGCTCTACCTGTTCCTCTTCGCGCCCTTGCTGAAGCCGCTCGCCGCGACGCGCGGCTTCCCCAGTGGAGGCGCCTACAACGTTTTCGTGCCCGGGCTGCTGGTCCAGCTCGGGCTGTTCGGGGCAGCCGGGGTCGGTTTCAGCCTCATCTCGGAGCTCCGTATCGGTGTGATCGAGAGGCTGCGCGTCACACCTGTGAGCCGGGTGGCGCTGCTGCTGGGACGGGCGCTTCGCGACGTGCTCACGATCCTGCTGCAGTCGCTGATCCTGATCCTGCTGGCGCTTCCATTCGGCCTCAGCATCAACGTCATCGGCGTGGTGGTCGTGCTGGCGCTGATTGCTCTCATCGGGCTCCTGACGGCATCGGTCGCGTACGCGGTCGCTCTGTGGACGCGCAGCGAGAACAGCTACGCGCCGATCATCTTCACGTCCACCCTTCCGATCCTGCTTCTGTCCGGCGTGTTGCTGCCAATGGGACTAGCGCCGTCATGGCTGCGCAACATCGCACTGGTCAACCCGCTCTCGTATGCCGTGGACGCCGCCCGCGCCGTCTTCCTCGGCCATCTCGGCGATCCGAGCGTGGTCAAAGGCGTGGTGATCATGGGCGTGCTCTGTCTCATCTCGATTGTCCTGGGCGCGCGCGCGTTCGGCCGCGCGGTGGCTTGACGGCTCCGGACGCGAGGCCGTTTCGTCTGCAGTCGGGCGTGATCGCCGCAGAGCTGTCGGGCTCGCCGAACGGCCGGCTGGTGGTCGGGATTCCGGGCCTGTCTGCGAACCTGCGCAGCTTCGACGTCATATTCGAAGCCCTCGATCCCGACCAATTTCGACGCCTCGCCTACGACCCGCGCGGCCGCGGCCGCAGCGAGAAGACTGCACCCGGGACGTACGGCTGGCCCGCGCATGCGCGAGACGTCGTCGAGATGGCCGATCAGGTCGGCGCCGAATCCTTCGACCTGGTCGGCTGGTCGATGGGAACCTGGATCGCCTTTGTCGTGTGCGCGCTGGCGCCGGGTCGCGTGCGCAGGCTTGTTTTGATCGACGGTGGCGGGGAGCCCGATTCCAGCTCGGTCGCGCCCGTCCATGCGGGCCTCGAACGCCTGGGCGCCATCTATCCGTCTCGCGCGGCGTTTTTTGAGCTGGCCAAGAGAATGCCGATGTACACGCCCTGGCCGGCCTGGAAGCGCCTCTTTGACTACGAGCTCGAGGACGTCGAGGGCGGTGTCCGGGCCCGAACGGCGAAGGACGCGCCGTGGGAGGACGAGGCCTACCGCAAGTCGCACGACCCTTACGCGCTCTGGCCGGCGGTGACGATGCCATCGCTTCTGGTGCGCGCCGGGCGGGAGGTCCTGCCTGGGATGGGCTACATCCTCACCGCGAGCGATGCGCAGCGATTCCTGCGCGACGTGCCCCAGTCAAAGCTCGTCGAGGTGGACAGCGACCACTACGCCATCGGGATGCATCCGGAGACCGCTCGCGCCATCGCGGACTTTCTCGCCTCCCCGCCAACCGCTGGGGCCCCCGCGCGTTAGCGCGGGAGTGGCCGAAGCGCCGGAGGGGAACCGCACTAACCCTCAAACGGCAGTAGAAACTCCCTTTCCGCGTCCCACATCTCGTCGAAGAGCCGGTCGATCTCCTCGAGCGAGCAGACGGCGGCCGTGAGAGGATCGATCATCAGCGCGTACTTGGCCTTCTGCCGATCGCGCTCGAGGAGCGCCTCGACGACCAGCTCGTGCACGGCCATGTGCGCGCGGTTCAAGGCGGCGAGCTGCTCGGGTATCCGGCCGAAACGGACCGGCTGCATTCCCTCGGCGCTGATGCGGCACTCAACCTCCACGCAGCCGCTGTCAGGAAGGTTCTCGATGGCCCCGTCGTTGGTCACGTTCCCGTGGACGCTGGTCGCGCGTCCACACTCGATGGCTTCGATGATCCACGACGCGTATTCGTGCCTCGTCGCCTTGGGGACCTCCGCCTCGCCACTCAGCATCGCGTGGATGCGCTCGTCGTTCTCCGCACGCCAGCGCGGCCAGTTGTTGGCGTAGAAGCCGCTCTCCCCGAGATAGCCGGGGCGGGCGTATTTCGCGACGAGGTCAGGACGCTTGCGGAAGTACGGGACGTACTCGGAGAAATGTCCGCTGGACTCGGTCACGAACGCGCCGAGGTGCAGCATCACCTCGAAGCGCACTGGGTCCTGCTCGTAGATCTCAGGGTCGGCGGCTCGCCGGCGGAGCAGCGGGTAGAGATCTTCGCCGTTGCGCTCGAGCTTGGTGAACCAGGCGTTGTGGTTGATACCGGCGCATTTCCAGTCGAGCTCTTCGTAGGGGACCTGCAGGTAGTCGGCCAGCAGCCTCGATGTGCCCTGGACGCTGTGGCACAGGCCGATGACCGGCAGCCCCGTGGACCGAGCCGCAGCCAGGGTGAGGATCGACATCGGGTTGGTGTAGTTCAGGACCATGGCCTCGGGCGCCAGCCGGGTGACGTCGGCGACGATGCCGAGCCAGGCCGGCCCGGTGCGCAAAGCCTTGAAGATGCCGCCCGGCCCGATGGTGTCTCCGATGCATTGATCGACGCCGTAGCGAAGCGGGATGTCGTAGTCGGCGCGCACGTTTTGCAGGCCGGCGACCTCGATCGAGTTGACGATGTAATTGCTTCCGGCGAGGACCTCGCCGCGGTCGGTGGAGGCCTCCACCGTCCATCGCTTGCCAGACAGGTCGACCAGCCTTTCGGCGATCTGGCGCGCGAGCTCGAGCCGCTCCGGGTCGATGTCGACGAGAGCGAAGGTCCCTGTGTCCAGGCCATCGACGGCGAGAATGTCCGTCATGACCGTGCGCGCGAAGACGGCGCTACCGGCTCCGATCATGGTCACCTTCGGCATCGCGTATCGAATTTTAGCCGCGCCTGGTAAGCCGTCCGGTCAGGCGCTCACGACGATAGTCACCCGATACACGCCTTCATTGCCCACGCATCTCAGCGCTTCTCCGCAGCTGACCCGAGAGGCTGACACCGTCGCAGTCCCGGCGGACACGGCCTTGTACCACGCGGTCGTGACTCCGCAGCCCATACCGGGCAGGCAACTCCCAATCGGATCTGGGGTAACGACCTGGTTGCCGAGCTCCTTGAGAACGAGCGAGTCAGAGCTCTGGTCGAAGGTCCAGTAGGTCGAGTTCAAGGTGAACTTGACCGTATCCCCGACATGGACTTGCACCGACTGTCCGTTCTTCGAGTCGTCGACCTTCACCTCGGAGAGGTTCTGACCGCAGGCGCCTAGCATGGTCATGACGCAGACTGCGAGAAGTGCGATACAACGGCGCATATGTCGGATAACGGCTCAGCGCGCCGCTGTGTAACGAGTTCTCCGGTTCACGTCGATTCGGGCTGCGCGTTCCGACTCCTGGACAGAGGCCGCCAACGCCGATGCCCCACTCGAGCGACTTCCACGCGACGTTCGCGATCATCGATTCGATACAGGACGCGATAGCCGCCGCGACGCAAAGACCAAATGCCGGCGAACTCTCCGATTAGGGGCTTCCCGCCTCGTGGATCGTCTTCCAGAGCGGTAAGGGCCGCGACCACCGCCCTTTGAACCCGCTTCGGGAGTTTGCGAATGGACTTTGCCGCATCGACACTGAGCGTGACCTCGTAGGCATCACTCATCGAGGCCGAGGTCGGCCTTCAGTTTCTTCAGGCTTACAGTCCGGCCCGCGTCGAGGTCGGCGAGACCACGACCCAGCGCAGCCAACTCTCGACGATCGCTAAGGATCGACAGAGTCTCCTCGAGGGCTTCGAGATCGTCGGGGCTGACCAGGACGGCAACGGGCCGGCCGTTGCGGGTGATGGTCACGCGGTCGTGCTGCCGGGTAACTCGATCAACAACCTCGGAGAGTCGGTTCTTGACGTCGGCTAGCGGTAGAACTTCCATGGCTAGAATTATGGCCAGATGATCCCGCAATCGCGGGTGAAGTCGAACGGTAGGTCGCCACCGCACCCTCAAGGGATCTTCATGCCGGAGGGCAGCCGCGCCTGGCGCAGGTCGACGCGGTCGCCGCGCATCGGGACGCCTTCCTGACGTAGCAGGGCGCGCTGTCGCCTTCCCATCGGGATGCTCCCGTCGGCATGGACGACGCGATGCCACGGGAGGTCTTCGTGTGTGGTGGCGAGAATCCGGCCGACCAGGCGCGGCGCTCTCGGGTCGATGTCGCCGTAGGTGCGGACAAACCCAGCCGGAATCGCGCGCACCCGGGCCACGATGCGCGCTGTGCGCTCATCAAGGCCGCCGCTCTTCGCCGGCATTGCGTCGATATCGTGTGCGAAAGGGAGATAGTCGCGTTAGCGCGGCGAGGTGCGCGCTCTCTGCTGCTCGAACATCTCCCGGATCTCGCGGACGCTCGTGGCGTCCTCGGGCTTCTTGTCCTCGGTCCGCAGTGAGACGATCCGCGGAAACCGCAGCGCGAATCCCGGCTGGTCCCCAGTCATGCCGGCCGTGTGACGCGGGCTCGGGGTGATCTCGTCGGCCAATACCTCCACTACGATCGCCGGCTCCAGCCAGGCGTCGGGGACGAAGTTCGAGTTCACCCGCGCCGGCTTCTCGGCGACCTCCAACTTGGCCAGCCGCTCGTGGATCTCACGCCAGCCCTGGTCGGAAAGGCCGGTGCCGAGCTTGCTGATGGTCACGAACTCGTCCTTGTCGCTGTCGTAGACGCCGGCGAGAAGAGCGCCCGCGCCGAACTCGGCCCGCTTGCCCTTGCCCCGGTAGGAGCCGAGCAAGACGACGTCGATGGTGTCGTTGAGCTGGCCGCTTGTGTTCCGTTTGAGCTTCACCCAGTTGAAGTTGCGTGCGCCCGCCTGATAGGGCGAATCGAGTCGCTTGGCCACGACCCCTTCCAGGCCGCGGCTGATGTTGTCCAGCAGCTCACGAGTGAGCACGTCCGCCGAATCGGTCCTCGTCAGCGGCGCCGTCAGCAGCGTGTCCGAATCACCGAGCAGCTCGGTAACGATCTGGAAGCGCTGCTCGTAGGGCAACGGCGTCAGGTCGGATCCGTCGCGGAACATGATGTCGAAGACGAATGCCCGCATCGGCACGCGAGCGGCCATCTCCTCTATCCCCTCCTTGCGCCGGCGCGCGGTGGTCTCCTGGAACGGGACGTACTCCTCCGACTCGGCGTTGTAAGCGATCGCCTCGCCGTCGAGGATGACGCTCTTGACCTTCAGGCCGGAGGCGGCGGCGACCAGCTCCGGGAACATCTCGGTCATCGACTCCAGGTTTCTCGAGAAGATGCTCACAGCCTTCGCGTGCTTGTGGATCTGGACGCGTAAGCCGTCGTACTTTGGCTGCACCCCGACGGTCCCGAGCTTCTTGATCACCGCCTCCGGGTTCGGGAGGCGCTCCGCAAGTTGTGGCCGGAGCGGGTGGCCGGCCCTGACCTTCAGTGCGTCGAGCCCCTTTTCGCCTTTGTCCCAGAGCGTCCGCGCGATGAGGCCGAGATCGGAGGTGCGGTTGTAGGCCGCCTCCAGGACCGGCCGCAGAGACCGGTCGCCTTTCTTCGCGAACGAAAGCGCATCGAGGACGGTCGGGTCGCCGATTCCCAGCCGCATCTTGCCCAGGGTGATGCGCACGAGGTGCTTGGCCGAGGTGGCATCAAGGTCGCCGAGCAGGCCGGTGAAGCCGTCGAGCTTCTCCTGCTGGCTGCCCGCACCGCCGGCGGCTGCGATCTGGGCCAGGCGCTGGTGCACCTCGACGACCGCGGGCGATTTGCGCCGCGAGGCCGGCGCCAGGCGCTGCGCCGTGACGCCGAAGTCACCGGTCTGGCGGTTCAGCTTGGTCACCTCCTCCTTCGGAACGGAGTAGGCGCCGGCGATGGCGGTGATCAGCAGCTTCTCGCCGAGGCCGATCTCGACGGGCTCGAAAAACGGCGCCAGCCGGCCCTGGATGAGGTACGTGATCGGCTCAAGCTCGGTCACGGAACAGGCCCGGTACACCTCAGACAAGATGCGGACCAGCTCGTTGCGGCTGCTCGTGGCCTCCACCTGGTCCAGGCTCGCGGCCAGCTCACTGAACTTCACGGCTGCTCAGCTTCAGGCGTGGCGCGACAAGTCGAGCGCGGCCTCGGTCATCTTGCCGGGGTTCAGGATCCCCAGCGGATCGAGGGCCTTCTTGATCGCCGCCATCACGTTGAGCGCCTCGCCGTGCTCGGCGGCGAGGAACTCGGCCTTTCCGTAACCGACGCCGTGTTCTCCCGAGCACGTGCCTCCCATCTCGATCGCGCGCGCCACCATCCTCCGATTGATGGCCTGAGCCAGCGCAAGCTCGTCGTCGCGAGCGGGGTCGAGGAGGAAGCAGACGTGGAAGTTGCCGTCGCCGACGTGGCCGAGAATCGGCGCGACGAGATTCGTCTTGTCGATGTCCGCTTTGGTCTCGGCGATGCACCGGGCAAGGTTCGAGAGCGGGACGCAAACATCGGTGACCAGGCCCTTGGAGCCAGGACGAAGCGCAAGCCCGGCGTAATACGCCTCATGGCGCGCTCGCCACAGGCGGTTGCGGTCTTGCTGAGTGGTCGCGGACTCGACCGATTCAGCGCCGAACTCCCGCGCCAGAGCGGCGACCTCCTCAGCATCGTGCTTGACGGAACCCTCGCTGCCGTGGAACTCGAAGAGGATCGTGGGCGTCGTCTTGAGCTCGAGGCCGCTGCGACGGTTTACAGCATCGATGTAGATCTCATCGAGCAGCTCGGCCCTCGCCACGGGAATGCCGAGCTGAATGACCGAGGTCACGCAAGAGACTGCCTGGTCGAGCGCCGGAAAGGAGCACACTGCTGCGCTCATCGCCTCCGGCAATCCGTAGGTCCGGAGCGTCAGCTCGGTGATGACGCCGAGCGTTCCCTCCGACCCCACGAACAGGCGGGTCAGGTCATAGCCGGAGGACGATTTACGGGCCCGCGACGCCGTCCTGATGATTCGGCCGTCGCCGAGCACCACCTCGAGGCTGACCACGTTCTCGCGCATCGAGCCATACCGCACGGTCGTCGTGCCGGACGCGCGGGTGGCCGCCATTCCGCCCAGTGAGGCGTCGGCGCCCGGATCGATTGGGAAGAACAGGCCGTGCTTGGCCAGCTCCTTGTTGAGGGCCTCGCGTGTGACTCCGGGTTGGACCGTCACGTCCAGATCCGCAGGCCGGACCTCGATCACACGGTTCATACGGCTCATGTCGAGGCACAGGCCGCCGTGGACGGCTGCGATGTGGCCCTCGAGGGAGGAGCCGGTTCCAAATGGGATCACAGGGGTGAGGGTCCGCGTACAGGCCCGCATGATCGCAGCCACTTCGCCGGTGTTCTCGGGGTATCCCACCATGTCCGGACTCATCGGGCGGTGGTAGGACTCGTCCCGGCCGTGCGCCGCCCTCTCGGCCCCGCTCACGGACAGCCGCTCGTCCAGGATCGCCCTCAACTCGGAGGCTATTGCGGAATCGACAGCCACAGGAACTACCATATCGTGGTCTCCCGGGGGCACCCGGCAGACTCCGGTTTCGAGATGGCGTGCAACCAACCACCAGGGGAGGTATGAACTTGGTAACGCGCATCGTCAAGCCACTTTCGTGGGTGGCCCTCGCCACGGCTGCGACCATCATCGTCGCCGCCTGTGGGGGCACAACCTCGAGCAACGGGCCCGTGACCTTCAAAGGCACCAAAAACGTCGGGTATTCAGCCCCTCTGACGGGCCAGTCGGCTCTCTATGGTCACGCGGTCAGCCAGTCTCTGAACCTGGCCGCGGACGACATCAATGCCAAAGGCGGCGTCAACGGCTACAAGATCGCGATGGACATCCAGGACGACGGCACCACCGTGCCTCAGGCGGTGAGCAACACCAAGAACATGATCCTGCAGGACAACGTCGTCGCTTTGATGGGGTCTGTAACCTCGGCCCAGTGCCTGGCCGAGAGCCCGATCGCCAAGCAGAACAAGGTCATCACGATCGACGCCACCTGCAACAGTTGGCAGCTGACCATGGAGTCTGACGTCGTCAATCCCTATTGGGTTTCGATCGTCCCCAATACGTATATGGAAGGCACCGCCGCCGGCAGGCTGGCGGCCAGCCTCAACGTCAACAAGATCTTCATCGTCTCACCGAAGTATCTGTTTGGAATCTCAGAGACCAACGCCTTCGTGGCCGCGTTGAAGAAAGCCAACTCCAGCGCCCAGATCGTCAACGATCCCAGCACCTGGTACGTGCCTTTTCCGACCAATCCCCGCTGGGACTCGACCATCAACGCCATCCAGGCGGACAAGCCAGACCTTGTTTACTCGAACATCTTCGCCGCCGACGAGATCAACTTCGTGAAGCAGGCGCTGGCCGTCGACCCGCAGTTCTTCGTCAAGTACCCGATGACGACTCTCGTCTCGGTCGACGAGCTGAACACGCTCGGCTCGCAGTACCCGCTGGGCATGCACGCCTATATGCGCGCACCGTTCTTCGCGCTGCAAAACAACAACCCGCGGCTGACCGACTTCATCACTCGCTACCGCGCCAGGTACAACGGCGAATATCCGTCGGACTGGGCGATCATGGACTACGACGCGTTCATGCTGTGGGCCCAGGCTGCCAATGCGGCGAAGAGCTTCGACGCCGACCAGGTCGTCCAACAGATCTCGGGCCACACCTTCGACAGCCTGCGCGGCTACAAGATCACGATCCGCTCCAACGAGCTGCAGGCCAACGTCGGCGAGACGGTCGGCACCACTACATCCTCGAGCACCTACCCGTTCCCAGTGCTCAAGGACTCGGTGAACCTGAAAGGTGACGACCTGATGATGCCGCTGCAGATGGTCAACGAGATCAAGGGCGACCAGTGCGACAAGACGGCGGGCCAACCCAACACGGCGAACTTCGCGCTGTGTCCGTCCTGGAAAGCGAGCTAGCAGAACTTAGAGCGACAAGACATCTAAATGACGCCGGGGCAGCTCCTACTCTTCACGGTGGGCGGGCTGGCCAATGCGGCCTACCTGTTCATCGTGGCGGCGGGGCTGTCCCTGGTGTTCGGGGCCCTGCGCGTCATCAACATGGCGCACGGCTCGCTCTACATGGTCGCCGCGTTCGTGACGGTGGTCATCGCCAACCAGGTCGGCGCCGGCCTGGGCTTCTGGGCCGGGCTGCTCGTGGCGGTGGCCGTCGCCGGGGCCATTGGGGGGATCGTCGAAGTCCTTGTCCTCAGGCGCGTCTACGGCCGGGAGCATTTGGTCCAGCTGCTGGGAACCTATGCGGTGAGCCTGGTGATCGCGGGCGGCGTGCGTATCGCCTTCGGCGCCAACTATCGAACCGTCGCCTCGCCGATCCCAGGTCATATCGACGTAGGCGGTTACAGCTACGCCAGCTACTCGCTCTTCATGATCGCCGCCGCGATCGTGATCGCCGCCGGCGTCTGGGCGATGCTCTACCGGACGAACCTCGGCCGGAACATCCGAGCGGCGGTGGCGGATCCGGACCTGTTGAACGCAACTGGAGTCAACGTCACCCGGCTGTACACCACCGTCTTTGTGATTGGCGCGGGGCTCGCGGGCCTTGGAGGGGCGATCGTCGCGCCAAGCCAGGCGATCGGCTCCAGTATCGATACCGACGTTCTGGTGCTGGCCTTCGCGATCAGCGTCATCGGCGGGCTGGGCAGCATCATCGGCTCCGCGGTCGGCTCGGTGATCGTGGGCATGGTGATCTCGTTCGGCCTCGTCATCCCCGCCACCAGCCCGTTCGCGCTTGCCTTCGTCTTCATCATCATGACCGCCGTCCTGATCGTGAGGCCGCGTGGCCTGTTCGGTCTGCCCGAGAGTTGATCCGGCTGTTGCCCCGCAGCCGTGCCGCCCGCGCCCGTTGGGGGGTCGTACTAGCCCTCCTTCTCTTTGCGGCCCTGATCCCGCCTCTGGCCGGCCTCAACGAGAACCTGAATCCGGACGCCAGCTCCAGGTTCCAGATCTTTCTTGGCACCTCGGCGCTGGTGCTCGCCTTGTGGGCGGTCTCGTACAACCTGATGCTCGGTTACACGGGTATGGTCTCTTTCGCCCACGCCGCGTACTACGGTGTTGGCGCGTACACGGTCGCGGTGATGTTCAAGAACTATCACCTTCCCATCCTGGTGGGCCTTGCCGCGGCGCCATTTGCCGCAGCTGTCGTAGGCCTGATCACCGGCCTCGTCGCGCAGCGGGCGGTCAGGCTTTATTTCTCCCTCCTCACGCTGGCGATCTCGCAGCTGCTCTTCTCGATCGTTTTCTCCTGGTACGACTTCACCGGCGGCGACAACGGCATCTCGATCACCCTGCCCGACCAGCTGAACGACTACACGACGCTCTACTACTTCACGGCGGCAGTGGTTGGCATCTGCCTGCTGCTGATGTTCATCCTGGTCCGTTCGCCGTTCGGCGCGGCTCTGCTGTCGATCCGCGAAAACAGGCAGCGCGCGGCTGCGATCGGCATCAACGTGAGGGCGTATGAGCTGGCCGTCTACACCATCTCCGCCGTTTTCGCCGGCGTGGCGGGAGGCCTCTTCGTCATGTACCAGCAGCAGGCCTACCCGGAGATGCTCTACTGGACCGCCAACGCGCAGCCGGTTGTGGTTGCTCTTCTGGGCGGCACCACCACCTTCCTGGGGCCCGCTATCGGGGCCTTCATCTACGTCGTGTTGGACAACTCGATCTCGAAGCAGTTCCCTTACCAATTCGACATCATCCTCGGCGCCATCGTGCTGGGCGTCGTCCTGGCGGTGCCCGGCGGCATCTCGGACGTGCCGTC
>DMCH01000067.1:22777-30377 GCA_003446775.1 Chloroflexota bacterium
GCGCAACCGGCGGAAAGCACCGGCGAGGCGATTCGAATGTTCGATGTGAGCAAGGCGCTCGCCACCGAGGCGATCCAGGCCGAAGAGGTGCACTCGGGAAAGACGTTGCTTCGGATTGAGCACCTGAGTCGAAGGTTCGGCGGCCTGCGCGCAGTCGAGAATGTCAGCCTCGAGGTGAAGCAGGGCGACCGTCACGCCATCATCGGACCGAACGGTGCGGGCAAGTCCACTCTCTTCAATCTCATCACCGGCCAGTTGAAGCCCAACTCTGGAAAGGTCGTCTTCGACGGCCGTGACATCACCGGAAAGCCGCCTCACGTGATCGCTCGGACCGGCATCGGCCGCGCTTTCCAGATCACGACGATATTCCCAAAGCTGACGGTGCGAAAGAACCTGCAGTACGCGATGCTCGCCCACCGCGGCTACACCGTGCGACCGTTCGGGATTGCCGATCGCATGTTCTCGGCGGAGGCACAGGACCTTGCCGAGGCGGTGGGCTTGGGCGCATGGGCAGACCTTCCAGCCGGTCAGCTGAGTCATGGCGACCAGCGCGCCATCGAGATCGCAATCTCGCTCGCGCTCGGGTCGAAGCTGGTCTTGCTCGATGAGCCCACGGCGGGAATGTCTGCGTATGAGACGGACAAAGCCATGGAGCTGGTTCGGCAGCTGGCCACGGAGCGGCACCTGACGCTGCTCTTCTGCGAGCACGACATGTCGGTCGTTTTCAGCACGGCGCGGACCGTCACGGTGATGCACCAGGGCCGTGTCCTGACCGCGGGCACACCCGAACAGATCCGGCGCAACCCCGATGTGCAGAAGGTGTACCTGGGAGAGCTCGAGGAAGAGGAGCTCGGCGCTTAACCGTGCTCAAAGTCGAAGGCTTGAACGTGCGCTACGGCAAGAGCCATGTCGTCTTCGACTTCAGCGTGGAAGTCGAGGACGGCGAGCTGCTTGCGGTCTTGGGCCGCAACGGCGCGGGCAAGACGACCACGATCCGCGGGATCGTCGGACTCCTCCCAGGCGCTTCAGGAAAGGTCAGCGTCGGAGGTCGCGACATGAGCGGCTGGCCCGCCCACCGGCGGACGCGAGACGGACTCGCGTACGTGCCCTCAGGTGCGCGCTGCTTCCAGAACCTCACCGTGGACGAAAATCTCGAGATCGCCGCTCACGCCAACGGCAACGATCGCAGCTGGACGAAAAAGCGGGTCTGGGAGCTGTTCCCCAAGCTCGAACCCTTGAAGAACAACCTTGCGGGCGGCCTTTCCGGCGGCGAGCGTCAGATGCTGGCGGTCGGGCGCGCGCTCATGAGCAATCCGCGGGTGATGCTGCTGGACGAGCCGACGGAAGGCCTCGCGCCGGTGCTCGTGCAGTCGATCGGGACGCTGCTCGGAACGCTCAAGTCGACCGGCGTGTCAATCCTGCTGGCCGAGCAGAATCACCAGATGGCCTTGCGCGTTGCCGACCGGGCCGCGTTCATCGAGAAGGGGCGCATCGTCGAGGTCCTTCCGACCGCGCGAGCTCGGGACAGTGAGGTGCTGCACCGAATTCTCGGCGTGTGAAATTCACGGCTGGTCCGTCATTAATTCCGCACGTTTGGCGCCAGAGGGGCCTTTGCGAAGCCGGAATTCCGATCCGCTGGCGCCAGCCGAGCCGAATCACCTGGCGGCGAACAACTCGTGCCGCGTAGCACTCGCCTTACGGCTGATTAGGTCCTATTTCTCCCGTTCCGCTCCCGAACGGGCGAACCGAACTAGAGCTTCCAGATCGCCGACATCGGCCGCTTTAAGCGCGGCTAAATAGTCCTGCCGATCCGCTCCCTCTCGCAAAACACGTCGGCCCCATGGAAATGGGCGTCCTCCGAGGTTCTCTACCAATCGGTCGGCGCAAAATCGGGCATGCCTGCCGTTGCCATTGACAAACGGGTGGATGTTGACGATCTGAAAGTGGAAGTCAACGCAGAGGCGATCGCGATCTTCAGTCTCCGACGAAACGCGAAGCGCGAAGTTGTCGCATACCTGTCTAACCAACAAAGGGACCTGGGCCCAGGGACCGCCGATGTTCTTATCGCTGCGACGGTAAGCTCCGGCCCACTTCCAAACACCGCCGAACATCTCCTTGTGGATTCTTCTCAACGTGCTTTCTAAGAGCAGATTGCCCCGCACGAGCCTGCTTGTTGCGGCCCACCTGCGCGCCCGCAGGATGTTCTCTTCTTCCGCGCGATTGAGGGCCTCCTGGGTATTGATCCGCAGGAGAAGCCCTTTGGCCTCGTCGGGATCGATTGGGGTTTCGCTTGCAACTGGGTCGACTTTTGAAATCAATCCCAGATCTGGCTTGACCCCTCAGCAATCAGTCTTTCGCGAAGCGCATCGACCTGAGCGGCGCGCGCGCTGTCGTCCGTCGACTGGCCCTCGAGCGCCATTCCCTGCGAAACGTCGCCAACCATCCTGTGGGCCGCCTGATTGGCATTGTTGTGAACGATCATGTCAAGGGAGGCTCGGGGAACCAGGGCGTAAACGACCTCACAGTTCATGCCGTCCGCCATCTTCCGAAGGTTCTTGAGCGTGATCCGACCTTCGGACTCAGCAAGCTCTGCTTCGCTAACAGTCGCCTGCGAAACTCCGACTCGCCGTCCAAGCTGCTTGGCCGTCATTCCAAGAGCCGTGCGGATCCCTTTCAACCAGCCACCGGTCGGCGGCTGCAAGTGCAAGCGCAGCAGCGGATCTTGGCGAAGTGCTCGGTCGATCTCCTCGCGTTGAATACGGCGCCGAAGGCCGCTCACAGTCTCGTTCGAACCCATGTATAGGTTATACCCTGTTTGCGAAGGGTATTGCAATAGGTTATAGCCTATGCACTCTGGCTTTGGCGATAGGGTATAACCGATCTCACTTCGGTGTTCGTAACGAGAAACCACCCTCTCGCTCACCGGCGGGTCGAACCTATTGGCAGGGTCCGGCGGGGATGCCCGAGGTCGTCGCGATTTTGCGGAAGCCGGCCGCGTCGTAGATATAGAGCCCGTCCGACGCCCCGAACCACACTCCGTGCTCATCCGCCACCAGCAATCCCTGCTGCATCTCCGGCCCAAATATCGCTGGCGCGCCCGTGTAATCGATCGAGTAGAAGTTGGTGGCCTGGTTGGGCGCCGCGACGCGCCAGATCTCCAGGTGACCACCAGCGAACGTCCACACGATCGGCAGCCCCGCATGATCAACGCCCAAGAACTGGATGGTCCGGCCCGGGTCACTGAACCAGACTGTCTGCTGCCCGGTCGCCAGCTCGATGCGGACCAGGCTGTCACCAAGCGTGTAGCCGCTGACGGGAGTGATCCAGAGGGCGCCGCCCCCCATTGATCCCACAATGTCTGAGGTAAGAATCCTGCTGCCGGTCCCTGCGACAACGTCGATCCGCCAGACGCCAACCTGGTTGGGCGGATTCGTGATGACGCCGCCTGCACCATCCTTGACCCCAGACGGAAAAACGATGTACACGTCGGCCTGATATCCAAGGACCTGGCCGCCAAGCACGCCCTGCGGCCGTCGATACACCAACTGGTCGGAGCCCGTGGCGACGAGCACACGATGGAGGCCATCCGCAGACAGGTAAACGTAGCTCTGGCCGTCAGGACTGACTGATGACAGGTCAACAGGTAGCCAGCGCCTGGCCTGGGCATCCCACCATGGCTGTGGGCCGCCGACCGGTACCGGGTTGGCCTGACCCCGCCCGGTGGCAAGGCGGAGCCGGCGGTCGGATCTGGACTGAACACGTCGCCGGGCAGTTTCAGGAATCTGGTCGCTGCGGCCGCCGGCGTGGGGCTGGGAGCCCCCGGCGGTGGAGCGCTGAGTGCGCGATCGCCTGCCGTCGAGGTTGCCGGCGCTCGAGTCTTAGGCCGTCGGTGTCGCCGGCACGGGATGCGTGGCCCGCCAGGCCTGCCATGCGGCCACCGCCGCCGGTCCGAACTGGTCGGCGTTCCCGACCATGTAGAACAGCGTCGAGCTGCGCAGCAATAGGTGCGTGCCGATTCCCAACATGGAGATGAGGGATGGCCTGGCTTTCTGATCCATGCCAAAGTGGGCAAGCTCCCACGTCATCCTGACGGTGAATGTGGGGTCGTACTGCTCCATCGATAGCATGTAGCCCTGGGCGGTGAGCCCGTCCATCATGCGGATCTCATCGAGCTCTCCAAAGCCCACATAGAATCGATAGCTCCTCCGCGCCGCCCAGCCGAACATCAAAGGCCGAAGGTCGATCTCGACGCCGTCAGTGCCGACGTTGATGGTGGCCAGGTATGGCCCAAGCTGCTTGGTCGCCCCCACTTTCAGGGCTCTCCTGAGAGGCGCAATCCACAACGGCCTCGTCGACAACCACGCGACAAAGAGTGCGAACACGATGAAGTTCGCCACGCCCAGCCAGTGGTGAAATCCCATGACGCTGAGGATCACCAGCACGATAAGGATCGCAACGGTGAGAAGGACGGCGGTGGTGCCAATGGTCCAGGCGTTGCCGACGATCCCAGCCCATCTCAACGCGGTGATGGGGGGTTGCCATTGCGCCGGCGCTGGTGGCGTATACGTCGACGCGCTGAACTTTGGCTGGGGTCGCAATGTGATGAAGATGAGCTCGGTGACGACGATCAGGAAGAGGGCGAAAAAGAGATCTCCGGCGGCGATCAAGACGAGGGCGACAAGACCGACGGCATACCACGCAAGCCAGATGGACATACTGCGCTCGGCGCCGACCAGCGCGAGGCCGGGGCCTGGTCTCTGCACGTCGTGAGCTTAGGGGGACGGCGAGGGGTTTGAGGTGGTTTATTGAGGTCGATGCGCTCGATTGGGTTCGGCCCGTCGCTGATACCCGTGACCGGCTGGCCGATCCTGCTACGGCCGCGGCCATCGGAATTCGAAGTTGGTCGGGGAGGGGGGATTTGAACCCCCGACCACCTGACCCCCAGTCAGGTGCGCTACCGAGCTGCGCTACTCCCCGACGAAGTGGTAATCGTACCTACGCCCTGCCGCTAGCCTCGGCCGGCGTGGGCGACCAGGCCGCGGTGCGTCGATGCGAACCCAGCCTCGCGGAGCAGCGCGTTGAGAGGCGAGTCCATGACTGGCACACCGTCGACTCGCTGAAGTTCCACCCTTCCTGCCGGCACGGCCATTGCGATCAAGGCGCGTAGATGGTCGATCGAGACTTCGCCGTTGGTCAGGAGCGAGCGGCCGCCTCGCTCGAGATACAGAACCAGCTTCCCCCCGTCGAGCACGCAGTACGCGCCGGCGGCGCGGGCCATGCGCACGTCGGAGCGCGGCCACGCCAGCACCGACCCATACGAGTTCGCGGGGTCGCACGCGGCGAGGGCGATGACACGGGCGTCCGGCTCGCGAAGGTCGCGCAGACGGTCGACGGCTCCCGGTAGGGCGAACTGCGAGCCGCCCAGGCCTTCCACGAAATAGCCGCGCCTGATTCGGCCAGACTCCTCCATGGCGCGGAGCACGGGGTACAGACCGGTGAACCCGCCGGGCCATCCCTCACCAGCAACGGACTCGCGCGTCAGGACGCCGTATCGCTGGAGCAGGACGCCTGCTGCGGCGTGGAGCCTTTCGGTCGCGTTGGCGCCCGCGCCCACCATCTCCGTGACAAGCGACCAGCGGCCCGAGGCTCTCGGCTGCGTCAGGCGAGGCAGGCGCGGTTTGTGCGCCGGCCGCCGCGCCGCCGGGCCGAGTAATCGCAGCGGCGAGAACGTGTCGTTGGTCACTTCGCCTGCCCAGACCAGGTCCCACAGCGCGTCAAGCATCGTTTCCTCGTCGCCCCCGCCACAGGCCGAGTAGATGTCTCGGAAGAAGGTCGCGCCGCGGGCGCGCAGGTGATCGCGCAATCGCGCATGAAGATCGCCGTCGGGTGCGTCCGCCGGCTCCGGCACCAGCCGGGGCGCGTCGCCGCGCAGGTACAGAGCCACCCTTCCGTCGGTTGATCCGAGTGAGCCGCGACCAACCCACACCACCTCGCCCATGGAGACGAGCTCGTCCAGGAGACGCGGGTTGTAGCCGGCGACGCGGCTCGCGATGATGTCGCGCTCGATGACGCTCGCGGGCAGCGCCGCGCCTTGCAGCTGGAAGACGACCTCGAGCAGGCGGTCGACGCCACCTGCCCGCGCGCCGAGCCCATGCCAGGCCGGAAGAAAGCGCGCGAGAGTCTCGGGCGGAACGGATTCGACCTCGCGGCGGAGCGCAGCCAGCGAACGTCTGCGCAGCATGCGGAGCACTTCAGGGTGGCAGTGCTCACGTCCGCGACTGGCGGGGCGAAACTCGCCCGCGATCACATCGCCCCGTGCGACCAGCTGTGCCAGAGCTCCCTCGACCCCCGCGGTTGCAAGGCCCCAGCGCTCCACGATGTCGGAGGCGACGAACGGCACGTGAGTACGCGCCCACCGGCGGATCAGCGACGTGAGCGGCTCGGTGCCCGGATCCAGATACGCGTCTGGCAAGCCCACTGGAAGCGTCACCCCCAGCGCCTCGCGGTAGCGACCAGAGTCTTCGGCCGCGATCCAGCGCGCCTCACCGGCGATGCGAACGGTCACCACTCGTCGCTCCCGCTCCAGGGCCCGAAGCCATTCCATCTCGAGCCCGCGCGCCGCCGCCTCCGAATCGTTTACATCGCCCAGCCGGACCAGCAGGTCGTGGGCTTCGTCGGGATCGCGCGGAAAGCGTTCTCGGAGGAGGCCCTGCAATTCCAGCTCTACCGCGGCGATGGACTCCGGGTCGAGGAGCTCGCGCAGGTCCTCGCTGCCCAGCAGCTCTGCCAGGAGCTCGCGATCGAGCGTCAGCGCCTGCGCGCGGCGCTCGGCCAGTGGCGAGTCGCCCTCGTACATGAACTCCGCCACGTAAGAGAAGAGGAGGGACGAGGCGAACGGCGACGCGCGCTCCGTGTCGACCGGGACCACCCGCACCTCTCGGGAACGGATCGCGCGCAGCAGCGTGCTCAGCGCGGCCATGTCGAAGCTGTCCGTCATGATTTCGCGCCAGGTCTCGGCGAGGATTGGGAAATCCGGATACTGCCCGGCCACCTGCAGCAGTCCCGCGCTGCGCATGCGCTGCTGCCACAGGGGCGTCCTCTGTCCCGGTCGGCGCCGCGGCAGGAGGAGCGAACGCGCGGCGTTCTCGCGGAAGCGCGCCGCGAACAAGGCCGAGGCCGGGAGCTGAGCGGCGACGAGTCCCTCCACTTCCTCAGGGTCGAGCACGAGCTCGTCGAGACCCGGCGGCGACTCAACGTCCGGCAGGTGGAGAGCGATCCCGTCGTCGGTCCACAGCGCTCGCGCGTCGATGCCTAACCGCTCCCGAAGACGCGCCTCCAGCGCGAGCGCCAGCGGAGCGTGCACGCGACCGCCGAGAGGAGTGAGAAGACATACTCGCCAGTCGCCGATTTCGTCCCGAAATCGCTCGACGACCACCGTCCGGTCATCGGGCACCGCGCCAGTGGCCGCGGCCTGGTCCTCGAGATACGTGAGCAGATTCTTGATGGCGCGATCGTCGAATCCCGCCCGGTCGCGCAGGCGTCGCTCGGCGTCCGCGGTCGGGAGTGCCCGGAGCTCACGGACCATCTTGCCCAACGCGAG
>DMCH01000068.1:0-1599 GCA_003446775.1 Chloroflexota bacterium
GACAGAACAACGGCTCCGCGATCTCCACGCCGTTCAACAAGGAGTACGGGGTCGAGCACGTCGCTCAGCGCGCGGCGGGGTATGGATTCCCGGGTGTGACCGTCGACGGCCGCGACCCGGTGACCTGCTACTTCGTGGCCAAAGAGGCCATCGCGCGCGCCCGCGCGGGCCAGGGACCGACCCTCATCGAATGCCTCGTCGACCGCCTCGGCGCCCACTCGTCGGAGGACGACCAGCGCCGCTATCGAACCCAGGAAGAGATCGACCAGCTCGCCAAGAACGACTGCCTCGAGCGCTTCAAGAAGCGGCTCCTCGACGAGGGCGTCCTCAGCGCCAAGGAAGTCGAGGCCCTCGAGGAGAAGGTCAAGGAAGAGGTCGCCGAGGCGACGCGGCAGGGCATGGCGTCACCGGACGCTCCGCCTGAGAACGCGCTCACCAACGTGTACGGCCTGGACGTCCCGAAGGCCATCGACCCGCCTCCCGGCGTCGAGACCGAGGAGATGAACATGGTCGCCGCATTGCGCTCATGCCTCACCGAGGAGATGGAGCGCGACGAACGGGTAATGGTACTCGGCGAGGATGTCGGCCAGAAGGGCGGAGTCTTCCTGGTCACCGACGGATTGCGCAAGCGCTTCGGCGAGACGCGGGTCATCGACACGCCACTCGCCGAGTCCTCGATCGCGGGCGTCAGTCTCGGGCTCGCGCTCGCCGGCAAGCGTCCGGTGGCCGAGATGCAGTTCGCCGACTTCGCGCACATGGCGTTCAACCAGATCACGAACGAAATCGCGAAGTTCCGTTATCGCAGCGACGGTGACTGGTCGGTGCCGATTGTCATTCGCGCACCGTTTGGTGGCCACGCCCACGGCGCGCTCTACCATTCGCAGTCGATCGAGGCGCGCTTCGCCACGCCGGGCCTGAAGATCGTCATCCCGTCGAGCCCGTATGAGGCGAAAGGCCTCCTGCTCGCGTCGATCCGCGATCCGGACCCGGTCCTCTTTTTCGAGCACAAGCGGCTCTATCGCATGTTCAAAGAGCCCGTGCCCAAAGGCGAGTACCTGATCCCCCTGCAGGTCGCGCGCACGGCGCGAGACGGCACGGACATCTCAGTGTTCTGTTATGGGCTCATGGTCTCGTACGCGCAGGAGGCGGCCAAAACCCTTGATGGCGAGGGCGTGAGCGTCGAGATCGTCGACCTGCGCACCGTCTACCCGCTGGACCGGGAGGCGATCATCGCGTCCGCTCGCAAAACCGGCAAGTGCCTGGTGCTGTACGAAGACAACCTCAGCGTCTCAGTCGGCTCTGAGGTGGCGGCCATCATCGCCGACGAGGCGTGGCGCTGGCTCGATGCGCCGGTTAAGCGGCTCGGCGGCCTCGACGTTCCATCGATCCCCTACGCGCCGGCGATGGAGGATGCGTTCATGCCCAACCCCGAGAAGATCGCGAAGGCGCTTCGGGAGCTCGCGGCGTTCTGATGGCGAAAACCACCCGTGTGGTCATGCCGCAGCTGGGCGAGTCCGTCCACGAGGGGACGATCGCCAAGTGGCTCGTCAAGCCGGGTGACAAGGTGGTCGAGTTCGAGCCGATGCTCGAGGTCGACAC
>DMCH01000068.1:1948-6999 GCA_003446775.1 Chloroflexota bacterium
TGGCCAAGGAGGGCCAGACGGTGCAGGCCGGGGCGGAGATCGCCGTGGTCGAAGTCGGCGCCGACGGCGAGGTCGCCGCCTCGCCAGAAGCGCCCGCTCCCGCCCCTGCAGTAGCAGCCTCCGCCCCCGCAGCCGCAGCCGCAGCCCCCGCTCCCGCCCCCGCTGCCACAGCCGCAGCTCCCGCCCCCGCAACCGCAGCCCCTGCTCCCACCGCCGCAGCCCCCGCAGCCCCGGCCCCCACGCCCGCCCCCGCAGCCGCAGCCCCAACTCCGTCCCCGGCAGTCAAACCTGAGCCCGCTGCCCCGGCGGCCCCCGCGACGGCACCGCCATTGCAGCCGTCGGAGCCATCCCCTGTCCTCGATGGCGGCGAGCATCGCTACTCGCCCGCAGTCCAGATGCTGGCGTCGGAGGTGGGCGTCGACCTCGCCAAGGTGCAGGGCACCGGCATCGGCGGCCGGGTGACCAAGAAAGACGTGGAGCAGTTCGCAGCTGCGGCCAAGGCCGCCCCTCCAACCAAAGCACCAGGCGCCACGCCAGCCACGCCGGCTGCGCCGGCCGAAGGCGACCAGGTCGTTCAACTCACGCGCGTCCGGCGTCTCATCGCCGAAAACATGGTTCGCTCGAAGACGACCATCCCGCACGCGTGGCAGACGCAGGAAGCGGACATGTCGGGCGTGGTTGCGCATCGCAACGCCAACAAGGCCGCCTTTCAGAAGCAAGAGGGCTTTTCCCTCACATACCTGCCCTATGTGATGGCCGCCACTATCTCCGCGCTGCGCGAGCACCCCGAGGTCAACTCCACCTTCAACGAGACCGAGCTGATCATCCATCGGGACATCAACCTGGGCGTCTCGGTTGGTCTCGAAGACACCCTGGTCGTGCCGGTCGTCCGGCGCGCGGATGGACTTTCGATCGCGGGCCTTGCGCGCGCCGTCAACGACCTTGCCACTCGTGCCCGCAACAAGCAGCTCAAGGCTGACGACCTCAGCGGTGGCACGTTCACGGTCAACAACTCGGGAACCTTCGGAACCCTGTTCAGCTACTCCGTCATCAACCCCGGCCAGGCCGGCATCCTCACCATGGAGGCCATCGTCGAGCGGCCGATGGCGGTGAGCGGAATGATCGGGATCAAACCGATGATGTATCTCTGCTTCTCGTTCGATCACCGCGTGCTGGATGGGCTGATGGCCGCTCGCTTCCTGACCTCGTGCAGGAAGTGGCTGGAAGCAGTGACCCTGGATCTGCCGGTCTACTAGAGATATGAGGAAAAACCTGCCGGTTTTCCCTCATCGCCGGGCCGGCTTCGCCGGCGCGGCTGCGCTCTTTCCCGCGGTTTGGATTTTCGAAATATCTCTCCCAACCACATCAGAGGCATAAAGGCCTGTCAGGGACGGCCGGAGTAAATCCGGCCTAGAGGCCACGCAAACGATCTAGTCGCGCTCCATTGAGAGGATGCTGATGAAGAAGCTGGCGAAGATCGTCTGCGTGCCGAGCGCGAGCAGGACGACCGCGGGAATCACCTCGCGCATCGTCGTCGACGGATTCAAGTTTCCAAATCCCACCGACTGCCAGCTCGCTACGGCCAGTACCAGCGCCACCAGGCCGCCCAGGGCCATCAGCGCGCCGGCGAGCAGCCCCACCTCGAGGGTGATGTAGCGAAGCAGCGTCTGCAGGACCGGGTGCGGCGGGTGAAAGCCCTCGCGGATCGCAAACATCTTTGTGAAAACAGCGAACAGCACCAGCTGGTATCCGAGCAGCGCGAGGAAGCCGGCCACCAGGAGCGTGTGAATGTCGAGGCGCACACCGCCTATGCGCAGCGGTCCCGCGACCAGCAGGGCCGAGACCACCAGGCCCCCCACCAGCAGGGCCAGGCCCGGATACAGGAACAGCCATCGCGGGCTGAACAGGAGCATGAAGCGCAAGTGGCGCCAGCCGTCGCGCCAGGTGCGCAGGTGTGGCGGCCGCGACCGGCCGTCTGGATGCAGCACGACCGGCACCTCGGTGATCCGCATTCCTTTCAATGAAGCCTTGATCACCATCTCGCTGGCGAACTCCATGCCGGTCGCGCGCAGCCGCATCCTTTCGTAGGCGTCCTTAGTGAACGCCCGCAGCCCGCAGTGCGTGTCTCCGACAGGGGCGTGAAAGAAAATCCTGCTGATGCGCGTGAGGACTGGGTTGCCCAACCAACGATGCGACCAAGGCATTGCGCCCGGCTCGATCCCGCCCAGGAACCTGTTGCCGACCACGAGGTCATAGCCGTCGCGCAGCTTGGCGACCAGCGGCGCGATGACGGCGAAGTCATAGCTCGCGTCGGCGTCACCCATGACGACGAAGCGTCCTTGCGCCGCGTCGATGCCGCCAATCAGCGCGCTGCCATAACCCTTTCTCTGCACGTCGACGACCTTGGCGCCGAGCTCCCGCGCGAGCAGCTGAGAGCCGTCGCTGCTCCCGTTGTCGGCGACGATGATCTCGGCTGCGTACCCGCCGTTGGCGATGGCCTCGCGCGCCTTGGCGATGCATGTGGCCAGGGTCTCCGCTTCGTTGAGGCAAGGCATCACGATCGAAATTTCAACCACGGCCGGTGCCCGTGGCACGGGCGGCGAAATGCGCGGCGCGGTCTTCATGGCGCTAGAGCCTAACGCGACGTACGGGCCTCAGCCTGCGAAAGCCCAGATAAATGAGATCAATGCCAGGTGCAGCCTTAGGTCGGATTTACTCCGGCCGTTACCCAAACAGGCCACCCTCCAAGACGCCACCCAGCGTGGCTGAGGAGAGGGGTTGGCCCGCGGAGGGGACGTGCCCACCGCGAATAATGAGATCAATGCCAGGTGCAGCCTTTAGGCCGGATTTACTCCGGCCGTCACCCAGACATGCCACCTTCCAGGCGCCACCCAGCGTGGCAGAGGAGAGGGGTTGGCTTGCGGAGGGGACATCTGTCCCCACCGCGAATAAAAAGTGACCCCGACGGATCGCCTCTCGAAAACTGGTACCTGCCTTGCGGCCTGTTCCTGTTCTCTCGAACGTTTCCCTCGGGGCCGTTGCCAAGACTAGGGGACGCCCGGAGTGGAGCGCAAGCCCCGAAAGTCAGTTCGCCGCCAAGCCACCATCCGTAGCCTTTTCATCACGAAACACGCGTGGCATGTAGGCCGGATTCTCCGGCCGTCCCCTAACGTTCCCGGTCGGCTGCAGGCGCGGCCGGGAGTGACATTTAGAAAATCCCATCCGCGGGAAAGAGCGCAGCCGCTTCGGCGAAGCCGAACCGGCGATGAGGGAAAACCGGCAGGTTTTTCCTCATACGTTTCTATGCGTAGCCAGCCATGCGGCCGCCATCGACGACCAGGTCCTGGCCGGTGACGATGTCGTTCTCGACCAGCGCCATCACGGCCTGGGCGACCTGGTCGGGGGTCGCGATGGCCTTCAGCGGCGTGCCTTCGGCTATCGACGTCTCGAGAGCCACGGTCGCCTCGTCGCCGAACCGTTGCCTGTACCAGCGGGTTGACACCTGTCCCGGCGAGACGGAGTTGACTCGAACGTCGGGAGCCAGCGCGAGCGCCAGCGCACGTGTCAGCTGCAGGATGCCCGCTTTGGAGACTCCATAAGGGATCGAGGATCCCACCGCTCGGTGCCCGCCGACGGAGGCCACGTTCACGATCGCGCCTTTTTGCTTGCGGAGCTCGGGCGCAGCCGCACGACAGCAATAGAACGTGCCCTTGAGGTTGACGCCCAGGATCTCGTTCCACACGTCCTCGGTGAGCTCGTCGAGATTCGCGTGCGGGATGTAGCGGGTCGTGCCGGCGTTGTTGACCAGGATGTCGAGGCGGCCAAACCTCTTCACGGTCTCATCGATCATCGCGACGACCTGCGACTCGTCGGAGACGTCAGCCTTGTGCGCATGAGCCTTGGCGCCGAGCGACTCGATCTCATGCACCGTCGCGTTGGCTTCGTCCTCGGAGCGCGAGTAGTTGACGACGACCGCCGCAGCTCCGGCTTTCGCGAGCCGAACCCCAACCGCGCGGCCTATGCCGGTGCCGCCGCCGGTGACGATCGCAACCCTTCCGTCGACCTCCATGCGAGACTAGTTTGCCGAATATGCCGCTCAGCCTCGAAGACGCCAACAAGGTGGTTGCCGGAATTCACGCCAAAGCCGCGAAGATGGGGGTGAGCGTGACCGCGGCCGTGGTCGACGAGGGTGGCCACCTGATTGCTCTGGGCCGAATGGATGGGGCGCCGCCGCTCTCGCCACAGATCGCGGAGGCGAAGGCGGTCGGGGCCGCCATGCTGCTGCGGGATGGCGCATCGCTCCAGAACCTGGCAGAGGACCGGCCCGGATTCTTCAGCGCCGCGGACCGGCTTGTCCGCTTGCCGCTGATCCCCGGCCCTGGGTCGGTACCTATCAAGAGGGACGGGCTGACCGTCGGCGCCGCGGGTGTCAGCGGCGCGCGCCCTGAGGAGGACCTGGAGTGCTGCCTGGCCGGGCTCGCGTCAATCCAGCTTCACGGTGCGCAATGACTCATAGGTCGCGCCCGTCCGGCTGAGCCGGCTTGCGTAGAGGACGAGCTCGGAGGCGCGCCAGGCGCTGAGCCGCGGCGGCTCCGGCAGTGGAGGCAGCTCGGCTCCATCACGCGGGCGAGCGCGGGCGAGAGTCAGGTGAGCCTGAAACGGGCGCTTCTCACCCACGAGTCCGGCGGCCGCGCACTCTGCGTCCACCTGGGCGGCGAGCGCAGTCACCGCGTCCGCGCCAGTGTGCAGGCCCTGCCAGACCACCCTTACGTGCCGCCCGTGCCCGAACGTTCCGAAATTCCCGAGCTCGATGTCGAACGCGAGAAGAGATCGGGCCGCCAACCGATCGGCGATCGCCTCCACCAGAGGACGGTCGACATTGCCGATGAATCGAACGGTCAGGTGCAGGTTGGCGGCGGGGGTCCACCGGAGTTGCGGAGCCACTTCGGCGCACGCGGTGAGGAAGTCGGCCATCGCGGCACGTTGCGCTTCGGGCACCGGCAACCCGAAGAACGCCCTAACGTGGGACCCGCCCCCGGAAGCTCCTTGGA
>DMCH01000068.1:7296-8381 GCA_003446775.1 Chloroflexota bacterium
GGACCTCCGGGTGCAGGTCCCTTACTTCCGTGCCGGCGCCTTCTTCCAGTGCAGGGGAACCCAAGAGCTGGGTGCGGTCGGCCGCCATCCGAAATGAGTGCTGACCGAGTCAATGCCGCCGGCGATGTTGTTGACGCCGAACATATTGATCTCGTCGGGCGTGATGGGGGGATCTTTCATGAGCAGCTCCATGACCGTCGCGCCCGGGATCAAAAGCCCGGGCGGCACCGTAAGCCTTGGCTTCTTGATCCGGCGAGCCTCGAGGAACCAGCCGTAGATGGTCGCGAACGTGACCACTTCGGGCCCCCCGAGCTCGAGGATCTTGCCCAGCAGCTCCGGCTTCTGGATGGCCTCCACCACACACCGAGCGGCGTCCTCGCGAAGGATCGGCTGCAACTGGACATCACCGTACGCCGGGATGATGACGAATGGGCTGAACTTGGCGAGGCGCTCGAAATCGTCGAGGGAACCACCCTCCTCGCCAAGAATCAGCGAGAAGCGCAGGATCGTGGCGGCCACTCCGCTCTTGGCCAGCTCCTGCTCGCCCATCCAGCGCGACGTGAAGTACTTGAAGTGCGGATCGAGTCGGGCGCCAATGTTGCTCACGAGCACCACCGACTTCGCACCAGCGGCCTTCGCCGCCTCGGCCATGATCCGCGGGCCGTCGACGTTGACCTCGAGAAACGACTGCGGGCGGTTCCGGCGGACCGCGACCAGGCTGATGATGTGCTCCGTGCCCTGGGCCGCCTGGGCCACGGCCGCGGGGTTGAGCGCGTCTCCGACGATGAGCTGGGCGCCTCGCGCTTTGAAAGCCGCCGCCTTCATCGGGTCGCGCACCAGCACCCTGAGCTGGTGCCCGGCGTCGAGCAGCTTGTGCGCTACTCCACGGCCGAAGAAGCCGGTCGACCCCAACAGTAAAACCCTGGCCACGGTCGAGAATCGTAACGGACGACATACTTGGACCCGGTGAGCGGGCAGGTAGCCGGCGGCATCGGTCTGGGGCTGTTCGCCGTTCTCATCGGCGCAGGCGGGATCGCCGCCGCGATTCGAACTCGGAGGCGGCGGGAACACATCGCCGCCACCTA
>DMCH01000068.1:8607-13087 GCA_003446775.1 Chloroflexota bacterium
TCTTTTACCAATGCGCCCCGAGCGAAGCGTTCGAACGCAAACGACGAGATGTCAATCTCAGACGCCCGGTCCAGCAGGAGCTGGGTGAGCAGCAGCGCCGCAGCCGGCGCTTGCATGAAACCATGGCCGCTGAAGCCGGCCGCACACCAGAAGCCTTCCAGCTCGGGGATCGGCCCCAGGATCGCCTGGTGGTCCGGCGTCACCTCGTAGAGGCCGGACCACGCGGTCTTCACACCTGCGCCGGCCAGAGCCGGGGCCCGGCGCGCGGCTTGCGCGAACATCTTCTCGAGGAAGTCCCAGTTGACGTCCGTCAGGTAGCCGGGCGGCTCTTCCCGGTCGCTCATGCCCATGAGGACGCCGTCCCCTTCCGGATGAAAGTAAAGCGACGTCTGGAAATCGACTGTCATCGGATTGGTGCGCGGCACGGCCGGGAAGGTGCCCGTGACGGCGATGTGACGCCGGTATGGAAGGATGGGGATCTCGAGGCCGGCCATGCGGCCGATGGACGCCGACCACGCGCCCGCGCAATCGAAGACGAGGCGCGTCGCGACGTCGCCGGCCGTGGTGCTAACCCCCTGGACCCGGCCGGATGCGACTTCGACACCGGTGACGGCCACGCCTTCCTTCAATCGCGCCCCAAGGCGGCGGGCGGCCGACGCATAACCCGATGTCACGTCGGCGGGACTGGCGATCCCGTCAGTCGGACAGAACGTGCAACCAAGCACATCCTCGACGTTCAGGATCGGCACCATCCGCGCGGCCTCGGTGGCATCCACCCAGCGGGCCTCGGTCAATCCGACGCGGTGCCACATCTCCATGTTGTGGCGGAAGTCCTCAACCTGCTGTGGCTGCGTGAGAAGGAACAAGTAGCCGAGCTGGCGAAAGTCCGCAGAGTGCCCGATCTCATCGTCGAAACGCTCGAGCATGCCGACAGACATTCTTTGCAGGCGCACGTTTCCCTCCGATGAGAATTGCTGGCGCACGCCGCCTGCGCATTTGCCTGTCGACTGCGAGCCCAACGTCTCGCGCTCCAGGAGCAGGACGTCTACTTTTCGCCGGCTGAGCTGGTAGGCGAGGGCGCAGCCCATGATCCCGCCGCCGGCGATGACTACGTCAGCGCTTTCCATGCCAGAACATGCCCCAGAACTCGAAGATCAATTTCAGAGCGGCGAGGGTCGTGATATCGCCGTTGTCGAATGGCGGCGAGACCTCGACCACGTCGAGACCCACCAGCTTCGCGCCCGCGGTGGCGACGCGTAGAAAGTCGATGGCCTGGCGAGTGGAGAGCCCGCCCGGCGATGGGATCTCTGTCCCAGGCGCGAAGGCCGGGTCGAGGGCATCGATGTCGAACGAAACGTGGACGCTTTTGCCGGCGAGCGCCTCGGCGACCATACGCGGTGCAGCCGGGTCGTTGGCCAGCTGCGAGGCGGACACCAGCAGCATGCCTCGAGCGCGGATGAACTCGAGCTCTTCGGGGTCATAGTCCCGCCCGCCGGCGATCACCACGCGCGCCGGGCCGATGCTCGAGACCTCCAGGGCCCTGCGCATCGCGCAGCCGCAGGTCCAGCGGCCGCCGCGCGAGAAGTCGCAAAGGTCCGGGTGCGCATCAACCCACAGCACGGCGAGGTCGGGATGGCGCCACCGCTGGGTGGTAAGGGTGGCGATGGCGGTGCAGTGGTCTCCGCCCAGGACGGTCAGAAGCGCCGAAGCCGGCACTTTCGCCAATCCATTGGCCACCTTCGACCAGCCGGACTCGATGTCCGTCCCCGCGTCCAGGTCGCCCATGTCGTGCACCCTGAGCCCGGCCAGGGGGCGCGCATCTTCGGTTACGGGCGGCATGACCGCCGAGAGCTCGCGAATCCGCTTCGGCGCCAGGGCAGCACCCTTCCGATAGACGGCCGAGCCGTCATAGGGAATGCCGGCGACCACGATGTCGGCAGCGTCGATCGGATTGCCGGCCAGGCCGCCCCAGGGCTCGAGTCCGTCGAGGTTCATCTCGGTCATGTCTTGCGCATCTCCGGCACTTTCAGGATGAGAAGGCCGCCCACCAGCAGCCAGACGAAGAACACGGTGAAGATGACGGGGTATCCGCCTGGAAGGCCCAACACCCTGGGCCCGTTGTTGAACTCGAGCAGGAAGCCGCCCACGAAGCGGGCGATGACCCCGGAGCCCGCGGTGGCGATGTTGCTGAAGCCCATGAACAGGCCTGCCTCGCCGGGCGGGATGATGTCCTGAATGAAGGCCCAATCGACCGAGAAGAAGAGCCCATATCCGATCCCGATCAAGACGCCTACAAGGGTCGCCTGAGCAGCCAGGACCGGCACCTTCAGGGCACGGGCAAGCGGCTCCAACAAGGACGAGGGTAATAGCTGGTAGTGGCTGAAGACGAGAATCAGGACTCCAGCCGCGCCCAGCAAGCCGCCCCAGAGAATCAGGGGCCGCCGGCCGATGCGGTCTGAAGCCCGCGCCGCCGGCAGCGCGACGATGAGGGCGGACACGATCACCAGGCCCTGGAGGGTGTAGGCGGCGGTGACGGCCTCGTCGACGTGGCTGTGATAGAAGACGTCGCTGAAGTAATACAGAACGAAGCTCTGCAGCCCGACCAGCCCCATCAGGATCAAGAGCCGCGACGCCATCAGCCACAGAAAATGCGAGTGACGAAGTGGTCGTGAAAACGTGGTTGCGAGCGCTTGCCGCAAGCTCGTGAACTGCGCCCGGCTAGCCTCCGCGCGGTCGGGGACCAGCAGCACGGTCGGCACCATCGTGACCAGGAGGAGTACGCAGATGCTGAGGATGGCCGCCGTCCGACCGAAATGGGCGAGGATGTAGCCCGCCCCCACCGAGCCTGCGATCAACCCGATCGCGTTCGACGCGCCGTAGTAACCGGAAGCGGTGCCGCGCTGCGCCTCCGGAACGACGTCGGGAAGGAGCCCTTGATACGGACCCTGCGCCGTGTTGGAGGCCGTCTGGAGCAGGAAGTAGAAGATCAAGACCAGCCAGTAGCTGCCTGACAGCGCGATTCCGATCAGGAAGAGCACGTCGCCGACGGTCCCGGCGAAGATGAATGGATGCCGCCGCCCGAAACGCGTGCGGGTGCGGTCCGAGTACGAGCCGACCAGCGGCTGCCAGACCACCGCCATCAGCGATCCGACCCCCTCCAGCACACCCAGCGCCGGCCCCTTGTGCGTGTTGCCGACGAGGTGGACGACGAGGTCGGGCAGGATCAGTCCGCCGAGGCTCGTCCACAGGTAGCCGATCGCGATCCAGTAGACCGACAGAAGAGCGAAATCGAGATGCGTCAGCCTCGATAACGACCGGCGCGCGGCCAGCGCCATCAATCTGGTTCGTAGGGAGGGAGCGACTTCTTGACCGGACGGTCTTCTCGATAACCGAGGGCGTACTCGCCCTGGAGGATCGTGTGGATCTCGCGCGTGCCCTCGTAGATGATCGGCGCTCGCGCGTTGCGGAGAAAGCGCTCGACCGGGTACTCGGCCGAGTATCCATACGCTCCGTGAACCTCGATGGCGTCGTGCGCGGCGTTGAAGGCGGCGTCGGTGGCGTACTGCTTGGCCATCGACACATCGCGTGTGTGTCGCATGCCTTTGTTCTTCATCCACGCGACTTTGAAATACAGGAGCCGGCAGATCTCGTAGTCGCGTGACATGCGCGCGATCATCTGCTGCACCAGCTGGTAGCGGCCGATCTCCTGCCCGAAGGTCTTGCGTTCGCGCGCGTATTTCACCGAAGCATCAAGACACGCGCGGACTGTGCCTGCGGCGCCGGCGGCGACCGTGAAACGCCCGTTGTCGAGGCAGCTCATCGCGATCTTGAACCCGTCACCCTCATCGCCGATCCGATCTCGCTCGGGCACCTCGACGTCGGCCATGAAGATCGAACCCACATCACCCGCTCGGATGCCGAGGCGATCCTTGATCGGTTCCGTCCGCAGCGCTGGCCCGCATTTGGCGCGGTCGAGCATGAAGGCGGAGACGCCGCGGTTCCCGGCCTTCGGGTCTGTCTTGGCGAAAACGAGGAGGAAGTCGGCGGTGTCCGCGTCGGAAACCCACACCTTCTGTCCGTTGAGCACGTAGCCGGACCCCGATCGGCGAGCGGTCGACTGCATAGAACCCACATCCGAGCCGGCGTTCGGCTCGGTGAGCCCGTAGCAGGCGAGCTTCTGGCCCGAGGCCATCGGCACGAGCCACCGCTGCTTCTGATCCTCGTCGGCCCACGTGTACAACCCCATGCCGACCAGGCCGACGTGCACGGAAAGCACCGTGCGGTAGGTGGTGTCGACGTACTCGAGCTCCTCGCAAACCAGGCCCAGCGAGAGGTAATCGAGGCCGTGGCCGCCGTAGCGCTGCGGGAAGCACACGCCAGGGAGCCCGATCGACGCGAGCTTGGCGAAGATCTTGGGGTCGTGGTGGCCCTCCCGATCGTTGGCCGCGACGGTGGGGGCGAACTCGCGCGCGCAGAAGTC
>DMCH01000151.1:0-2030 GCA_003446775.1 Chloroflexota bacterium
GGACCGCAAGATCCGATTCACCGAGGCCAGCCTAACGCGGGTGCACGCGCAAATGAGCGTGCGCGACGAGCTGCTGAACCAGAGGCTGCGCTATGTGGACGATCACGGCTCGGTCAACTACGTCGAGCTGGTCCTGACCGCGAACACCTTCAACGACCTTATGAACCGCATGATCGGCGCTCAGCAGGTCGCGGCTTCCGATCGCAAGCTGCTCGGCGAGCTGGCGGTGGAGCGCGCGACGTTCGACCAGACCAATGCCGATCTCACCATCCAGAGAACCCAGGTGGTCGCGCTGCTCCAGCAGCTGCAGGCGACCGAGGCCGACCTGGAGAAAAACGTGAACACCCAGAAGGCGGCGATGGCCGCTGCGGTCCAGCTCGAAGCCCAGCTCGCCAAGCAATACCAGCAGGTGCAGGCCCAGCGCGCCGCGATCGACGCCCAGGTCGCCCAGCTGCAGCTGCAATACGAAGCAGCGGCCCAGAAGGCCGGCGGCGGCACGGGTCAGTTCGAATGGCCTGAGCCCGCGTGTGGCTTCAGCTGTATCAGCCAGGGTTACGGCTGCGTGACGTTCTATCTCGAGATATACGACCCGAATTGCCCGTACCCGCATCGAATCCACACGGGCATAGACATCGCCGCGGCATACCACTCGCCTATCGTCGCCGCCGACACAGGCGTCATCTACTTCTATCCAGGCTCGATCGGCTACGGCAACATGATCCTGATGATCCACGGCAACGGGTACTCGACCGTGTACGGCCACCTGGCCGGGTATGCCGGTGGTCTTTCTAGCGGCCAGATCGTCGCCCGCGGGGACCTGATCGGTTATGAAGGGTCAACCGGGTGGTCGACCGGGCCACACCTGCACTTCGAGATCCGCGTCAACAACGACCCGAGAAATCCCTGCATCTGGCTCGGCTGCTAGCATCTCCCTCTCCCTGAAGGGGAGAGGGTCGGGGAGAGGGGTTCGGTTAGGCTCATGACATGAAGCTGCGCGACGCCTTTTGGGGCGTTGCCGTCCTGCTCGTCGCGGTAGTCGCCTTCGGCATCGGCGTTTACACAGACCAGGCGTTCCCGGATGTGATGCCGTATTTCGCACACCATTCGGCCGGCCGCGTCGACACGACCGAATTGCAGCAGGCCATCCGTGTGATCCAGGCGGAGTACGTCGATGGCAACGTGGATGCCACCAAGCTCTCGCACGGTACAGTGCAGGGACTCATCTCCAGTTTGGGCGACCCGTTCTCGGCCTATTACGACCCGGCGCAATACAAGCGCCTGCAGGATGTCTATACGGGCCACTACTCGGGGATCGGAATCTACTTGAGCTTCAGCAGCGCCTATCCGACGATCACGGGCACCGTGCCGGGCTCACCGGCGGCGGCGGCCGGGCTGCAGGCCGGCGACCAGATCGTCATGGTCGGCGACAAGGCCATGAAGGGCCTCACCTCGGATCAGGCCTCGACGCTGATTCAGGGTCCCAACGGATCCAAGGTGACGCTGACCATCCAGCGGGGCGGCCAGACCTTTTCGGTCACCATCACGCGGGCTGAGATCCAGGTGCCCTCCGTGCGGTCGACGGTGATCGCGGACCACGTTCTGTACGTGCGCTTATACCAATTCACCACGACGACGACAGACGAGCTTCACGCGGCGCTGACGTCCGGATTGCCCGGCGCCAACGGGATTGTGTTGGACCTGCGCGAGGACCCGGGCGGGTTCATCGATCAAGCCGACCATGTCATCAGCGAGTTCATCGCGAGCGGGGAGACATTCGAGCTGCGCGATCGCACCAGCCAAGTGGATAGGCACATGGTCAGCGGCGAGCACCTCGCCACGTCGGTGCCGCTGGTCGTGCTAGTGGACGCCAACAGCGCATCGGCGGCGGAAATCGTGGCGGGCTCGCTCCAAGTCCACCATCGCGCCAAGCTGGTGGGCACGGTGACCTTCGGCAAGGGGTCGGTGCAGCAGGACTTCCCCCTGAACGACGGGGCCGACATCCACCTCACGGTCAAGCGGTGGTACCTGCC
>DMCH01000151.1:2336-3855 GCA_003446775.1 Chloroflexota bacterium
TTCGACGTCCAGCAGCCGGCTAACGGCTACGCCAAGGACACGCAGCTCAACTCGGCGCTCAGCGTGCTCGCCGCTGGGTAGACTGAGCATCCGCTACGGGCGGTTAGCTCAATTGGCAGAGCGCCTCGCTTACACCGAGGAGGTCGGGAGTTCGACCCTCTCACCGCCCACATGCGGTTTCTGGCGTGGGGGAATCAGAGACGGCCGACGGCGGTTCGGGCGAGATTCTCGACCGCGGTCGGGCCGGTGGAAGGTGTGACCGCAATGATGATGACGACGTTTGACTTGAACGCGAAAATCATGGTTCCGCCAGTCCCGGAGCTCGTAAACGTGTACTCGACTGCCTTGTCGCCGATTCCGGTGACTACTTTGGCCGTACCCGTCGCGTTGGCGCCTTTCAAGGCGGCGGCCAGCGACTCCGGTGAAATCGAGGCGGCGGCGCTGGCGCTCGGGTAGACCTGGGCCTCGACGATCACGGACGTCGTGAAGTCTGCGCTGCCATAGAGGCAAGTCCCTGCCGTCTGCGCCCCACTTGAAGCCCCGATATCAGTAACCGTTACTCCGGTCGCGGTGGACGCGTCGGCTGCGGTGACCAGCGTGCAAGCATCGACGCTCGTGATCAGCTTCGCTTTGGGCGACGGCGAGGGGGTTACTGAGGCTTTTGAAGAAGAGTTAGACGATCCGCAGGCGCTGACCAGGAGGCCGCAGGTCGCGACCACCGCGATCAAGCCGCTCGGCGAGATGGCTTTAGCCACCGCTCCCCTAAGAGTCATTTTGGGGCCCGTAGTGTCCCAAGGGGACAGCCGGCTGTCAATCGGATCACGGTGCGTGGGTCCGGGTCGCTTCGAACACGGCCATGGCACGCGCCAGCTAATCGAACCGCGACGACAGAAGATGCGCTCGGCTAGGCTCGTCTTCGGGATGCCCCAAGTCCGCGCATTGGTCGCCCAGTTAGGAGTTGGTGTACTTGCCATCGTGGTGGGCGCTGGTGTGCTCGCCGTCTGGTCGCGCCTGGCAACCGGAAGCTTCACGCGGATATTCGGAATCATCCCCATGTGGAGCTGGGTGCTCTTGGTCCTCGCCGCTGCGCTCGTCGCGATTGTCGGCGTTGCAACGAGTCGGTATCGCGGCAGCGGCGGCGCGGCACCTCAGGGGCCGCTGATCCTCGTGGGGCGCACGACGGTTGGCGGATCGTCCGCTGACCAGGCGCGGATCGCCAACTTCGAAGGCGGTTTCCGCGATGTGATCTGGCAGTATCGCGGTCGCGAAATCGAGGGAAGCGGTTCGGAGGCCCGTCCGGACATTGATCCAGACTCCATCGAGGTTGAGTTGCCGCCCCTGTGCCCCAGGTGCCAGACTGGTTTGCTGGAAGGGACGACGATGGTGCTGCGGCGCCTCGTCTGGCGGTGCGTCGCGTGTCACTGGCAACGGGGATCGCGCGAGCGTTTCGCGACGGTTGCCGCGCAAGCGGAACTCCACTTCCAAGGCAACTGGCGCCGAGACCTGCAAGATCGGGGCA
>DMCH01000151.1:4101-7632 GCA_003446775.1 Chloroflexota bacterium
GCCCTTGGGGCCGACCAGGTCGCTCATCGCCGGCACGTTGGCCGTGTCGCACGTAAAGCCCAGGCAGCCCAGCCGCCAGCCGTCCTGGATCGTGCGCAGCATCGAGTAGTGGTTGTACGCAACGCTCGAGGTGCGGGCGGCGTGGTCGGAGTGCGAGATGACGATCGTGACGACATGTCCGCCGCCGGGAACGGCGTCGCAGCAGCCGCTCACGTCAACGAATGGGAAGTCCGTTTCGTCCCAGGTGATGAAGATGGCCGAGTTCCCTGTCCACGCGGAGGAAGATGTGATCGCGCTGACCGTATCGGACAGAAACGTGTCGCCGGTGCTGATCAGGCCCTGCACGTTTCCGAAGTTGCATGCGCCGGCAGTAGAGCGCCCGTGCATATCGTGGCATTGGTCAGGCGAGATCCACGAGTAATCGGGAACCTGACCACCAGCCAGGTCTGCCGCAAACTGGCTGAAGTCGACCACATTGGCCATCCGAGCGGGGTTGGTCTGGACGTCCTTGTACGAGACGAACGGATTGTGCTTGCGCTCATAGAGCTGGTCGCCGCACACGTGATCGAGCTTGGTCGTACATAGCGACAAGGACTGCATATATCCCTTCCAGGTCCGGCCACTGGACTCGATCTGGTCGACTATGTTCGGCACGTTGATCGTGATGTCGTTGTCGTTGAAGACTCCATTCAGGGCGCCGGAGGTCGCGGCAATGTAGTTGGGTTGGCTGGGGTGGCTGACTCCGTGGTAATCGGTCGCCAAGCCGTAGTTGTTAGCGGCAAAGTTGATCCAGGGCGCGTTCGGGTTGCCTATGAGGCCCTTGTAGGCCGTGTTCTCCATCATGATCACGAACACGTGCTGGAAGTTCTTGAGGTCGCTGCGGCTCCCCGGATCCGACGCTGATACGGGGCCGCCGACGAGCGCCACCAGCGCGGCGGACAGCACAGCGGCTGAGAAACGTCCGACAAGCCTGCGATTCACGACGCACCCTCCTTGCTTCGGAACGCGAACCGGGAACAGGTCGATTATGCCCCCAAGTCGGAGCGATGACCAGCGCCAACTCGGGTCGCCCTCCGGGCGCAGATAGAATTACGGGCCGCGTGCCGAGGTAGCTCAGCTTGGTAGAGCACTTGACTGAAAATCAAGGTGTCGCCGGTTCAAATCCGGCCCTCGGCACCAGACCTGACCGCAGGTTGGAAGCGGCGCAGGACGCGAAACGGGGCGTCCAGGATCGCAAATAATGCGAGGCCAACCAACGCGGCCCAACCGATGTACCAGGGCCATGGGCCTAGCAGGTCGAGCGGGGTGGCGCTCCCCGGTTTGGCGCGCAGGTACATGTAGTCGGCGCCCGTCGTCGCGTCGAGCAGCCCGACAAACGCCGTGTAGGCGAGCGTGAGCGAAACGACCCATTGCAAGGCATGGCGGCGCGGCCACTGCCTCAGGCCGACCACCAGTAGAAGAGCTGCAGCCACCACGCCGCCATGGGCCACGTAGTACTGGATGAATGGAAAGGTGGGGAAGTGCTCGGGCAGATCGGGCGTGATGATGGCCTGGATGGTGCCGGCCAGTCCCCAGAAGTAGGTCACCTCGACCAGCAGCTGCTGCCTCAGCCACAGCGCGAGCGCGGACACGAAGATCGCCGCGTCGCACAGCTGGAACGGGAGCGCGTAGGCCAGCTCAGCCCGGTTCGCGCGGGTGGCGACGAGGTAGATCCACCACGCGACCTCCGCGCCGACCAACACCACGGCCAGGGAGCGAGCGGCGGTCGTCGTCCATGGTCCTGGACCCAGGCGGGCGGCGGCTATCAGCGCGGCGGTCGCCGCCGCGATGACTGCCACGGCCCCGAGGTGCTCGGCCGACAGCAGTTCCGTCATTCGCGCGAAGGTACGCCAAAAGCCCGAAATAGCTACGCTGCGAAGACAGTTGGCATATGCAGGCGACATGAAAGTAGAGATCTGGTCTGACATCGTTTGACCTTGGTGTTACATCGGCAAGCGACGGTTTGAGACCGCTCTCGAGCGGTTCGACCATCGGGCCGATGTCGCTGTGGAGTTCCACAGCTTCGAGCTCAACCCCAATGCGCCGGCTCAGCAGGAGGGCAATCTAGAAGAGGCGCTCGCGCGGAAGTATGGCGTGAGCCTCGAGCAGGCGCGCGCGATGAACGCCCGAGTCGTGGATGCGGCGGCCGGCGAGGGCCTCCACTACAGATATGACATCGCCAAGCGCGGCAACACGTTCGACGCCCACCGGCTCATCCATCTGGCCCGAGCGCAAGGTTTCCAGGCGGCGATGAAGGAGCGGCTGATGGCCGCCTATTTCATGGAAGGGCGCGCCATCGGCGACCGCGACACGCTGGTGGAGTTGGCCGGTGAGGTTGGCATCGATTCAGAGCGCGCGCGCGCCGCGCTGGATTCCGACGAGTTCGCCGACGATGTGCGGGCCGACGAGCGCGAGGCGGCCGAGCTGGGCATCACCGGCGTGCCGTTCTTCGTGATCAACCGGCGCTATGGAGTGTCGGGTGCCCAGCCACCTGAGGTGATGCTCGAAGCGCTCACGGTCGGCTGGAAGGACGCCCCGGACTAGCGGGCGTAGTCGACCGCCACCGTGGCGGCGAAGAGGGCGACTCCGAGCCAGCCGAACATGAAGGCCCGCCAGCTGATGGGGTCCTGACGCAGGCGCGACCAGTTGTTGACCGCAGTGGCCAGCACGAGGTACAGGAACGTCATTTCCGCCCACATCACCAGGAAGTGAAACTGCCCGACCGGACTCCAGCGATATGAGATCGGCATCGACCAGTTGACGAGATCCAGCCCCGCCTGAGCGAGAAAAGCGGCGGCGGCCGTCGCCAGGCCCAGCAGCGCGTACAGCGGCAGGCGCCTCCAGGCTATCGAGGGCATGAGCCGGCGCAGCATCGCAACTCCGGCGACATTAAGCGCGGGGATGAAGAGGCCGTCTCCCAGCACACCGGAGAAGTACCAGAACACGGTGTGCTGGCCGCCGTGGTAGGCGAAGTAGAAGGCCCACTGGTAGCCGAACAGGAACGTCCAGCTGATGGCCGCGGGTAAGATCGGCCACCAGGCACGCTCACGGGCTAACCGGAGGACGGCGGCCATTGGGCCCGCATGCTAGCCGATGGGGCCGCCTTGCCGGGGTCGTGTACATTGGCTGAAGGTTGGCCACTATTGAGCATGTAGAGGTCAAGGGCCCGGTGGCGGGACGAGCGCACGAAGTTCTCACGCCCGACGCCCTCGATTTCGTCGGTCGCCTGCAGCGGGAGTTCGGCGGCCGTCGCGAGCAGCTGCTGCGCGCGCGCGACGAGCGCCAGGCGCGCATCGACGGCGGAGAGATACCGGTCTTCCTGAGTGCAACCGAGTCGGTCCGAGAATCCGAGTGGCGAGTCGCGAAGGCGCCCAAGGACCTCGAGGACCGGCGCGTCGAGATCACCGGGCCGACCGATCGCAAGATGCTGATCAACGCCCTCAACTCCGGGGCGCGCGTGTTCATGGCCGACTTCGAGGACGCCAACTCGCC
>DMCH01000151.1:7750-7902 GCA_003446775.1 Chloroflexota bacterium
GTCCGGGAATCCGAGTGGCGGGTCGCGCCGGCGCCCAAGGACCTCGAAGACCGCCGTGTCGAGATCACCGGGCCCGTTGACCGCAAGATGGTCATCAACGCCCTCAACTCGGGCGCGCGGGTGTTCATGGCCGATTTCGAGGACGCCAACTC
>DMCH01000099.1:0-634 GCA_003446775.1 Chloroflexota bacterium
GCGGTGGAGTCCCTGGACGTGAGCCCCGACGTGCGGAAAGCCCTGCTCGATTATTTCGAGGCTACGTCGACCGCGATGATCAACCGCCCGTCTCAGCTTTAGCCGTCGCGGCCTTAGCCGCTTCGGCGCCCGAAGGCGAACCGTTTGATGCGTCTGAGGCCGCCGGCTCAGGCTTCACCAGGTCGACAGGTACGCCCGGCGGCGGTTCCTCGAGCTCCAGCGATGGGCCGCGCCCGGATGCCTTCGCGCGACGCAGCGCCGTGCGGAGGCGCGGGATCTCAGCGCGCAGGGGCTCCTCGACCCAGTCGAACGCGACAACTCGCTCGTTGACCTCCCAGAACAGCCCGTTCTGCATCACTTCCATGCGGTCGAGGGCGGCATCGACGAAATCAGGGGGCGCCGCGGCGATGCCCTCGACGAGCAAGTGGGCGACCTCCCTGGAGTCGGCGGCCATCGCCCAGAACGTGAGCTTGGCGACCGCCTTGAAGAGACCGTTGAGCCCGATCGGCCGGGCATTGGGGATGAGCTCGAGCAGGTTGCGGACCAGCAACACCGCAAGGCGTTTGGTCACTTCGAGATCGCGCGACTGCGCCGCGATCGCGAGATCGGCCACGTCCTCGGCGGCGGCGCCGAA
>DMCH01000099.1:905-1552 GCA_003446775.1 Chloroflexota bacterium
CCCGCCTCGTCGAAATGCCGGCCATAGCGGAGCACGTGCGCGGCGGCTTCGACCGAAAGGTCCGGCCTCCACTCCAGCGCGCCGATGGCGAACCGCCGGTACTCGTTCATGGTCGAGGAGGCGAACGTCGGCGCGGATTGGTTGAGCGCCGCACGCAGGTAGGTGTTGAAGAAGCGCACGCACATCTCGGCCACCTCGTGGTCGCCCGCCTCGATCGCCGCGAGGCCAATGTCGCGAGTGGCCACAGCGATCGCGTGCACAGCCTCCTTTCTGTGCGCCGGAGTCAGGCCGACGAGATGGACGAAGCTGGAGAGCACCGTGTACTCGACCCACGTGTGCGCGCGGTTGACCTCAGCCACGATCTGGTCGGAATCGCCGGGCAGCTCCGGGTGGCCGACCTGGAACCACTGCGGGCCAAAGCCGCCCTTCACCTTCACGTAGTCCTGCGCCAGGAACTCGCCCAGGACGCCGATGGTGAGCAGGCAGACCGGCATGTCGCCTAGTTGCACTGAGCCGAAAGCGATGTCGGTGACCTGGTGGATGGAGGTGAGTAGATCGTTCCGGCACCGCACCACGTGCTTGCCCGCAACGGCGTTGGCCAGGTGGCGTCGCGAATGGGTCCTGATGCTGTTCACGAGCGTCTCGGC
>DMCH01000099.1:1879-19751 GCA_003446775.1 Chloroflexota bacterium
GATGATCGCCAGCACCTCGGCGGCGGCGACGCTCCACGTCGGCACGTAGTTGGTTTTGATCTCGGCGCGGACCAGGAAGGTGTAGAGGATCGAGGCCAGCACGAAGCCGAGGACGATCGCATTCAGAGGGTTGGTCGTGAAGAGGCCGATGATGCGGGGCGAGTAGCGCGAGGACGTCATCTGGATTCCGAACACCACGACGAGGATGACGATGCTCAGGGTCACCCCCTCGGCGCCTCCGACCAGGCCCAGGGTGCCGGCCGCGGCGGTTGGATCGGGGGCCAGGAAGTCCTGCATCGTGCGGGAATCCAGGAAGCCGAAAAGGACGACCATCATGGTCGCGACCGCGATCAGCGCGAAACCTGAGAGCCCGGCGCCGATCCAGCCCGGGGAGGCTTGAAGGTCGCGTTTGGGCGTGATCTGAGCTGTTGGGGAGGCCACTCGCAAGTAGCGCGATCCTAAGCCTTTGGACGGCCGCTTCAACCGCTACATTGCCTCTCCAGTTGATCCGCGCCCTCATCTTCGATTTCGACGGCCTCATCCTCGAAACCGAGGAGCCCATCTACCGATCGTGGAAGGAGGTTTACGAGGCGCGCGGGGTGGCGCTCCCATTCGAGCTGTGGGTGAAGACCGTGGGCTCGTCAAACCAGGCGTTCCATCCCCAGCGCTACCTGGAGCAGCGACTTGGCGCCCCGTTGCCGCAGGACGTCCTCGACCGCCGGATCGCGCGCCGGGTCGAGCTCGTGCTGGCCGAGCCCCTGATGCCCGGGGTCGCCGACCTCGCCGAGGCGGCGCGGGCTCAGGGCATGAAGGTCGGGGTCGCCTCGAGCTCGTCACGAGACTGGGTGCGGGGCCATCTCGAACGGCTCGGCATCGTCGATCTCATCGACTGCTTGCGAACCCGTGACGATGTCGAACACGTCAAGCCCGACCCGGACCTGTACCTCGCCAGCCTCGATTGCCTGGGCGTCGCGGCCGGCGAGGCGGTGGCGATCGAGGACTCGCCGAATGGCATCACGGCTGCCAAGAGCGCTGGGCTACGCTGCGTCGTCGTGCCCAACTCCATCACCGCAGGCCTCGACCTGAGCCAGGCGGACCTGCGCTTGACCTCGCTTGCCGACGTGACGCTGCCACAGCTCCTGGAGAGATTGGGCCAGACCAAATAGCCATTACGCTATGCGCGTGCGAATCGGGATCCTCACCGGAGGTGGAGACGCGCCCGGGCTGAACGCGGCCATCCGGGCGGTGGCGCGGCGCGCGTTTCAGCTCGGCCATTCGGTGAGCGGCGTTCAGAACGGGTGGGCCGGCTGCCTCGAAGGCGGCGTGATCGAGGAGCTAAGGCCCGCCGACGTGCGCGGCATCCTGCCCCTGGGCGGCACCATCCTCGGCACCTCGCGCACGAATCCACTCAAGATGAAGGACGGGGTCGCCACGGTGATTCGCGTGCTGCGACGCCACGGCATCGACGCGATGGTGCCGATCGGAGGCGACGACACGCTCAGCGTTGCTTCCGCTCTCCACGAAGCCGGCTTTCAAACGGTCGGCGTCCCCAAAACGATCGACAACGACCTGAGCGTGACCGAGTTCTGCATCGGCTTCGACACGGCCGTCGGGGTTGTGACGGAAGCCCTTGACCGACTTCACACGACTGCGTCGGCGCACCACCGGGTGATGGTGGTCGAGGTGATGGGTCGCGACACCGGCTGGGTGGCACTTTTCGGCGGAGTGGCCGGCGGCGCCGACCTGATCATCATTCCCGAGTTCCCGCTCACGCTGGGCGACGTCGTCAGCCACCTCTACCGGCGCCGCGGCGAGGGCAAGCTCTTCAGCATCATCGTGGTCGCGGAAGGCGCGCACATCCCCGAGCTCGAGCAGGAGGCCGCCAGCCAGGCGGAGACGGACGCGTTCGGCCACGTGCAGCTCGCGAAGCGCGGGATTGGCGACGCACTGGCAAGGAGGGTCGAGCTCGAGACCAGCTTCGAGACGCGCGTCACGGTGCTCGGTCATCTCCAGCGCGGAGGCTCGCCCACGCCGACAGATCGCATCTGGGCGACCCGACTCGGCGTGCATGCGGTGGAGCTGATCGCCGCCGGCAAGAGTGGCGTGATCCCGATCCGCCGCAACGGCGAGGTGGAGGTCGTTCCGCTGGCCGACGTCATCCGCGAGACGCGCCGCGTCCCCGAGGACCTCTACGCGCTGACCCGAGTCTTCGAGTAAAGACGATCCGAAGGGAGACGGGCTAAGCTTCGGTTCAGGTCTCGATGCCGTACATCGTGTTGATCCCCGCCGTTCTCCTCCTGCTGTACGTCGTCGCGTCCTATTACCTGTACCGCCGGGCGTTCGTGCCCACGAAGCCGCGCCCCCTCGACGACTTCACCTTCACTCCGTTCGAGTTCCAGGCCGACTACGAGGAGGTCGAGCTGGTCACCGCCGACGGCATCAACTTCGGCGCCTGGCATTTCCGCCAGCCGGGCTCGCCGCAAACGGTGATCGTGTCCGGCGGCCACAAGGGGCAGCGCCAGGGCTCGCTTGGGATCTCGGCGGGGCTGTGGCGCAAAGGATTCAACGTCATCCTCTATTCCTATCGCGGCTGGCCGGGCAGCGACCCCGCGCCCATCACATTCGGGATCAAGGAGGTCCTGGAGCTGGAGGCGGTCATCGCCTTCGCCCGCAAGCGCATCCCCCACGCGCGCATCGGACTGCTCGGCTTCTCGATGGGGGCGGTGGTGACGATGCTCGGAGCGGCGGGCGAGCCTGGGGTGCAGGCCTTGGTCCTCGACAGCCCATTCAGCGACCTGCGCGCGGTGATGATCGAGAACGTGCGCCACACGATCAAGCTTCCGGGCACCCCGTTCGTGTGGCTGGCCGGCCAGATGTTCCGCCTGCGCACTGGTTCCCGCCTGTCGGAATCGAGTCCTCAGGCCGTGCTCAGCTCCCTCGAGCCGCGTCCGCTCTTTTTCATCCATGGCGGCGGGGACCACATCGTGTCGGTCAATCACGGCCGCCGGCTGTACGACGCGTACCGCGGCCCGCGCGAAATCTGGATCGTCCAGGGGGCGCCTCACACCGGCGCGTACGCGGCCGACCGTCCGCTTTACGTTGAGCGCGTGGCCGGCTTCTTCGCGCGCCACCTCGGCCTCGACGTCAGCAGCCATCTGCGCCTGGTCGAGGAAGAAGAAGTCAGCTAGCTGCAACAAATCGCCGTGCGGGCGACAGGAAATTGACGGGGTTGGCTTCAGTGAGGTCTTTGTGGCCTGCTAAGCCAGTGTGCTCGACAGCAGGATTCCGTTCGCCCAGTACTTGCCTGTTGGGCCGGCAGGCAGGAGGTCGTAGGTCCGCGCGCCGCCGTAAGGGACCAACTCCCAAAGCGTGATGGTCGAACCATCGAGCTCGTCGCCCACCGCAAGGGTCCCGAGCGGCCGTCCATCCGCCGTTCGGTGTCCTGGCGAGGCGAGCAGCTCGCGGCCGTCGGCCAGCCGGAGGTGGACCATCAAGTGGCCGGATGGCACCACGGTGCTGCCGACCTCCACGACGGGCGCCGCGATTCGCGTGCCGTTCGCGGCCGCCGTCCATACGAGCATGCCGGCCTTGACGTCCGTGACGCGGACGTTGCCGCCAGGCGTCGATATCAGCGTGGCGGCGGCCAGGCAGATCGGGCATGGAGGCCTGCCACTGGCCTTGCGCGAGGTCACGGTGATGACGCCATCGATGCGGACCGAACCGTCGACCAGCTCGACGCCGGTCTGCGCGCTCTGCGACTGAACGCGGATCTCGAAGGCGTAGGAGTCCCCGTTCTGCGTGAGAATCAGAGCCCGCAGGCGCTTGAACGCCTGGTAGAGGGTGAGCTTCTGCGCCTCGTCGAGATCGCCCGGCGGCAGGTGCTCGTGGGCGACGATCGCCGAATACAACTCGGCGTCGGCCTTGATCTGCGGGTAGTAGGTGTCCGCGCTGCTTTCCTCGCCGCCGGCACGAGCGAGCGGGTAGTAATCGGGGTCGCAAAACAGCGGGACGCCGACCGCGTCAATGACCTGGAACTTGAGCTGGTCGACCGTGAGCGGAGTGCCCACAGGGGCGCCGCCGGCAGAGCCGCACGCGACGGCGAGCAAAACGATCGCGACGGCAAGCTTGAGCTTCATCTGCTTATGAATCAAACACGTCGGCCAAGCCATCAACGTAACGCTCGGCGGAACCAAACGGCCGGGTCAAGCGTATTCACCTCGAGTGGCTGAGAACGGTCAAACCTATAATCCCCGGCATGGGGGCCCGCCCAGGATGGTGACCGACGTCGTCACCCGGGTTGCCGACGCGTTCACGGCCAACGTCGGCCGGGCGATCGTCAATAAGGAAGACGAGGTCCGCCTCTGCCTCGTGACCCTTCTCTGCGAAGGCCACCTCCTCATCGAGGATGTCCCGGGCGTGGGCAAGACGATGCTGGCCAAATCGCTGGCGCGCTCGCTGGATTGCACCTTCCGCCGCATTCAGTTCACACCCGACCTGCTGCCCTCCGACGTTACCGGCGTGAGGGCCTTCAACCAGAAGCTAAACGACTTCGAGTTCCGGCCGGGCCCTGTGTTCGCGCAGATCCTGCTCGCGGACGAGATCAACCGGGCCAGTCCCAAGACCCAGGCCGCTCTGCTGGAGGCGATGGAGGAGCGGCAGGTGACCATCGACGGCGAGACGCACAATCTGCCCAAGCCGTTCATGGTCATGGCGACCCAGAACCCGGTCGAATACTCAGGCACGTTCCCGCTTCCGGAGGCTCAGCTCGACCGGTTCTTCATGAAGGTCCGGCTCGGCTACCTCTCCGAGAAGGAGGAGTCCGTTCTACTCAGCCATCGCAAGGTAGAGTCGCCGATGCTCGAGCTCCAGCCGGTGGTGTCACCAAACGAGCTGAATGCGGCGCAGGAGGCCGTGCGGGAGGTGTTCGTCAAGCCCGAGCTCCGCGACTACATCGCCCGCCTGGTCGGTCGCACGCGCGGCAACCCGGAGGTCGCGCTCGGTGCGAGCACCCGAGGCACCCTCAACCTCTTCCACGCGAGCCAGGCGCTCGCCGCGGTGCAAGGCCGGACCTATGTCATTCCAGACGACATCAAGACGCTGGCCGAATCTGTGCTGGCGCACCGCATCATCCTCAGGCCGAACGCCGAGATGCAGGGGCAGAGCGCCGGCAAGTTGGTGGCCGGGCTGCTCGAGCGCGAGCACGTGCCCCAGATGGCGTACGACGGGTAAAGACAACCGGGGGCTCTCGCAAAAGCAGGGATGAACAAAATCGCCCTCGCCGCCGGACTCGGACTTTTAGCGCAAGGGAGGACTGCGGTCCTCCCTTACGGAAACCCTCCTGGGGTTACTCCTTGCAACGCACGGAGGCGATTGGAAGGTGGCATGCGGGGGGACGGCCGGGATAAACCCGGCCTGCGTGCGACGCTGGAAATTGATGAATAAGATCGCTTTAGCCGCCGGACTCGGACTGCTGATGTTCTTCACGTACCTGACCGCGATCAGGCCGGCCTACGCATTCGCATACGCGCTGTGTCTTCTGGGACTTGTGGCCTGGGCATGGCCTAGGCTCGCCATCCGAGGCATCAGCCTTACGCGCAAGCTCGACCCGGGCTCTCCCACCGTGGGCGAGTCGTATGAAGAGACCATCGAGGTGCGGCGGTCGGGTTGGGTGCCCGCGCCATGGGTCGAAATTCGCGACCTCGGTCAAATCCCCGACTACCAGCCGGGCCGTGTGATCTCAGTGGGCACTGACGTTGTGACCTGGAGGACGCGCGGCGTGTACCGGCGCCGCGGGTGGATGTCATTTGGGCCGACATCGGTCAGCGTGCGTGAGCCGTTCGGGCTTTTCAACCAGGAGCTGAAGATGGGGAACCGCACGACGGTGCTCGTCTATCCGCGAGTGCGACCGATTCCGGACCTCATGACTCCGAGCGCCCAGCAGATCGGCAGCTCGCAGAGCCTCGGGGCGTGGGCCGAGTATCCGCCTGACACCGGCGGCGTACGCGATTACACGCCCGGCGACAGCTTCGGCCGCATCCACTGGCCGCTCTCGATGCGCCACGGGCGATTGATGTCGAAGACGTTCGAGCAACCGCTCACGACTGACCTGTGGATCCTGCTCGACCTCGACCACAGCGTCCATTACGGCGAGGGTGAGGAATCGACGGTCGAGTACGCGGTCAGCCTCGCCGCGTCGATGGCGTCGCAGGTCCACAGCCGCGGCCGCCAGGTAGGTCTGATCGCCAACGACGCCAAGGGCACGATCCTCGAGCCGCATCGGGCCGTACGCCAGGACCGCCTCATCCTCGACTACCTGGCGGTGGCCACTGCCGACGGCCGCACGCCGCTGACGAAGACCCTGGCGTGGGACCGTATCCGGCGCTTGCCGCGCCGCGCGATCGCGGTCATCACCCCCAGCGCCGACGAGGAATGGGTCCGTTTGCTGCAGGCGGTGCGCGGCCGCCACACCACCTTGATCGTCTTTTATCTCGATGTGGCCAGCTTCGGCGGTCCAGATCAGAACCCGACCTTCGACCTCGGGCAGGACGTGGATCTCTATGTCGTGCGCAAGGGCGATGACTTTGCACGCCTCGTGAGGACGCGAGATGCAATCCGTATCGCCTAACTTCCCGGCGCGGGTCGTGCAGCGAACGCGCGATGCGCTGCCCGGCGGCGTGCTGTGGACATCGCTGCTCGTCTTCTTCCTGACGCTGGCGGTGGCGAAATCGACCGTCACCGCCGAGTGGGTCAGCGGCATCGAGGTCGTGCCCCTGGTCGCGCTCGTGGGCGCGATCCTCATGGGCTTGCTCGCCCTGACGCCCGTCCCTTGGGGAGTTGGCGTCGCGATTGGCATGGCCGTCGGACCCTTCGTCGCCGGCTTCGCCGCCTGGCCCGCGCTGCATGCGAACCACCCGGGCGACGCCCTGGGTCTCGGCCTCATCCCGACCTGGTGGGCCCGTTTGCAGGACGGCACCAACGGCGCCATCGCCGACTCCGCATTCGACCTCTTCCTCATCAGCTGGCTGATGTGGGTCACCGGAGGCTGGCTGGCCTGGTGCGTGCTGCGCTGGCGACGCCCGCTGCTCGGCCTGGTGCCTGGCGCTGCCGCCTTCGCCACCAACCTCCTCAACTTTCCACGTGACCAGAACGGCTACGTGCTCACGATCCTCGTCCTCACGCTGGCGCTGCTGCTGTGGACGAACTACACGGGCTCCATCGCCAACGCGATGCGCGCGCGCGTGAAGCTGACGGGCGACGCGCGCTGGGACTTCTGGGAAAGCGGACTGGTGGCGATGGCCGCACTCATCGTGGTGGCGATCATGCTGCCCCCACTGTCGACTGTCGACCGCAGCCTCGACATGGAGTCAAGCGCCTTCTCCAACTGGGCGCAGCTGCTGCAGACGTTGAGCCATCCAGGGCAGTCGGGAACCGCTGGAGTCGGGAGCGGTACGACCGGCTTCTCCACCGACATCCTCCTCAACCCTTCGTTGAAACGGAACAAAGCCATCGTGTTCACGTACACCGAGCAGGGCACCTTCGGGGCCCCGTATTACTTCCGGGGCGTCGATGACACGTTGCTCGCGAACGGGGCGTGGAGGTACTCGGATGTCGGTCAGTTTCATGAGTCCATCCCGAAGTCGACAATCCCCAAATTTGCCGAGGACTACGCGAAGCTGGACGTGGCCGCGTTCAAGGTGAATATGAGCGCCCCACCCGTCGGGAACAGCGACGTCCTGTTCTATCCCGGCCGGCTGTATCACGCAAGTCGCGATTCGCTGGCGACCGAGTCCCTGGTAACAACGGCGACGACATCGGGATCGTTGATGAACATCGATCGCCTGTCCAGCGTGTCGCCGCGTACGTCGCGCGGCACCTACGGGGTCACCGTCGAGTACTCCGCGGCCACCACCGCGGACTTGGAGTCGGCGGGGAGCTCCTATCCGGACTGGGTGTCCATGTACAGGCAGATACCAAAAAACTACCGCGCGCCGGAACTCCTGGACAGGATCCACAAGAAGGCTCTGGAGATCGTGCAGGCGGCCGGCGCCCAGAACGAATATGACGCCGCGGCGGCCATCGAGGCGTATCTCCGCAGCAACGTGTTCACCTATACGCTCGAGCCACTGCTGGCGCCAGCGGGTATAGATCCGCTCGACTATTTCCTCTTCACCTCACACACCGGGTACTGCGAGTTCTTCGCAACCGCGATGGGGGACATGCTCCGGTCGCTGGGCATCCCGACTCGGCTGGTCAGTGGGTTCGGACCGGGTACATACGAGGCGACCGTCAACGCATACGTAGTGCGCAGCGAGGACGCGCACTCCTGGGTGGAGGTGTACTTCCCGGCATACGGTTGGATCGAGTTCGAGCCCACGCGCGACACCAGCGGTGCCTACAACACGATTCCGCGCGGGGCGAGCGGGACGAACGCCTGTCAGCGCGACCTCGGCTGCGACACACCCGGCGGGACCAGCGCGCCGGGTGGGGCGCCCCTTCCGGCCGGGAAAGGGGCCGGCGGCGTCGACGCCCCCGGGGCGGGCGGCGGCGGCGGGTTCTCTTTTCACGTTCCCGACCCGAGCACCCTGACGAAGATCGTCGCGATCGTCATCGCGTTGCTGCTGGTGATGTTCGCGGCGGTGGCGCGATACCTGCGACCCCGGACGGTCATGGGAGTCTGGCGGCGCACCCTTGTGCTCGCCCGGCTCGCGGGCGCTGATCAGCGCATCGGGGAGACGCCTTTCGAGCTGGGCCGCCGCCTCACGCGGACCTTCCCCGAGGCCTCCGAACCAATGCGCTCGCTCATCAACGGCTTCGTGGTCGCGGCATACGCGCCGGCGGACGTGGCCGGCTCGGCACGCGCATCGGTCATGGAGGCGTGGTCGGCTTTGCGCCCGCTGTTGCTGAGGCGAGCATTCACCCGCTTTCGCCCAGTCCAGTCTTAGTGGGAGTCGAAGGCAAGACCTACCCGGCGGTGACCTCGGTGATCGAGCCCGAACGAGTCGCCGCGTTCGCGCGCGCCATCGGGGCCGACCCGGCAGCAGGAGTCCCTCCGACCTTCGCGGCCGTCTACTCGCTGGGCGCGACCGCGCCCCTGCTTTTCGGAGACCCGGAGGCGGCCGTCGACTTCGCGAAGCTGCTGCACGCCGACCAGGAGTTCGAATGGGACCGACACCCCAAGCCGGGTGAGACCGTGACCTCGCAAGGCCGGGTCGTCTCGGACATCAGCCGCCGGGGCATGCGCTTCTTGACATTCGAGACTCACACGCGCGGCGAGGGCGGTTCGAGCGTCTGCCGCTCGCGCGCCCTCTTCGTGATTCGCTCATGAAGCGTGCCCAGCGCGAGGTCACGTTCAGCATCGCGCAGATCGATGCATACGCGGAAGCATCAGGCGACCACAACCCGATTCATCGCGATGGCGACTTCGCCCGCTCGGTCGGGCTGCCTGGGGTCATCGCGCACGGCCTGCTCCAGATGGGGATCCTGGCCTCCGTCGCCTCCGAAGCCGCGGGCGGCGCCGGACGGCTGCGGCGGATCTACTGCCGGTTTGCCGGGATGGTCGAACCAGGTGACACAGTGACCTTCGCGGCTGAGGAAGCGGGGCCTGGCAAGCTGACTCTGACGGCAGTCAACCAGCGCGGCGATGCGGTCCTGACCAAGGCTTCAGCCGAGTACCTTTAGCCGGGCGCACGTGCGGCCCGCCACCTTTCAACCAGGGGGAAGTCGATGTTTGATCTCTCGGGCAGGGTTGCCATCGTTACCGGCGCTTCGCGCGGGCTCGGCCGTGAGGATGCACTGACGCTCGCGCGCGCGGGGGCCGACGTGGTCATCACAGATGTTCTGGTCGAGGACGACCCCAACCTCCAAGCAACCGCCGAAGCCACAGGCAGCGTCTTTGCTCAGGTCGCTGTCTCCCAGGGCTGGGTGCACTCCAATCAGACGGCGGAGGAGATCCGCAAGATGGGACGCAAGTCCCTCGCGATCAAGATGGACGTCACCAACCGCGACCAGATCCGAGAGGTCATGAAGAGGGTCAAGGACGAGTTCGGAAAGATCGACATCCTCATCAACAACGCCGCCACCCTGGACCACCTGGCCCAGATCCCCAAGCAGTCCTACGAGCTCTGGGATCGCGACGTGAAGGTCAACCTGACCGGTGCCTTCAACTGCACCAAGGAGGTCTGGCCTTACCTGGTGGAGAACAAGTGGGGCCGGATCATCTTCATGTCCTCTGTCGCCGGCACCATCGGCGGATTCGGCCAGGCCAGCTACTCCGCCACCAAGGCAGGGCTGATCGGGCTCGCCAAGACGGCGGCGCTCGAAGGCGGCCGGCACAACATCACCTCCAACGCGATCGCACCCGGCATCATCGAGAGCGAGGCGGGCAAGGCCGCCGCGCAAACGAACCCGATGTATGAGCGGTTCAAAGCGCGGACCGTGTTCAAGCGCTTCGGGCAGCCCGAGGACATCGCCAACACGATCGCATTCCTGTGCTCGAAGGAGGCCGGCTACATCACCGGCGCCGTGATCGAGGTCGCGGGCGGCATTCCATTGTTTACGGCCTGACGATGGGGGAGTGCGTCGACGTCAAACGCGACGGCGCCATCGCACGCGTGGTCATGCACCGCAAAGGCCTCAACGCCATCGCCGCCGACCTCATGGAGGAATTGGGTGCTGCATTCACCGAGCTCGGTGACGATCCCGACGTGCGCGTGGTCGTGCTCACATCCGACTACGCGAAGTACTTCAGCGTCGGCGCCGACCTGACCGTTCTTGGAACCATCGACAGGAGCGCGCCCGACGCCGCCGATCAGATCGCGGCCTTCATGAAGCGCATGAACGAGCACTACGACGCCATCGAGCGCTGCCCAAAGCCGGTCATCGCGGCCATCAACGGCCACGCGCAGGGAGGAGGCAGCGAGCTCGCGTTGTGCTGCGACTTCAGGATCATGGTCGACGACGGGCGCTCGAAGATCGGGCAAACCGAATCCGCGCTCGGGATCATCCCGGGCGCGGGCGGGACGCAGCGCCTGCCCCGCCTGATCGGCAAGGCGAAGGCGCTCCGATACATCATCGAATCGACGCGGCTGTCGGCCGGTGAGGCGGAGGCGGTGGGCTGGGTCGATCAGGCGGTGGCGCCCGATGCGTTTGCGGTCGCGGTCGATCAGAAGGCCGCCAGGCTGGCCAAGGCGGCCACGTTCGCGATCGCGATGATCAAGGACGCCGTGCGCCGCGGCTACGACCTGCCGCTGGAGGAAGCTTTGGAGATCGAGGCAAGAAACTTTGCGCGCGCCGCCCTGAGCGACGACGCGGCGATCGGGATCATGTCCTTCCTGGCCAAGCAGGAGCCGGAATACACGGGGAGGTAGTCCTGTCGATTTTGGAGCGACCTGTTCGTCGTCCAGATGAAGCGGCAACCAGGACCGCCTGTGCTCGAACCCCGCCGAACGCTCGTTGCTGAAGCGCAGGCTGAAGGGCTAGCGAGCCTCGCCAGTCATGCCCAGTTGCGCGGTTCGGCGCCGCACGAACTCGATCACTTCGTCGACCCGCTTCGGGTCGCTGCCGAGGCAGCGGATCACGAGCTCTTTGGTTTCGAAGTTCGGATACGAGCCCACCGACACGTCAGGAAACTTCTCCTCGATCTCTCTCATGAGCGGGTAGAAGCGCGCCTCCACCGCAAACATGAACCGCAGCTCGCGGACGGTCGCGGCCGAGCCGTCAGCGAGGAATTGCGGCTCGAGCTCTTCGGTGAATATGCCCTTGAGCTCCAAGGGCACCCCGGGCAGCACGAAGATGCGCTTGCCCTCCACCTCGTAGACAACGCCCGGCGCCATGCCGCGCTTGTTCTTGAACACGTGCGATGGTCGGTCAGGGATGCGCGCCATGCGTAGGTTGCCCTCGGTGACGTCGGGTGACTCGAGCAGTCCGGCCTCGTGCATCCGGCGTACCCGCCGCTCGATACGTGCCAGAGTCTCGTCCCATATCACGAGCTCACGTCCGAGCGCCTCGGCCACGGAGGCGAAGGTGCGGTCGTCCGGCGTCGGCCCAAGGCCGCCGCTCACGAACACATGCGTCAGCTCGGGGTCGGCGAGCTCTCGTTTCAGCTGCTCGGCGATTTCCTGGGGCCGGTCGCGGATGGCGGTGATGCGCTTGACCGGATACCCGAGCAGCCTGAGCCGCTCCGCCAGCCAGTGAGAGTTGGAGTCGAGGGTGAAACCTCCGACCAGCTCGTCACCGATTGCAATCAGGGACGAGGCGGCCATTCGGGGGACGATATACCAGTCGTGCAACACGAGCGCCTTTATGGAGTCATCCGCGGTGACGTCCAGGGAGTCGGTTTCCGCTACTTCCTCGCGCGCGAGGGCCGCGGCCTCGCCCTGCGCGGCTGGGTGCGAAATCGTGACGACGGGGCGGTCGAATTTGTCGCGGAGGGGCCCAGGCCCGACCTGGAACGGCTGCTCGAAGCCGCTCGCCGTGGCCCGGGCCACGCGCAGGTCGCGGGCGTCAGCGCGGAGTGGTCGTCCGCCGGCGGGGGCCTGGAACCCTTCGACCTGGCCTGGTAAACCCCGAAACCGAGAGGGCCGCAGCGTCTGTAACACTTCTAGGGCTTTGATCGAAGTTCAGGGGCTCACGAAGTTCTACGACGAGCGCCCTGCGATCCAGGACGTGACGTTCTCGGTGCCCAAAGGCCAGGTGCTCGGATTCCTCGGGCCCAACGGCGCGGGGAAGTCCACCACCATGCGGATCCTCACCGGCTTCCTCGGCATGTCGTCAGGCAAGGCCAGCATCGGCGGTTACGACGTCTTCAGCCACTCGCTCGAAGCGCGCAGGCGCATCGGATACCTTCCAGAGACCAACCCGCTCTACAACGAGATGCGGGTCGCCGGGTTTCTCGACCTCATGTGCCGGCTGCGAGGGGTGGCGCCGTCGAAGCGGCGCGCACGCATTGAGCATGCGATCGACGTCTGCGGTCTCGAGGACCGGCGGTCGGAGATCATCGCAAGGCTTTCGAAGGGTCTACGCCAGCGCGTCGGCCTGGCCCAGGCGATCGTGCACGACCCCGAGGTCGTCATTCTCGATGAGCCGACCGCCGGGCTCGACCCGGCGCAGACTCGAGAGACCCGCACCCTCATCAAGGAGCTTGGGCGGGAGCACACGGTCATCTTGTCGAGCCACATCCTGCCCGAGGTCTCGGCGACCTGCGAGCGCGTTCTGATCATCAACCAGGGCCGGCTGGTCGCCGACGACACGCCTCAGCGCCTGACCGAACGTTTCGGGCGTGAGCACGGCCAGGAGATCGAGATGGTCCTCCGTGGCGATATGGGCGCTGAGGAGATCGAGGCCAAGCTGCGCGAGGTCGATGGTGTCGACGAGGTCGTGGTCAGCTCGGCAGGCGATGAGCTGTGGGAGGTGGTCGTAACCGGCAATAGCCCGGGGCTCCGCGAAGAGCTCACGCGGGCCGCGGTCGCGGCCGGCCTCGGGGTGCGGGAGGTCCAGGCACACAAGCTGACCCTCGAGGACGTATTCCTCAGCCTGACCACAGATGAAAGAGATGAGGACGAGATCCAAAAAGAGGAAGAGGGCGAGTGAGCAAGTCGTCGCGACGCCGCGCCCGAGCCAAGGTGCGCAAGCAGGTCGCCCAGCGGACGGGCGTCGCTCCCGCCACGGCGACGAAGCTGCACGCGGTGCGCATGACCCGTGCACCGGCGAGGAAGGTTGAACCTCGGGGGCGGACGGTGGCCAAGGCGGGGGTCGAGGCTTCCGGGCCCGGCTTCGCCGACGCGGTCCATGCGGTGCTGTGGCGCACGGGCCTGCTCAATGTGGCCGCCATCGCCCGCCGCGAGCTGGGTGCAGTGTTCGTCTCGCCCGTGGGCTGGGTCGTCGCGGGCGTCTTCACGTTCCTGGTTTCCGGCTTCGGCTTCATCGGCACGGTGCTTGCCGGCCAGCAGGCGACTATGGACGGCGTCTTCGGCGTCATCACCGGTTTCTTGACGCTGATCCTGGTCCCAGTCGTGACCATGCGCCTCATCGCGGAGGAGCGAAGCCAGGGGACGCTCGAGCTGCTCCTGACCTCACCGGTGCGCGACTGGGAGCTCGTGGTGGGGAAGTGGCTGGGCGGATTCGTGTTCTATCTGCTGCTCGTCGCGACGACCGTCGTCTACGTGGTCCTCCTGGCTGTCTACCTGCCCGACAAGACCACGATCTCGGTGGCCGGCCTCTCCATCCACGTCGGCGCTCTCGATTTCGGACTCATCGCAGCGACGTACATCGGCATGGTAGTCGTCGGCGCGGCCGCCATCGCGATCGGAGTCCTGGCCTCGAGCGTGACGAAGAACCAGATCATCGCGTATGTCGTCTCGCTCTTCGCGCTGCTCGCCATCTGGTACACGGCGTTCCTGCTGGGGCTCTTCACCAGGCCGCCGCTGAGCCTTTTCTTCGACTACGTCGCGGGTTATTTCCGCTACCAGTCGTTCAGCCTCGGCCAGGTGGCGCTGCGCGACATGGTTTATTTCCTGAGCCTAGCGATCGGCGCCCTATTCCTCACGACCCGTCTCCTCGAGTCGCGGCGATGGCGATGAATCGATGGGCGCGGCGCGCCCGCGCCGGCTCGCTGAGCCTGGTCATCACGGTGGTCGTGCTGGCCGCGCTCGTCGCGGCCAACGTGCTCGCATCGAAGTCGACCCAGGCGCTTGACCTCACCCACGGCAAGCTCAACACGCTGGCGCCGCAATCTGTCCTCGCCGCGCAGCGGCTCACCTCCGATCTCCAGGTGGTCGGCCTGTTTCGGACAGGGGCGGATAACGGCGAGACTGCCGCGGAGGCGCTGATCGGCCTTTACGCGGCCCAGAGCTCGCACGTGAAGTACCGCCGCGAGGACGTCGATGCCGACAGCACCGATGTCAAGAAATATGCCATCAAGGAACCAAACACGGTCGTCCTCGACTACAAAGGCAAGACCGCCCTGCTGACGCCGACTTTGCAGGGCGAGGTCGACTTCACCGCCGCACTGCTCAGGCTCGAATCGGATCGAGTGCCCCTCGTGTGCTGGGCGATCGGAGACGGCGAGCGCGGCCTGAAAGACGTGAACCAGGTGTCGGGATATTCGGGCGTCGCCGACATCCTCGCCAAGAACAACTTCTCGACCCGGGACTTGCTCATCTCCCAGGTGACTTCGATCCCCAGCGACTGCGACGAGCTGGCCATCATCGATCCCACCGCCGCTCTGCCGGCGCCGAGCGTGAAGGCGGTCGGCGACTACCTGGCCGCGGGCGGCAAGCTTCTGGTCGCGGCCGAGCCCTGGGCGAAGGATGCCGCGACCACGGAGTCGCTCAATGCGGCGCTCAAGCCCTACGGGCTCGGCTTCTCCGGTGCCCTGGTCGTGGAGACGGACCCCTCGCGGCGCTCGAGCTCCGACCCGACGATCCCGGCGGTGACCGCCTACGGCCGCTCGCCGATCACGACCGACATCCAGGGCCGCGTGTCGTTCTTTCCGCAAGCGACCGCCATCACCGGGATTCCTGAAACCGGGGTCACGGCGACTCCCCTCGCGACCACTTCGACCACCTCCTACGCCATCGCGCAGCCGCGCGCGGTGCAGGACCTCAGCCGCAAGGCGGGCGACGTCTCGGGCCCCTTCAACATCATGGAGTCGCTGGAGGAGACGGCCGGCGCGAAGCGAACCCGGATCGTGATGGTGGGCACGGCAGACTTCGCCGAGAACCGCACCCTGCCCCCCAACAACAGCGACTCCAACCTCGAGCTGGCCCTGGCTTCGTTCCAGTGGCTGGCCGAGCAGGACTCGCTGATCGCCATTCCGCCCAAAGCCGCCCGGGCGCTTCCGCTGGCGCTCACCCAGCAGGACCAGAGCACCTTGATCTTCATCACCGGCGTCCTCTTGCCTGGCTTGATGGTGTTCGGCGGCGTGATGGTCTGGTGGCGCCGTCGCGTGTTCAGTTGATGGTTCGTATACCCTTTCGCTCCGCGCTCATTCGAGCTTCGCGTCTGTTTTCGTGGAGAGGTAGGTGGATCCCAACTTAGTCCTGTTCGGTGTGGCCGGCGGCGTGGCCGCCGTGCTGTTCGCGGTCATCCTCATCCTTCTCGTCCTGCGGTTGCCGGCCGGCAACGCGCGCATGCGGGAGATCGCGGCCGCGATCCAGGAGGGCGCCTCCGCATACCTGAACCGCCAGTACACGGTGATCGCGATCATCGGGGTGCTCATCGCCATCGTCATCGGCCTGGCGATCAACTGGACCACCGCGGCGCTCTACGTGGTGGGCGCGGTGCTCTCCGCCGCAGCGGGGTACGTGGGCATGAACATCGCGGTGCGCGCAAACGTGCGCACGGCTGAGGCGGCGCGGGGTGGCCTCAACAAGGCGCTCCAGGTCGCATTCCGCGGCGGCGCGGTGACCGGCTTCATGGTGGTGGGTCTCGGCCTCCTTGGGGTCTCGGCCGCCTACTACTTTTTCAAGAGCCCCGACGCCCTGGTCGGGCTCGCGTTTGGGGCGAGCCTGGTGTCTGTCTTCGCCCGGCTGGGTGGTGGCATCTATACCAAGGCGGCCGACGTCGGCGCCGACCTGGTCGGCAAGGTGGAGGCGGGCATCCCGGAGGACGACCCACGCAACCCGGCGGTGATCGCCGACAACGTCGGCGACAACGTGGGCGACTGCGCGGGCATGGCCGCCGACCTGTTCGAGACCTATGCGGTGACGATGATCGCGGCCATGCTTCTGGCCTCACTGCTCTTCAAGGACCAGATCGGATGGGTGATCTATCCATTGCTGCTGGGAGCGGTGAGCGTGGTGGGGTCGATCGCCGGCGCGTTCTTCGTCCGGGTCTTCAACCCGCGCTGGATCATGGGCGCGCTTTACGCGGGCCTGCTCGTCGCAGTGGCGGTCGCCATCGTCGGTTTCTATTTCGTCACCCAGTACATGACCGGCAACGGCTACCTGAAGCCGGGGGGTGGAGTCGGCGATCCCAACCACCTTTTCTACGCGGGCCTGGTCGGGGTGGTGATCACGGTCCTGATCGTGGCCATCACGGAATACTTCACCGAGACCGCTTACTGGCCCGTCCACCTCATCGCGAAGGCCTCGGTCACCGGCCACGCGACCAACATCATCGCGGGCCAGGCGATCGGAATGATGTCGACCGGGCTACCCGTGACCGTGATCGGCATCGGCATCCTCATCAGCTACAACCTCGCGGGGCTGTACGGCATCGCGATCGCGGCGGTGGCGATGCTTTCGATGACCGGGATCATCGTCGCCATCGACTCGTACGGCCCGATCACCGACAACGCGGGCGGCATCGCCGAGATGGCCGACCTGCCTGACGAGGTGCGAGGCGTGACGGATCGGTTGGATGCGGTGGGCAACACGACCAAAGCGGTGACCAAGGGCTACGCGATCGGGTCTGCCGGACTCGCCGCACTCGTGCTCTTCTCCTCCTACACGCAAGAGCTCGCGAAAGCGGGCCACTCGACGACGTTTGAGCTCTCGGACCCGCTCGTCATCGTCGGCCTGTTCTTCGGCGGCATCCTGCCCTTCCTGTTCGGCTCGCTGGCGATGCTCGCGGTCGGACGGGCGGGAGGCCTGGTCGTCGAGGAGGTCCGCCGTCAGTTCCGTGAGATCAAAGGGATCATGGAGGGCACGGCGAAGCCCGATTACGGCACCGCGGTGCGGATCGTGACCGCCGCCGCCCAGCGCGAGATGATCCTGCCGGGGCTCATCCCGGTGGTGGCGCCGCTGGCCGTCGGCTTCATCTTGGGTCCGAAAGCGCTCGGCGGCATGCTGCTCGGTGCCATCGTCACGGGCCTGTTCCTGGCGATCATGATGACCAGCGGCGGCGCCGCCTGGGACAACGCCAAGAAGTACAT
>DMCH01000099.1:20009-22102 GCA_003446775.1 Chloroflexota bacterium
AACGCCAAGAAGTACATCGAAGAGGGCCACCTTGGCGGCAAGGGCTCTGAGGCGCACAAGGCCGCGGTCACGGGCGACACCGTCGGTGACCCCAACAAGGACACCGCCGGCCCCGCCATCAATCCGATGATCAAGGTCGTCAACATCATCGCGATCCTCATCGCGGCCTCGGTGGCGTCCAACTATCTGATTCACTAGTAAACTCAGTCACGCGGTCGTGACGTGAACGACTATCAGAAGGAGATCGCCGACCTCGAGGCTCAGATCGACCAGCTGGTCGATGCCGAGGGCGACCCGACAACGATCGCCGAGCTGTCGATGCAGCTCGAGATCCTGAAGGCCATCTACACGCGAGCCACCGACCTCCTCGAGCGAGGCAACAAGGACCAGGGGTTGCGCTACGGTCTGCGCATCCAGGGCTACGGTGACTGGACCCTCGACAACGTCTACGCGTTCGTCTACGAGCGGGCGGTCGACCTGGAGCCCCAGGCCCACCGGGCCTTCGTCGGCGGCATCAGGGACGCCGACTTCGCGCTGATGCTGAACTCATAATCTGCAGGCATGGAAACCCCGCTGACCCCTCTGGAGTTCGGACGCCGTGCGCGGAAGCTGTATGGAGAGCGCGAGGGCGTCATCGACGGCGACCTTCGCATGACATACGAGCAATTCTTCAGCCGGTGCGACCGCTGGTCGGCGGCGCTCCAGGGCATGGGCGTAAAGAAGGGCGACCGCGTCGCGTACATCGCGCCGAACACTCACGAGATGCTCGAATCGTTCTATGCGGTGCCACAGATCGGCGCCGTACTGGTGCCCATCAACTACCGGTTGACGCCTGACGACTTCGTCTACATCGTCACGCATTCAGGCGCGACGGTCCTCTGTGTTCATCCGGATCACATGGAGGCGGTGGACAGCGTTCGCGACCACCTCTTCGGCGTCGAGCACTTCGTCGCCCTCGGGAGCGCAAGCGGCCGTAAGGGTTGGATCGAGTACGAGCCCGCGATCGCCGCGGCGAGCCCCGAGTTCAAGCGGCCCGACATCGCGGAGAGCGACCTGCTGTCCCTGAACTACACCAGCGGAACCACCGCCAAGCCGAAGGGCGTGATGATCACGCACCGCAACGCGTGGGCGAATGTCGTGGGGACACTCGTCCACCTGCACCCGACCGTTGACGACCGCTACCTCTGGACGCTGCCGATGTTCCACGCCAACGGCTGGACTTTCGTGTGGGTCGTCACCGCTGTCGGTGGCAAGCACGTTTGCCTTCCGAAGGTGGACCCGGCGAGGGTCTTCGAGCTGATCCGCAACGAGAACGTGGGCTGGCTCTGCGCCGCGCCGACTGTCCTGATCGCTCTCGCCAACGCGCCGGCCGCTGTCCGTGGCGAGGTGCCGCGCGGAGTCAACGTGGTCACCGCGGGTGCGCCGCCGGCCGCGGCGACCATCGAGCGGATGGAGGGGGAGTTCGGCTGGGAGATCACGCAGGTCTACGGGCTGACCGAGACCTCACCGTTCCTGACCATCTGCGAGCCTCGCCCTGAGCATCGGCGGCTCGCGCCCGTCGATCGGGCCGTCATCAAAGCTCGGACCGGCGTGGAGCTGATCACGTCAGGCGAGCTGCGGGTGGTGGACGCCGACGGCAAGGACGTGGCCATGAACGGGCAGGACCTGGGGGAGATCGTCTTCAGGGGCAACGTGGTCATGCAGGGCTACTACCGGGACCCTGAGGCGACCAAGAAGGTGATGGGCGACGGCTGGTTCCACACCGGCGACGCGGCGGTGATGCACCCGGACGGTTATGTGGAGATTCGCGACCGGATCAAGGACGTGATCATCAGCGGCGGCGAGAACATCTCTTCCGTGGAGGTCGAAGGTGTGCTGCTGCGCCACCCCTCCGTGCAGGAGGCGGCGATCGTAGGGCTGCCGCACGAGAAGTGGGGAGAGGCGCCGCATGCGTTTGTGGTGCTGAAGGCGGGCGCGGAGGCGACGGAGGAGGAGCTCATCCAGTTGACCCGCGAACGTCTTGCGCACTTCAAGGCGCCGCACAGTGTGACGTTCGTGCAGGAGCTGCCGAAAACCGCGACCGGCAAGATCCA
>DMCH01000099.1:22311-31305 GCA_003446775.1 Chloroflexota bacterium
AGCTCCTTCAGCACCCGGTTGATCCCCGCCGCCCCCTCGAGCTTGCGCCCACCGGGCTCAATCACCCATGAAGCCCTGGCGACCTCCTCGCTGCTGAGGCCCAGCTTCTGGATGAGGCCCTCTTCCTGGCTGGGCCTCAAGTCGAGGTGACCGGCTCGATCCTGGCGCTGGACNNAAAACCGCGACCGGCAAGATCCAGAAGTACGTGCTGAGGAAGGGCGCGGCCGCGATCGTCAGGCAGTAGGTTTTCCCGGCCAATTCCGCGCTTTTGGCGCCAACGGTGCCCTTCGCGGTCGCCTGAAGGGCGCGTTTAGCGCCAAACGGGCGGATTCCCTCACCACCAGGCACGCCTCCGGGCGACCCTTCGGTAGTAAGCGTTCTCGATCCACCGGATCTGGGGGACTGAGTAAGCAACAGCGAGCAGCGCCCAACCCCTGCCCAGCTCCTTCAGCACCCGGTTGATTCCCGCCGCCCCCTCGAACTTCTTTCCATCCGGCTCGACCGCCCACGCCGCCCTCGCCACGTCGTCGGGCGTGAGACCCAGGTGCTCGATCAGCCCCGGCTCCTGGTTCGGCCTCGGATCGATCCGGCCCGCTCGATCGTGGCGCTGGACCCAGCGCGCGAGCCCCATTCAAAACCCGCACTCGCCGTCATAGACGACGATCAGCCGATCATCTGCCACAGCCCGAAACTACACTCTCCTGGGATGGAGAAGGGTGGGCTGGAGCTCCCGAACCGCTACAACGTCGCCGCCGACCTCCTCGACCGCAACCTGAACGCCGGCCGCGGCGACAAGGTGGCCATCCATTCGGCCGGTGGCATCGTCACGTACAAGGAGCTCTTTCAGCTCGCGTGCGGAGCCGCGCGAACGCTGACCGAACTGGGAGTGCGCAGAGAGGATCGCGTCCTCATCGTGGCCTTTGACAGCCCCGGCTGGGTGGCCGCTTTCCTGGGCGCGATTCGAATGGGGGCGGTGCCGGTTCCCGTCAATCCTCTCCTCCAGCGTTCCGAGGACTACGACCACTACATCGACGACTCGCTCGCCCGCGTGGTGGTCGTCGACGGGGCCTCCGAAGAGAAGGTGAAGGCCGCTGTCGGTCGGGCCGCGGACCCGCCGCCTCTGATGCGCGCGGGCCAGATCTCGGTCGAGCAAGAGATCGATCCCGCGCCGACGCGCCGCGACGACATGGCCTTCTGGCTCTACAGCTCGGGCTCGACCGGGAAGCCCAAAGCGGTTGTGCATCTGCAGCACGACATCCCGTACACCTGCGTCACCTATGGCGAGCAGGTGTTGGGAATCACCGAGCGCGACATCACCTTCTCGACCACGGGCTTGTTTCATGCCTACGGCTTCGGCAACAACCTCACGATGCCGTACTGGGTCGGGGCCACGACCGTCTTGCACGCGGGCAGGCACACACCCGCCACCGTGCTCGAAACGATCGAGAAGCGCCGGCCGACGCTTTTCTTCTCGGCGCCGACCCTGTACAACGCGATCCTCAACTTCGAGGGCTCGCGCGACCGCGACCTCTCGTCGATCCGGCATTGCGTCGCCGCCGCCGAGGCTCTACCCGCGGAGGTGTGGCGGCGCTGGAAGGAGGCTTACGGCCTGACCATCCTCGACGGCGTCGGATCGACAGAGCTGCTGCACATCTACTGTTCCAACCGGCTCGACGACGTGCGCCCGGGGTCGAGTGGCAAGCCCGTTCCCGGTTACGAGCTGAAGATCCTCGACGACGAAGGGAAGCCCGTACCGGTCGGGGAGGCGGGGGACCTCTACGTCAAAGGCGACAGCGCACTCGCTCTTTACTGGGCCCAGCACGAGAAGACGAAGCGGTCGGTGCTCGGGGAATGGTTCTTCACCGGCGATCGCTACCGCGTCGATGCGGACGGCTTCTACTGGTTCGAGGGGCGATCGGACGACATGATCAAGGTGAGCGGGCTTTGGGCGTCGCCGATCGAGATCGAGTCGGCGCTGCTGGAGCACCCATCGGTAGCCGAGAGCGCTGTGGTCGGCGTCGATGTCGAAGGGTTCACGAAAATCAAGGCCTTCGTAATCACCAGGGCCGACGCGGCGGCCGGCGACGCGCTCGTGTCCGAGCTCCAGGAACACTGCAAGTCGCGCCTCCAGCGTTACCAATATCCACACTTGATCGAGTTCGTCACGGAATTGCCGAAGACGGTGACCGGCAAGATCCAGCGGTACAAGCTCCGCGAAAAGGAAGCCGCGACGGCCCGTGCCTAAACACATAGCCGTCGTGCCCTGCGACGGAGCCGGGAAGGAGGTCGTCCCCGAGGCGATCAAGGTGCTGCGCGCGGCCGGCGCCGATTTCGAGTTCGAGGAGCTCGACGTCAATGCGGACGCCTACCTGCGCACGGGCGTAGCGATCCCGGACGATGTCTGGAAACAACTCGCGGATGCAGACTCGATCCTGTTCGGCGCCGTCGGCGACCCGCGTGTCGCGGATCCGAACTACCTGGCCGGCGTCCTCTTGCGACTGCGCTTCGAGCTCGACCTGTACGTCAACCTACGCCCGGCGAAGCTCTACGACGACCGCCTTTCACCGCTGCGGCGAGAGGACAAGCGGCACACAGACCTGATGATCGTGCGCGAGAACACCGAGGGCCTCTATGTGGGCATGGGCGGGCGGTTCAAGAAGGGCACCAAGGACGAGATCGCGACGCAGGAGGACGTCAACACTCATACAGGCGTGACGCGGATCATCGAGCACGCTTTCCAGATCGCCGACCGCGAGGTCGTCATGGTGGACAAGTCCAATGCGATGGTCTTCGCGGGCGGCCTCTGGCAGGAATGTTGGAAGGCCGTCGCGGCCGCTCATCCGAAAGTGAAGACGCGCCACCTTCTCGTCGATGCGGCGGCAATGCAGCTGGTCAAGGAGCCGAGCCAGTTCGATGTCATCGTCACCGGCAACCTGTTCGGCGACATCCTCTCCGACCTCACGGCTGAGCTCGTGGGCGGCATGGGGATCGCGCCCTCCGCGAACATCAACCCGTCGAGCGGCCGCGGCCTGTTCGAGCCGGTCCACGGCACCGCGCCGGACATCGCCGGCAAGGGCCTGGTGAACCCGGTCGGGGCGATTTTGAGCGCGGCTATGATGGTGAAACACCTGGGTGTTCCTGAAATGGCAAAAGCGATCGAGGGTGCGGTCGAATCAGCCATTCGCGCCCGTGAGTGCACGCGCGACATCGGCGGCGACTTGTCGACCTCGCAGGCCGGCGACGCAATCGTCAAGAGGCTGAAGGACTAGCAATGGGCATGACGATGACGGAGAAGATCCTGGCTCGCGCCAGCGGCCGCGAGAGCGTGCGCCCAGGCGACTTGATCCTGGCCAAGATCGACTTCGCCATGGGCCACGACCTGACCATCCCTCCCGCCGGCAAGATCATGCGCGAGCAGATGGGGGCCGAGAAAATCTGGGACCCCGACCGCGTGGCCGTGACCCAGGACCACTTCCAGCCGGCCAAAGACGCGGCCAGCGCCACCCTGGGCCGCCTGACCCGCGAGTTCTCGCACCAGATGGGGATCAAGTGGTACTTCGAGGTGGGACAGGGCGGGATCTGCCACACCGTGTTGCCCGAGAACGGACTCGTGCTTCCGGGTGAGCTGGTCGTCGGCGCCGACTCGCACAGCTGCACTTATGGCGCGCTCAACAACTTCGCCACCGGGATCGGCTCCACCGACCTCGCCTGTGTGATGGCGCTCGGCGAGCTGTGGTTCCGGGTGCCGGAAACGTTGAAGTTCGTTTACCACAATCGTCTTCAGGAGTGGGTCGAGGCGAAGGACCTGATCCTCTATGTCATCGGCAAGATCGGGGTCGACGGTGCCAGGTCGAAGGCGATGGAGCAGGTGGGCGAGACGCTCAAGTACATCGACATGGAGGCGCGCCTGACCATCACCAACATGGCCATCGAGGCGGGCGCCAAGAACGGGATCCTCGAGTTCGACGAGGTGACGAAGGAATATCTCGACGGGCGCGCCAAGCGACCATACACGCCCGTCTTCTCCGACCCCGATGCCGAGTACGAGAAGGTCTTCGAGTTCGACGCGGCCGCGGTGGAGCTCGGCGTCGCCAAGCCCATGTCGCCTGACAATTACGCGCCGCTGTCGGAGGTGATCGGCACGCGGCTCGACCAGGTGTTCATCGGCTCTTGCACCAACTCGCGCATCACCGACCTGCGCCGGGCGGCCGCGGTGCTCGAAGGCCACAAGGTCGCCGCCGGCTGCCGGCTCATCATCACGCCCTCGTCGCACCAGGTCGCGATCCAGGCCGAGAAGGAAGGGCTGATCAGGACGTTTCTCGCGGCGGGCGCGGCCTGGACGACGGCCACCTGCGGCGCCTGCCTGGGCGGCCACATGGGAGTCCTCGGGGAAGGAGAGGTCTGCCTCAGCACCACCAACAGGAACTTCCCGGGCCGCATGGGCCACCCCAAGGCGATGGTCTACCTGTCCAACCCGGCGGTCGCCGCCGCGAGCGCGGTCACGGGCGTCATCACGCACCCGAGCGAGGTGCTCAAGCACATGCCGGCCGGAATCCGATGACCCTCCCGAAGGTGCTTCGGGGCAAGGCCTGGACGTTCGGCGCCAACATCGACACCGACCAGATCATCCCGGCGAAAAGGCGCAAGGGGGTCAGGCCCCCCTTGCGGAGAACCCCCCTATGGGCTGCATCGTCATTGGCTGCGTTGATCGGGGGCGGTCGCCCGGCGAAGCCGGGCGACGCGCGGAGGGTAATGTGACCCTCCCCAAGGTCATCCGGGGCAAGGCCTGGAAGTTCGGGGCCAACATCGACACCGACCAGATCATCCCGGCGAAGTACGCGATCTATTCGCTCGACGAAATAGAGCTGGGCAAGCACGCCATGGAGGGCGTGCCCGACCGGGATGGTTGGGCGGCCGGCGTGGAGGCCGGTGACATCCTGGTCGCCGGCTCGAACTTCGGCTGCGGATCGTCCCGGGAGATCGCGCCCATCGCGATTCGTGGCGCCGGCATCTCGCTCGTCATCGCCGACTCGTACGCTCGGATCTTCTTCCGCAACGCGATCAACCTCGGCTATCCGATCCTGCAGTCGCCCCAGGCGGCTGAAGCCGTGGTCGAAGGTGACGAGCTCGAGGTCGATCTCGAACAGGGCATCATCCGCGACTTCACGAGGAGCGACGAGTACCGCTGCGAAGCCTTCCCGCCCTTCATGAACGAGCTGTTGAAAATGGGCGGGCTCGTGCCCTGGGTGCGTGAACGCCTCAGAGAACGCCGCCTCGCCGCAAGGGCATAGTGGACGGCCTTAAGCCCTTGTCAGGGGCCCCCGCGAAATCGCCAGATTTCGTGGGGCAGGTCGAGCTCCAGGAGCCGCTCGAGGAGCTGGCGCGGGACCCCAAGCGCTTCGCGCACGACCTCGTCTTTCCGCCCGAAGGCAAGATCCGCGTATACGACGACACGCTTCGCGACGGCGAGCAGATGCCGGGCGTCGCGATCACGCCGAAGGACAAATACGAGCTCGCCCGGATGCTGTCCGACATCGGCGTCCATGTCATGGACGTCGGCTTCCCCGCGGTTTCGGAGAGCGAACGCGAGACCCTGAGGCTCGTCCTCGAAGGCCGTAAGCGCGGCGAGATCCGGCCAGACCTCGAGGTCGTCTGCATGATGCGCTCGACCCCGAGCGACATCGACGCCACAATGCGCGTGATCGACGCGCTCGGGCACAAACGCGACGAGGTCACGTACTTCATCTTCACGTCGGCTTCAGACCTGCACGTGAAGTACAAGCTCGGCAAGACCCTGCTGCATCGCGAAGGCATTCCCGAGTCCGAGTGGCTCGAATTGCCTGTCTGGTTCTATCGCGCCGCAAATCTGAGGATGATGTGCGACGCCATCCGCTATGCGCGCCAGCAGGGCGCGACCTCGATCGAGTTCGGCGGCGAGGACGGCAGCCGAGCCGACGTCGAATACATCGCTGAAATCCATCGCGAGGGAATCAGGGCGGGCGGGACCCGGCCGTCGACACCGGACACCGTGGGCTGCTACTCACCGTTTGCGGTCCGCGAGTACATCCCTCGAATCAAGGCCGCGGCGCCTGATGCGCCCCTGGTCGTGCACTTCCACAACGACCTCGGGCTGGGCGCCTGGAACACCGTGATGGCACTCGGCTCCGGCGCGGAGGTGTTCACGACGAGCGTCAACGGCATCGGCGAGCGCACCGGCAACGCGCCGATGCACCAGGTGCTCATGCAGCTGCGCTACCTCTTCGGCATCGAGATTCCACACTTCAAATACGAGAAGCTGCGGGACCTCGCCCGCCATCTCGAGCGCGTGACGGGCATCCCCGTGCAGCCCACGGAGCCGGGCATCGGCTTGAACGTGTTCACGCACGAGTCCGGAATCCACACGGCCGGCATGCTCATCCACCCCGCCATCTATCAGTTCCTTGCGCCGGCGGACATGGGGGCCAAAGTCGATTACGTGTACGGCAAGCATTCTGGGGCGGTGGTCGTCGAGCACGCGCTCCGTGAAGCAGGGATCCGTCCGGAGCCCGAGCTCGTGGCGAAGGTGCTGGGCGAGGTTAAGCGCGTGCGCGAGGAGCGTGCGGAGCGAGCCGACTACTCGGACTTCCATCACCGCTACTACGAGCATCTGGGGCACATGGGCCTGACGGCGGAAGAGGTCGTCGACATCGCGCGCGCTCTCATGGCGAACAAGTCGTGATGGCTACAACAACGCGGCGCGAGACCGCCACCCATGAGGAGTATCTCCAGCTCCACCGCTGGATGTCCATGGCCAAGGCGCTCGACAACCGCATGCACATCCTGGTCAAGCAGGGACGTGCGCCATTCGTCGGGTCGAGCCGCGGCCACGAGGGCATCCAGGTCGCATCTACTGCTGCCATCGGGCCGGATGACTGGCTCGTGCCCCATTACCGCGGGCTCGCGAACGCGATCGTGCGCGGGTTGACGATGAAGGAGTGGATGCTGGCGGTGTTCGCCAAGGCGGGCGACCCGCTCTCAGCTGGCCGCAACATTCCAGGCGGCTGCTTCAGCTACCACAGGCTGAAGATCGCCCCCGTCTCGCAGGTGGTCGCAACCTGGATCCCGAAAGCGTCGGGCATCGCCTATGCGTCGAAGCTGTCGGGAGACGGCGCCGTCACCCTGTGCACGTTCGGCGATGGCGCGACGAGCCAGGGCGACTTTCACGAGGGCGTGAACTTCGCCGCTGCCCACAAGCTGCCCGTGGTGTTCGTGTGCGAGAACAACGGCTACGCGATCTCGGTGCCGATCAGGCTCCAGATGGCAAACCCCGACGTCGCCGACAGGGCCCGCGGTTACGGCATCGTGGGGGTGACCGTAGACGGCACCGACGTGCCGGCCGCCTACGCAGTTTGCAAAGAGGCGGTCGAGCGCGCGCGCCGAGGCGAAGGCCCCACGCTCATCGACGCCAAGATCTGGCGTATCAACTCGCACACCTCCGAGGACAACCAGCTCAAGTACCGCAGCCAGGAGGAGGTTGCCGACGCGGCCGAGCACGACCCGCTCGAGCGCTTCCGGTCGTGGCTGATCGAGCGGGGCTGGATCGCCTCCGAGGATGCGGACCGCATCCAGGCCGCTCTTGACCAGGAGGCATCCGACGCCGCCGATTGGGCCGAGCAGCAGCCGGACCCGGTGGCTGAAGACGCCCTTACGAATGTGTTCGCGTGACCGGAAGCTGTGCCGGCGAAGGCTCACACCGTCTCCAACCCGGTGCGCCAAAGTTAGACTGACTTCGACTGGGCCCCGTGGAGAAGGACAAATCGTTCCCGCCTGACTCTGTTGACTCGCCTGACGTATCCGGCGACGTCGAATCGCTGCTGCCCGACTTGCCCGAACCCGAGGTGGCGCCGACGGTACCACCGGAAGCCTCCGCGCCTGCGAAGGAAGTCTCCGAGCCCGCAGCGGCTGAGATCGCCCAGCCGGTGAAGCCCGCCAAAGCAGCGGAGTCCGCCAAAGCGGAAAAGCCCGCCAAAGCGGAAAAGCCCGCCAAAGCGGACAAGCCCGCGCCGGCGGCTGATTCGGAAGCCACCGACCCCGACCTGCCCAAGCCGGCGTTGCCGATGCAAAAGGCGGCGCCGGTATGGGCATCGACGGCCCCGGCCTCGGGCGAAGAGACCGCGGCCGTCGAGGGCAACGGCGAGGGACCCGCGCCCGCGAAACCAATGCAAAAGCCGACGCCGGACTGGGCCAAGACGGTGCCCGAAGCGACGACGCCCCCGGGCGAGGCGGAGCCTGTGGACGCCGATGCCAAGCCCGCGGTGCCGATGGCGAGGGAAGCGCCCGCCTGGGCGGAGACGATTCCGGAGCCGGCCGGGTCCGTGGAACCAGTGGCGATCGAGGAACCGACAGTCGAGGCTGAGCCCCCAACCACCACCGTGCCGCCCCCAGTCGCGACCGCCTCCGCGCCGCCGCCACTGACGACGACCCCGCCGGCTCCAGCCGAGCCGGAGCTCCAGGAAGCGGAGGCGGTGCACACCGACGCTGAGCCCGTGGAACCGAACACCCCGGCCTGGCCGACGCCGGCGACGCCGCCGGCGCGCTCCAAGAGCGACGTTTGGCCGGCTGACCCGCCGACCGAGCCGGCGATGCCCGCGTGGGGTCGATCGCCTTCGGCCAAGCCCGAGCCACCGGTGCCTGACGCGTGGCCGGCCGAACCTCCGACCGAGCGGGCAATGCCGGTATGGTCGCCGTCCGACACGGTCCAGTCGGATACCTCACCCGCTGCCGCCCACGACACTTTGCCCCCGGCCATGACCAGCCAACCCGCGCCGGCGGAGCCGGCGCCAACGCCCGGCTGGTCCGCGGCGGCACCGTCGACGACAGCGCCCGCGCCACCAGTGCCGGCACCCGTCGCAGCCACGCCGCCGGTCGCTCCGGCACCGCCCGTCGCATCCACGCCGCCGGTCGCTCCAGCACCGGCGATCGCTCCAGCACCGCCGGTCGCTTCTGCACCGCCGG
>DMCH01000099.1:31556-35215 GCA_003446775.1 Chloroflexota bacterium
CTGCACCGCCGGCCGCGCCCCCTGCTCCGGTTGCGCCCCCGGCGCCGGTCGCGCCATCGGCTCCGGCCGCACCCGCGGCCCCGGCCGCGGCCCCGTCAGCCTTCGACACGGATTGGCCGGGAGCGGTGCCTGTGCCCTCCTGGGCACCGCAGATTCACATGGGCTCGACCGCGCCGCCGCCCACGCCCTCGCCACCTCCTCAGCCGCCGGCCCAGGCAGCTCAACCGCCCCCGCCCCCGGCACCTGCTCAGCCGCCGCCACCCCCGGCTCCGGCCACTCCCGCACCGCACCCCGGCGCTCCCGCGCAGCCGACCGCCCATGGGACCTCCTGGTCGGTGGTCGAGCAGAAGCACATGGACGTGAACATCACGAGGCCGGTCCCCACGGCCGACGACAAGGCCTACGCCGAGTGGTTCGCCTGGGCCAAGCGCGGCGGCGCCAAAGCCGCAGCCTGCCACTCAGCGGCGCAGGGTGCATTCCGCGCGCTTTCGAGTGGCCATGATGTCGCCACCGCTGTCAAGTGGGCTACTGCCGCGATGTCGAGCCCTCCGGTTGCGGTCGACGCCCAGCGCCAGGCCTACTGCGCGTGGTACTCGCTCGCGAACATCGACATGAAGCTGGACGGCGCACACGCCCATCTCTTCGCCACCGCTGCGGTCAAGGCGCTCGACGCCGGGTCCGATGCGACCGGCGCCCACAATGCGGGAGCCGCCGCCGCCGGATTGAGAAGGTAGCCCCACAAGTAGCGGTCGTTACGTGACGACGCGCATTGGCGTCGTCGCCGACACGCACTGCCCTGAGTTCCTCGATCGCCTGCCGGACCGGCTGTTCGAGGCGCTTCGAGGCGTCGATCTCGTCATCCACGCCGGCGACGTGAACGGCCCGGAAACCGTCGCGGCGCTGGCCGCCATTGCGCCAGTCGAGGCGGTGAGGGGAGACCACGATCGTGCCTACGCTGATTTGCCGCTCAGCCGGGCGCTGACGGTTGAGGGCAGACGAATCGTGATCGTCCATGGCAACCGGAGCCGGTGGATCGAAGAGCCGCAGACCTTGGTGTGGACTTTGAGCCTCGGCGCCTACCATCCGCACGCCGGCTTGCCGCGTTCGCTGCGGCGCCGCTTCGGAGAGTTCGACGCGATCGTGTTCGGTCACACGCACCGGCCGCATATCGAGACCCTGGACGGCACCCTGCTGTTCAATCCAGGGGCTGTGCACCAGTGGAACCCGCGGACGGCGTCGCTGCGGCTGCAACGGAATCCGGGCTGGTTCGAATGGTCCTGGCTTCAGGTCGCGCGGCACATGCGCGACTACGCGCCTCCGTCGGTCGGAATCCTCGAGGTGAGCCGAAGCCAGATTGTGCCCGCCGTGATACCTCTAGAGTCTGGTGGGGTAGATACCTGATCCACATGGCCAAAACCAAGGACTACTACGACGTGCTCGGCGTGCCCCGGACGGCGGCGCAGAAGGAGATCACGTCCGCCTTCCGCAAGCTGGCGCGCAAGCACCACCCAGACCTGAACGCGGGCGACAAGCAGGCGGAGGCGAAATTCAAGGAGATCTCCGAGGCGCACGACGTGCTGTCCGATGCGAAGAATCGGAAGCTGTACGACGAGTTCGGCGCGAACTGGCGGTCGGCCCAGCAGGCCGGGGTGGAGCCAGGGACCGGGCGCCGGAGCGCGGGCGGTGGTTTCAGGCCGCAGGAGGGTGGCCCGGGCGTTCAGTACCGGACGGTTACCCCCGATGAGATGGAGGACATGTTCGGCGACAGCGGGTCGTTCGGCGACATCTTCGGGTCGATCTTCGGCAACAGCTCGCGGACAAGAACCCGGCCGGCGCCCATGGACGTCGAAGCGCCCATCACCCTCAGCCTCGGCGAGGTCTATCGCGGCACCAGCCGCACCGTCGAGCTGCCAGGCGGGCGGCGCGTCGAGGTCAAGGTTCCGGCCGGCGTCAAAGAGGGCACTGTCCTTCGCGTCCCCGGGCTGCGCGCGACGGTGCAGGTCGCGCCCGATCCGGTCTTCACCCGCGAGGGCAAGGACGTGCGCGTGTCCGTGCCCGTCCCGCTCCATGTTGCGCTGCGCGGGGGAGAGGTGTCGGCTCCGACGCTCAAGGGCGGCCAGGTCCAGTTCAAGGTTCCGCCGGAGACTCAGAACCGAAAGAAGATCAGGCTGCGTGGGCTCGGCCTCCCTGACCCGAAGGGCGGGCAGCCGGGCGACCTCTACGCGGAGGTCAATGTGCAGTTGCCGGTGCCCATGGACGAGAAGACTCGCAAATGGGCGTCGGAGCAACCGCTTGGCTAACCTCTAGCACGCCTTGGTTGCCGGTTTGTCCCGCCGACTGCTGCTGCCGCTCGTGTTCGTGTCGGGCATGGCCTCGCTCGGGATCGAGTTCGGCGCCTCGCGACTCCTCGCTCCGTATTTCGGGACGAGCCTCTACGTCTGGGGCGTCCTCATCGGTCTCATCCTCGTCTACCTGTCGGTGGGCTACGTCATCGGCGGGCGGCTCGCCGACCGCCATCCACGCGACGAGCTCCTCTACCAGATCACCGCGTGGGCGGGGCTGTGGATTGGTGTGATTCCTCTCGTCAGCTACCCGATCCTCGTCGCTTCTCAGCAGGGTTTCCGCGACCTGAGCGTCGGTTTGGTCGGCGGCACGCTGCTCGCGGTCGTGCTGCTGTTCGCGGTGCCGGTCACCCTGCTCGGCTGCGTGAGCCCCTTCGCGATCCGCCTCCTGCTGAAGGATGTGGAGACCGGCGGCAACACCGCCGGGCGCGTGTACGCGCTGTCGACCGTGGGCAGCATCCTCGGCACGTTTCTGCCGGTGTTCTGGTTCATCCCCACGTACGGCACGCGCCCGACCATCGAAGCTTTCGGACTCGCGCTGGTCGTCATATCCGCGCTGGCGCTGTGGCCGAAGCGCCGGCTGTACGCGTCGTTCGTGATCGCGGTGATCCTGGCGTGGGTCTTTCTGCCCGGGGGCATCAAACCGCCTGAGGTGGGAACTCTTCTCTACGAGCGCGAGTCGGCTTACAACTACATCCAGGTCGTACAGGTCGGCACCAGCACCGAGCTGATCCTCAACGAGGGTCAGGCGGTCCATTCCATTTACGACAGCCAGAGCAACCTCACACATGGCTACTGGGACTACCTCCTCCTCGCGGACGCGTTCCGGCCAGCGCAGGCTGGGCCGGTGGCGCCACGGTCCGCCGCGTTCCTTGGCCTCGCCGCCGGCACCGCCGCGCGGCAGTACCGCCTGGCCTTCGGCGACCAGATCGACATCACCGGAGTGGAGATCGACCCCGACATCCTGGCGGTCGGGCATCGCTATTTCCACCTCGACGAGGCGCGGGCACATGAGATCGTGGCCGACGCGCGCTACTGGCTCGACACTCAGGCCAACCGTTACGACGTCGTCGTGCTCGACGCCTATCGGCAGCCATACATCCCGTTCCACCTGACGACCAGGGAGTTCTTTCAACAGGTGAGAGCCCACCTCAATCCGGGCGGCGTGGTAGCCGTGAACGTCGGCCGCACCGCCACCGACTACAGGCTGGTGGACGCGCTCGCAAGCACGATGGCCGCGGTTTTCCCAAGCGTGCTGCTGGTCGACGATCCCAACTACACGAACACAGTCGTGTACGCGTCGACCAGTCCGGTCAC
>DMCH01000099.1:35548-41823 GCA_003446775.1 Chloroflexota bacterium
CAGCAGGGCAAGCTGAGAATGTCGCCCTACCACGGGCAGGTCTACACAGACGACCTCGCTCCGATCGAGCAGCTGATCGACCAGATCATCTTCAGCTACCTCACCGGTCGATGAAAATCGCGGAGGGGACAGATGTCCCGCCCGCGGACCCACCCCTCTCCTCGGGCACGCTGGGTGGGGTCTTGAAGGGGGCATAGGTGACGGCCGGAATAATCCGGCCTAAGGCTCCACCTTGGGTACTGTCTAAGTAGTCCTAGAACTGGGCGTGGTTACGGCTGATACAGAGGGATCGTGATTTTCTCGCCCGCGACCTGCTGATCGGCCTCGACGCAGAGCAGGCGCACCCGGCCGGTCGCGACCACCTTCTTCTCTTCGTCGAGGACTCGCGCCTCCCAAACCTGCGTGCGCCGTCCGCGCGTGATCGGCGTCGAGACCGCGTGCAGCTTGGCGCCTGCACGCACCGCGCGGACGAAGCTCGTGCTGTTCTCCAGCCCGACCACCGACTGGCCGCGGGGCAGCGCGTAGAGCGCGGCGCCTATCGACGCCAACGATTCGATCAACCCGCAATGAACGCCCCCGTGGACGATCCCATAGCTCTGCAGGTGCTCGGGCCCCACGGTCAGCTCTGCGCGCACTTCCTCGTCGGTCGCGTGCGTGATGGTCACGCCCATCGCATGCAGCCAACCCTCAGGTGCCTCATTCATGCGTTCGGAGAAGTCCTGTCCCACAAGATCAAATCGTATCCGCGATGAAAGACGAGAGCCGGGCCCAAGCCCGGTATCCGCCACAAAAGACGAGAGCCGGGTTTCCCCGGCTCTCGTTGTCGACGTTCGCAGTGCTTCCGCCTCCGACTCCAGGAGTCGGGTTCGGAAAAGGGGGCCCTAGAGGCTCACTTCCTCCCGAGCTCCCGGCTGGCAAACGAGGCGGTTGGCACCACGATTCGGTTTATCCAAGCTTCCGCCTCACCTCCTTTGCCCCACGGGCGTTGAACTTCGAAGGGAGTGTACCAGCCTCTGCGTCCTTCTCCATCTAGCGCACCACTAAACTCTTGGCTCGATGTCTAGGGGTGCGGCCGCGCCGGCCGAGCAGAGTGCGATTCCCCACCCCATCCCTTCTCGTAAGACGGGCCGGGCGAAGACTTCGACGCCGGGCCGGCTGAAGAAGCGAGTGGTGCCCAAACCCGACGGGCGCTATCTCATCTATTACGAGACACCTTGAGCGAGCTTCGCTGGCACCCGCTTTTGGAAGAGTGGGTCACCGTCGCGCCATGGCGACAGGACCGCACTTATCACCCGCCCGAGGATCACTGTCCGCTCTGTCCCACCAGGCCCGGCCATCCCGAAACCGAGATCCCCGAGCCCGACTACTACATCGCGGTGTTCGAGAATCGGTTCCCATCGTTCACGGGAGAGCAGGGACGGTGCGAGGTGGTCTGCTACACGCCGGATCACGACTCATCGCTCGGGGAGCAGAGCGTCGAACACATTCGCGACCTCATCGAGGTGTGGCGCGACCGCACAAGTGAGCTGAGCCGCCTCCCCAACGTGCGCTACGTCTACATATTCGAGAACCGTGGCGAGGAGATAGGCGTGACGCTGAGTCACCCACATGGACAGATCTACGCGTATCCGTTTCTCCCGCCGGTCCTGAAGAGAGAGTTGCGGGCCGAGGCGCGGTACATACGCGAACACGGCCGCTGCCTCTACTGCGACGTGCTCCAGGGTGAGCTCGAAGGCGAGCGGACCGTCCTGAGCGATGAGAACTGGATCGCGTTCGTACCGCCCTTCGCGAGATGGCCGTACGAGGTGCACCTGGCTCCGCGGCGACACCGTGGCGGACTGCTCGACCTCGACCGCGACGACGACGAGTCATTCGCGCGAATCTTGAAAGGGCTGCTGCAGAAATACGACCGGCTTTTCAAACGCCCGCTGCCTTACGTGATGGCGATGCACCAGACACCTCCGGGCCGCGCCCGGAACGACCATCACTTTCATGTCGAGTTCTACCCGCCCAACCGCACTCGCGACAAGCTCAAGTACCTGGCGGGATCGGAGCTCGGCGCCGGCGCTTTCATCGTTGATGCGCGCGCAGAGGACAAGGCCGCGGAGCTTCGTGAAGCCTAGGGGCAAGCGTCCCGTGGCTTGGCATGGGCGCGCACCGGGCCGCGTGAACCTCATCGGAGAGCACGTTGATTACCTCGGGGGTGTCGTGCTGCCCGCAGCGGTCGATCGGCACACGCGGGTCAGCGGCCGCCAGGCAAGGGAGTGGTCGATCGAAAGCAACGTTGGCGGCGGCCTCGACTATCTGCGCGCGATTGGCGTCGAGCTTGGGGCGCCACCGCAGTCAGTGGCGGTGGAGTCCGAGGTCCCTCCGGGGTCCGGTCTCAGCTCTTCGGCCGCGCTCCTCGTCGCGATTGCGGCCGGCCTGCGTCCAGAGCTCGACGGTGTCGAGGCCGCCCTCGCGTGCCAGCGCGCCGAGCAAGCGGCCACCGGCGTGCATGTGGGGGTGATGGACCAGTTCGCTTCGGCCCTCGGCCGCCGCGGCCATGCCTTGCTGCTCGACTGCTCGACCCTCGAGTATCAACCGGTGCCATTCCCTGACGAGCTCGTGATCGCCGTCATTGATTCCGGCGAGCATCGTTCGCTTGCCGACACGCCTTACAACGAGCGCCGCCGCGAAGCCGAGGCAGGCGACCCGAAACGAATGCGGCACGTCGAATCGGAGATCGTTCGCGTCCATGCCTTCGTCGATGCGCTCAAAGAACGCCGCTTCGAGCGGTTGGGGGTTCTTCTCAAGGAATCGCATCAGAGCCTGCGTGACGATTTCGAAGTCTCGACGCCGACCGTCGATGCGCTCGTGGAGCAGGCGTGGGGGATCGAAGGCTGCCTCGGCGCCCGGATCATGGGTGCGGGCTTTGGCGGCAGCATCCTGGCGCTCATCGAGCGAGGCCGTGAAACATCATTTGCCGAGGCGATGAAGCGCGAGGTCATCTACTGCGCGACGGCGGACGGCGCATTCACGCATCAAGTGAAAGCCCTTTGAGCGACTGCCTTTTCCTCCCGCTGCCGCAGCGGTCCGGGGGCATCCGAGAGCTGAGCGGCTGGGAGGCGGTGTGGATGCCCCTTGGCGAAGGCGAGGCGGAACGTCTCACCATCGGCAGGGGCGTGGGCTGGAAGCCGATCGAAGTTCCGCGTCAGCTTGCGGCCAACAGGGACCGCCAGGCGGTGTGGTATCGCACCGAGTTCCAGCGTCCGGACCATTCCGGACGTGTGCTCCTGCGCATCGGCGGCGCGTTTCTCGCCACCCATGCGTGGCTCAACGGCAAGCTGCTCGGTTCGCACTACGGATACTTCGCGCCGTTCGGCTTCGACCTCACGCCTTATCTGAAGGACGAGAACCTGCTCGTCATCTGCTGCGAATCGCCGGTGGAAACCGAGCCCGACAAGAAGCGGCACATCATGGGCGTCTTCAACGACGGCGAGCTGAAGCCCTATCCAGCGTCCGCGTACTCGAGCCTGCCCGACCCATACCGGTGGGAGGTACCGGTCGGCCTTTGGCGCTCCGTCGAGCTCGAGTACGTCGGTCCCATCGCCATCGAGTGGATGCGACTCAAACCTAGTTTTGAAGCGGGCGACGGACGGCTGGAGGTCGAGGCCCGGCTCCGGAACCTTGACGGCCGCCAGATGGAGGGACAGATCGAGGTCGTGGTCTCTTCGGCCGGCGCGGATCGAACTACCACGCCTCTACGCCTGCACCGCGAGGTGCGGCTGGCCGGCGGGGGAGAGCAAACCGTTTCGATGAAGCTTGCGCTCCCTGGCGCGAGGCGCTGGGAACCATGGCGCTTTGGCGAGCAGCCGATGTATCGCGCCGAGATGGTCGCCCGCGCAGCCGGCGGCGCGGAGTCGACGCGCGTCGAGGATGCGTTCGCGTTCAGGGAGTTGAAGTGGGACATCGGGCCGCGTCGCTGGAGCTTTGCCGTCAACGGCCGGCCGATGTTCTTGCGAGGTGCAGGCTATGCCCCCTCGTATCGCCTCGACGAGCTCACACCCGAGCGCTTCGACGCCGACCTTCGCATCGCCAAAGAGACCAACCTGGATGCGCTCCGCGTCCTCGCCAACGTTTTGCCGGCCGAGTTCTATCGACGCGCGGATGAGGCGGGCATGCTGCTGCTGCAGGAGCTCCCACTCCTCGGCGCTTACGCGTACCACGCGCGCAGCGACGACGGACGCTTCTTCGATGCCTCCGCGCGCGAGCAGCAGACCGAGATGGTCGAGCTGTTGCGCAACCACCCCTCGGTCGCAGTCTGGGTCGCACACAACGACCCGCCGTGGCTGGCGGTCAACACCGACCTAGGCGACGTCAATGCGGTGCGGCAGAACATCTCCATCGACCAGGAATTGCGAGCGACGTTCGAGCGTCTCGACCGCACACGCCCGGCGCTCGCCGCATCTGGAGACATCGACCAACAGGTTCTGCAGGGCTGGGAGTCGGGAGCGTGGCGGGACCTCACCGATGCCGAGCCGGTGATGGTCACCGCCTTCGGTGCGCAGGCGCTGCCCGCCGTCGACTCGCCGGTATGGGAGTCAATTGAGGCCGGTGGCGTTCGCGGGGCTCGGTGGCCGGTCGCCGACGATGATGCCGCCTGGCGGTACGCGGGGTTTCAACCCGTGAATTGGGCAGAGCGCGGAGTCGGCTTGCCCTCGGCGCACACGAGCCTCGAGTCGTATGTCGAATCGTCCCAAGAATTTCAAGCTCATGTCGTTCGTGTCGCCGCAGAGCATCTTCGAACGCGCAAGTTCGAGCCTTGCTGGGGCGCGTTCGCCTTTCACCTCGTGGACCCGTTTCCAGGCATCGGCTTCGGTCTGCTGGATAACGCACGCCTGCCCAAGCCGGCGCTGGATGCCCTGGCGCAGGCCTTCAGGCCCACTCGGTTGATCATCGAGCCGCTCGCGTTCGATCCGGATCGACCGTTCGGAATCATTCAGCGGCCCGCCGTTCCGTTCAGCGCCCGACTCATCATCGTCAACGATGACCCGGATCTCGGCGGATCAGGCATGGTGCGCTGGACGTTGATGCGCGAGCGACGCGCCGGCCGCCGCGGCGTACGTCACCTCGCGGACGCGTTGCAGCGAAAATTTTCGGGGGCGGCTGACGTCGCGTTGCCAACCGCCTTCGAGCCCGCCGTCAACGCCACCACGTTGAGCGTGCCGCTCGAGGTCGAAGGCGTCTACCGGCTCGACGCCTCACTCACCGTTTCGGGTCAGCTCGTCGACCGGACAGAGCTGCGTTTCACGGTGACTTCGACGCTTCCATCGCCGCGGCCGCGGCCCGAGCTTCCGCGCTATCTGGCAGAGGGCCTCGCCGACCTGGCGAGCCTGCGAGCGGAGGACGACGGCTTGAGCTTCGTCATCGAGAACCGGACACGGCCCGCGGTGCTGGCTGGAATCGGCAACCTGCGCCTCGACGGCGTACCGATGGTCCGCCACGACATCCAGATCGAGACGCATGCCGGGCGCGCGCCCTTCCCACGTCACCTCGACATGCCCGTCGGCCGGAGCCTGCGCATTCACGTCGTAACTGGACAGCCGCTCGGAGCGGGACGTCACTCGCTCGACGCCGACATCACCGTCCCTGGCGTAGCGTCGGGACGGGTGTTGATCAGCGGCGTCGTGTAAGGCCGCGCTTAAGGTCTGGCCGAGGTGCGAGTACGGATGGCATACTTCAGCACGACGCGTCGACACGCGATGAGAGCGCGGGTCCGCAGGCAGGTGTTTACGAAATTGATCCATAGACGGACTCGGGACAAGGGAGGCCCCTCGCCGGATGCCAGTTGAAACCGTGTACGCCGATCTCGTCCTCGCGGTGGCGGCTCTGGTCGCGGGCCTTCTCTATCTGCGGGCGCGCCGGCGCCACGTCCGGCGCAAGAAGGCCGGCCCTCCGGTTCGTCCGGCGACGCCGATCCCGAACTCGGCTAGCCCTCCCAACCAATCCGTGACGACCTGGGCGCCGCCTCCGGTCGCCACCCACAACCCGAATATCGCCACGACCGTCGTCGCCCCGCCATCGCCGAGCTGGGACCAGCCGCCCGATAGGGGCGCCTCGTCGGGTTGGGGTCCGGGTACTCCGGCGGCCCCTGGCTCCGCGCCCGCGCCACCGCCACCTCCAGCCGCGCCACCGCCTCCGCCTCCAGCATTCGCGCCGGCTCCGGCACCCGCCGGGCCCGCGCCGACTTGGGGTGCGCCCCCGCCCGCGGCGCCGACCTCGCCGACCTCGCC
>DMCH01000099.1:41966-45618 GCA_003446775.1 Chloroflexota bacterium
GCATTCGCGCCGGCTCCGGCACCGACCGGGCCCGCGCCGACTTGGGGTGCGCCCCCGCCCGCGGCGCCGACCTCGCCGACCTCGCCGACCTCGCCGACCTCCCCCAGTGCTCCCGCCGCCCCCACGTGGGGAGGCGCACCGACCGCGCCCCCAGTCGCGCCCAGCGCTCCGTCGTGGGGCCCGTCCGGCGCCGCCGCGCCGCCCGCGCCCACGTGGGGCTCGCCCGCGCCGGCGCCATCGCCTTCCGCCCCACCGCCTCCCCCTTCATGGGACGCCAACAAACCGGCCGTCCCGGCGGGGTCCACGCCGGCCCCGTCATGGGACTCGCCCGGCAGCGCGTCCAAGCCGCCCGGCTCGGACTGGGGCGCGCCCGCGCCGGCCTCGTGGGATGCCCCCGGGGCTGCAGGACCGGGCGCTCCCCCGGCCGCGGCGCCGTCGTGGAACGAGCCCGCGGCGCCCGCATGGGACATTCCCAAGACCCAGGAGCCCGCCGCGCCGGCCGCGCCGTCGTGGTCGGCCCCATCGGTCGCGCCGGCGCCGCCGGCTGCACCGCCGCCACTTCCGCCGCTGGCGCCGCCGCCGCCGGCCCCTGCTCCAGCTTGGTCGCCGCCCGCCGACTCTCCTGCCCTGCCGAAGTTCCCCGAGCCTCTCATGGTGGCATCGCACGACTCGGTGGCCTCGCCGCCGGCCGAGGCTCCGGCGCCGGCCCCTCCGCCGTGGCAGTCGCCCGCGGGGACGGCCCCACCAGAAACGCCCGCCCCTCCGGCCCAGGCGGTGCCCGATGTGGCCGCCACGATAATCGCGCCGGGCGCGGCAGCCGCAGCCGCCGCCGCCGCGGCCGCTGCCCACGACGCCACCGCCCTGATGCCCGCGTGGCAGCCACCACCGCCGGCGGCGCCTCCGGCCCCACCCGACGCCCCGGTCCTCGGCGGTCCGACACCGCTGCGCACAGGTGGCGCGGGTCGACAGGCCGAGCTGACGATCGAGTCAGGCCCTGACGCAGGCCACACGCATCGAGCCGGCGACAGCGCGCTCCGCCTCGGGCGCTCGCCCGACAACGACCTCATCCTTCGCGATCCGGCCACCAGCGGCCATCACGCCCGAGTCGAACGGCGTGGCGACCAGTTCTGGATCGTCGACCTTGGGAGCACCAACGGGACGCTTGTCAACGGCGAGCCGATCCAGGAGAAGGAGCTCAACCACGGTGACCGAATCACCGTCGGACAGAACGCGGTTCACTTCTCCGTCCTCGGTGGCTAACCGTCTCGGAAATGCGCCTTAAGGTCGCCTCGGCGACCGATCCGGGCCTCGAGCGGGAGAAGAACGAGGACTCGGTGATCGTCTGGCGCGACAAGGCAGGGCTCGACACCCTGCTCGTCGTGTGCGACGGAATGGGCGGTCACGCCGCCGGGCAGATGGCCAGCAGCATCGCCGTCACCACGCTCACCAGCGTGCTCGCGGAGGACGGCGACGAGGGACCCGGCCTCGACCGCCTCAAGCGTGCATGCAAGCAGGCCAACACAGCCGTGTTCGAGGCCGCGCGCGACAACCCCGAATGGGCGGGCATGGGCAGCACCATGGTCGTGGCCGCGATCAGCAAAAGCGAGGTCGGCGTGCTGAACGTCGGCGACAGCCCCGCGTACCTGTTTCGCAACGGCGACGCCAAGCTCATCTCGCAAGATCACTCGTGGCCCGCCGAGCAGGTGCGCCTGGGCGTCATCAAGCCCGAGGAGGCCGCCTCGCATCCGTTGAAGCACCGCCTCACACGTGCGATCGGGGTCTGGGAGTCGATCCAATCTTTCGAGGACAAGATCAAGCTCCAGGAGGGGGACGCCATCGTCTTGTGCAGCGACGGAGTCGAGACCGCGGGTGTGAGCGTTGAGGAAATGGGCAAGCTGCTCCTCAAGGATGGCGACCTCGAACACGGAGCCAAGCGCTTGATCGAAAGGTGTAGGGAGCTCGGAGCGCCCGATAACGTGACGGTGGCGGTGGCTCGTGTCGAGGTCGATGTGACCAAGACGCAGGCGCTTCCGCGGCTGAAGAAAATCGGACTAATGCAAAAAGGCGCGAACCATTAGCTCGGCGACATGCTCGACGCGCATCGTCGAGCCCTGCGCCCTGAGTCCCGATTCCAGCTGCATCTGACAGCCCGGATTGGCGGTCACGATCAGCTCCGCGCGCGTGCTGGCGACGTCCTCGAGCTTCTCGCGCAGGATCCGCGCCGACATCGCGGGCTCCAGCGTGCTGTAGAGGCCGGCCGCACCGCAGCAGATGTCTGGGTGCCTCATCTCGACGAGCTCGACCCCCGGTATGGCACGGATGAGATCGCGCGGCTGCTTGCGGATGCGCTGCGCGTGCGCGAGGTGGCACGCGTCCTGGTACGTCACCCGCATCTTCACCTCACGCTGGGGAGCAGGCAGCCCGATCTCGGCCAGCCACTCGGTCAGATCCTTGACGCGCCCCTTGAGCTCCGGGTAGAAGTCCTTCAGGTGTGAGCCGCAACCCGCCGAGTCGACTATGAGCGCCTCGAAGTTCGAGTCGCGATAGACCTGCATGTTGGCATCACGCAGCCGTTCCGCGCCCTCGAGGTCCCCGTTGTGCGCGAGCAGCGCGCCGCAGCATCTCTCGGCGCGCGGAAACCACACCTCGCAGCCCGCGAGCTGCAGCAGCTTGACCGCCGCCTCGTGCGATTGGGGGTAAAGGATGGGCATCACGCATCCCACCAAAAAGGCGACGCGGTGCTTCCGGGCGCCGATGGCCGGTGCGATGCCCCCCGCCGGGGGTTGGAATCGGGGGCGCAAGCGGGGCAGCTGCCGTCCCGAACGCACTATAGATGTGAGCCCCACGGATTGCGCTGCCCTCGTAATCGCGCCGAAGGTGCGCAAGCGGCGCGGCTTGGCCACGATCTGCCTCAGCGCCGTCCGGGCGAGCCAGTGCTTCGGCGCCGGGCGGCGCAAGCGCTCCACCTCCGATCGCCCGGCCTCGATGATCCTTCCGTAAGGGACACCGGAAGGGCAGACGGCCTCACAGGTCCTGCACCCAAGGCACAGGTCGATGTGCCGCGCCTGGTCCTCGGTGAAGGGAAGCTCGCCACGCTTCCACTGCGTCATGAGGTAGATGCGCCCGCGCGGCGATTCCGTTTCCAGTCCCGTCTGCCGGAAGGTCGGGCACGCATCGAGGCACAGCCCGCAGTGCACACAGGTCGCGAGGTCGTCGTCGCTGAGTCGTGCGAAGACCTCCTTCGCCCCGGTCACACCACAAACCTCCCGGGGTTGATCACGTGGTTCGGGTCGAAAGCCGAGCGAAGGCGGCGCATCAGGTGCAGCGTGGCAGGGGGCGTGCCCCACGCGCCGGCATCGTGTCGGAATTCCTTCGGTCCGGCCAGCAGCACGACCGACCCTCCAGCGGCTCCGGCCGCCGTGCGCACGGCCCGCACGTCGTCAGCGCCGCCGGCGACATCCCAGTTGGCGATCCCGGTCCCTGGGGAGGCCCACCACTGCTCGTCGGCTCCGAGGTTGTCCACGATCGAGCGCAGCTGGTGTCGCGGCATCGCGATCTGCGCCCAGCGCGCGGGCGCGGTTTTGGAGTGCAGGTCCCATGCGGCAGCATCGACTGCCTTCCAGCCCAGGTCGGCGACCATTCGCTTGGTGGC
>DMCH01000156.1:0-152 GCA_003446775.1 Chloroflexota bacterium
CGGAATCCGGAGATCTCCTCGTTGAGGTCCATGATCAGCTCGCGCTCTCGGAAGCAGTACATGAGCATCGACATCGCACCCAGCTCGAGCCCGCTCGTGCCCATCCACACCAGATGCGACGACAGGCGCGTGAGCTCGGACATGATCACCCG
>DMCH01000156.1:508-5106 GCA_003446775.1 Chloroflexota bacterium
AGCGCCTCCATCTGCTTTTCGATTCCGGTGTGCAGGTAGCCGATGACCGGCTGGATGCGCTTGATCTGCTCGCCGTCGAGGTCAACGATGAGCCGGAGCACGCCGTGCGTCGAAGGGTGATGCGGTCCGAAGTTGACCGTCAGCAGCTCACCGCCGAACGCGCCTTGTTCGCCCGTCCTCGTGACGGTTACGCCGGGCGACTCGATCGTCGACATCAGGCTTCGTCCGGGGCCGTCTGCCAGGTCTGGTGCTCCTCGGAGAACTCCACGACCTCGCCGCCCACCGGATAGTCGCGGCGCAGCGGGTGGCCCACCCAGTCGTCCGGCATCAGGATTCGCGTCAGACCAGGGTGATCCGTGAAAACGATGCCGAACATGTCGTACGTCTCACGTTCCTCCCAGTTGGCGGGCGGAAAGATGTCGTGCACGCTGTCGATGCGCGGCGAATCCCCGCCGATGAAGGTGCGCACTCGGATTTCCGTCGGCTTGTCGAGGTCGCGCAGTTGGTAGACGATCTCGAACCGCGCCGGAAATTCGCGTGATGCATCGATCAGGTGGTCGACGCAGGTGAGGAAGACCAGCAGTCGGTACCCATCTGCTTTCAGCGCGGACAGCACCTCGCGGACGCGGTCGGCCGGCACGGTGACCCACTGGTCGCGAGCCGTGACCCCCTTTTCGATGACGAGATCGTCGGCGATCACGGCTGCGTGACGATCCCCTGGGCCTTGATCCGCTCTTGCAGGATCATCAGCGCGTTCAGCAGATCCTCAGGCCGTGGAGGGCAGCCGGGGATGTACACGTCCACGGGCACGATCTTGTCGACGCCCTGCAGCAGGGCGTAGTTGTTGAAGACGCCACCTGTCGAGGCGCACGCGCCCATCGAGATCACCCATTTCGGCTCCGGCATCTGGTCGTAGACGGTGCGCAAGATGGGCGCCATCTTCTGCGACACCCGGCCCGACACGATCATCAGGTCCGCCTGGCGCGGAGAAGCCCGCATCGCCTCGGACCCGAAGCGGCCGATGTCCAACCGCGCTGTGGCGACCGCGATCATCTCGATCGCGCAACACGCAAGTCCGAACTGGGCCGGCCAAACCGAGTTGCCGCGCCCCCAGCCGATCACCTTGCTGAGCGTCGTGGTGAGGACGTTGTCACCGAGCGCCGCGACGAGCTCCTCTACTCCCAATCCAGCCCTCCCTTGCGCCAGATGTGGGCAAGGGCGATGGCCAGGATGCCCATGAACACAGCCATCTCGATGAGGCCGAACCACTTGAGCTGGCGGAGGAGCACGGCCCATGGGTAGAAGAAGATCGCCTCGACGTCAAAAATGATGAACAGCATCGCAGTCAGGTAGAAGCGCACTGAAAGGCGTCGGTGGGCGGGTGCGTCGGGAATGATCCCGGACTCGTAGGGAGCCATCTTGCGCCGCGAGGGTCGCGAGGGGCCGAGCACGAAGCTCAGGGTGACCAGCGCTCCAACGAGTCCGAGGACGATTAGCACGTAGATGAGAAGCGGGACGTAGCTCTCGAGCAAGTTTCCGAAGCGGCCTCAGGTATTGGGGCTTTTGGGAACGGCCTTTATTCTATAGGTGCCTTGAGAAACGCCGCGCGTCGCGGCGTCAGTGTGCGTCCTTACGCCGATGCTCGACCTTGGTCCCGTGCGTCAGTGTGGCGTGGATGGGGCAGTAGCGGTTGCAGGCCAGGTCGATCGCCTGGTCCACTTTGTCCTTGTCGTATTTGCCTTCCCAGCCCAGCACGAATGTGATCTCGATCTTCTTGAAGGCCCGTGGCCATTCCTTCTCCTGCTCTCCCTCAACCTCGACTACCAACGACTTGAGGGGCTGCCTGAACTTCTTGAGCAGGAGGACAGCGTTGATGCCGGTACAGCTGCCGAGCGCCGCCATGAGCATCTCGGTCGGGCGCATCGCCTCGTCGTCGCCAAACACGGGCGCGTCGTCGACGCTGACGGAGTGGGCGGACTCCGATTCGATGTCGAACTTGACCTTGTGCCCGGACCATGTCGCCGTCGCTCTGGCCATGTGCGAAAGATAGCGGCAAGTGTTTGACTACCTTCACTCTTGAGCGACGTCGAAGAGCCGAGACCGGGCCGCGGCCTCCCGACGAACTGGCACATAGCCGGAGGCGTCGTCCTTCTCATCGCCGTGATGGTGGGGATCGGGTTATTGATCGAGCACGACGTGTCGGGAGAGGTCGTCGACGCGGACGCCTCCATCGGCGCGCTGCTGAAGTCTTACGGCTACCTCGGCGGGTTTGCGCTGATCTACATCGAGGAAACCGGCATTCCCCTGTTCATTCCTGGGGATGTCTTCCTTCTCTATGTCGGCAGCCGGTTGCCGCACGACGTTCCGATCCTGCTCGCGGCGTGGCTCGGCTTCGTCCTTGCCGTCACGCTAGGCTCCACGAACCTTTACCTCCTGTCGCGGCGCTTCGGCCGGCGTTTGATCGAACACCGCCTGGCCAGATTTCTTGACATCACTCCGGAGCGCGTAGCTAACGCGGAGCACTGGTTCCGTCGCTATGGCCCATGGGCGCTGATATTCGGCCGCCACATTCCAGGGTTTCGCGTGCCGCTGACGGTTGTGGCAGGCATCCTCGAGCTTCCCTACCGAATTTTCGCGATCAGCGTCGCGATTTCGAGCGGCATCTGGGCTGGTGTGTTTCTCGCATTGGGCGCGGTGTTTGGCCGCGGCATTGAAAAGACGATACGTTCGAACCTGCTCCTGTTTGGCGAGGCGACGGTTGTGATCATCGCTGTCGTCGCTGTGGTGGCCTTCGTTCGCTCGCGTCGCCACGCGCCGCAACCGTGAAACTAGACTCAGGCCATGCCGGAAGATCCACGCACGAGGTTCGGGCCCGTCGCCGCCAACTATTCGCGTTCGGCCTTCCACACCTCGGCGGACCGCTTGCAAGAGGTAATCGACCTGGCGAAGCCGCTGAAGGGCGACCTCGCCCTCGATGTCGCCACCGGTACCGGCAACACCGCGCTCGCCCTCGCGCCGCACGTGCGGCGGGTCGTCGGCCTCGACCTCACGCGCGAGATGCTCGACGTCGCGCGGCGGATCACCAAGGAGCGTGGGATCGAAAACGTCGACTGGGTGCTCGGCGATGCCTCGAGCCTGCCTTTTCCCGATGAGACGTTCGACCTGTACGTCGTACGGGCCGCGCCGCACCACTTTCCGCATTTCGGTGCGTTCGTGCGCGAGGCGTACCGCGTCTTGAGGCCGGGCCGCGACGCCGCCTTCGTCGATTGCGCTCCGCCGGCGCCCGCTCGTGACGTGCTGCATGAGGTCGAGCTCCGCCGCGATCCCTCGCACATCCGGTCGCTGACATTGGAGGAATGGGCCGAGCACCTCGAGGCTGCGGGATTCGAGGTCGAGATGTCGCGCGCGCGAGAGCTCGACTGGGACAATGAGGAGTGGATGCGGACGATGGCCGTCCAGCCCGAGCTGGCCGCCGAGCTGGCGACCGTCATCGAGTCGGCCCAAGGTGAGGCGCGTGACCAGCTGCACCCGAAGCGCAGGGACGGCAAGCTCTTTCATGCGTATTGGCACTGCCTCATTCGCGCCCACAAAGCCGATTGAGAGCACGATTTCCCTCTTCCCCATGGGGAGAGGGGCTGGGGAGTGGGGCGTGAACACTCTTCGGCCGCTAGCAGAAGGTGAGTTGATCGTCCTGGTCGACAAGGTCGGCCGCCGCCACCGGGTGCGACTCAAGGCTGGAGAGCGGCACTCGCTGCATTCAGGGGTGATCGCGCACGACGAGCTGATCGGCCGGCCGGAGGGCATCGTCGTCACGACCCAGCTCGGCGCGCGCTTGCTGGCGGTGCGGCCGACGTTCGCCGAGCAGGTCACCGGCCGCCAGCGGCAGGCCCAGCCGATCTACCCGAAGGACCTTGGAGCGATCCTGGTCGGCGCGGACATCCATCCCGGCGCGCGCGTGCTGGAAGCGGGGACGGGCACTGGGGCGCTGACGCTGGCGTTGCTCCGGGCAGTCGGACCGACCGGCCTCGTCGTGTCATACGAGCAGCGGGAAGATTTCCTCGAGGCCGCGAAGAGAGCCATCAGCGAAACGCTAGGCGGCTTGCCGCCCAACCTCGACCTCAAGCTGGGCGACGTCTACGCCGGCATCGATGAGCGCGACATGGACCGGGTGATGCTCGACCTACCGGAGCCGTGGCAGGCGGTCGGTGGGGCTAGAGCGGCGCTGAGGCCGGGAGGGATCATCTTCGCCCACTGCCCGAACGTCAGCCAGGTGCAGCGATTCTTCGAGTGCCTGCGCGAGGTGAGGGGATTCGGGATGCTCGAGGCGTTCGAGGTGCTCCAGCGCGGCTGGACCGTGCGGGGCCGGAGCATGCGCCCCTCCCACCGCATGGTCGCCCACACCGGGTTCCTGTGTTTCGCCCGCCGCCTGGCCGAAGACGATCTGTTCGAGCCCGAAGGCGAAGGCTTCCGCTAAGGCGGATTCGGCGCGTCTTGCGCCAAACGCGCAATACGAAGCAATTCCATTCGCGCGTTCTGCACCTAACGTGCGGAATCGCGCACCAGATAGCATGATCCGGCCATGATGCCGAGCACCGACG
>DMCH01000156.1:5416-8872 GCA_003446775.1 Chloroflexota bacterium
GGGCCCAACCAGCCGATCATCCTCCAGCTGCTGGAGATCGAGCCCGCGATGAAGGCGCTGGAAGGCGTCGCCATGGAACTCGACGACTGCGCTTTCCCGCTGCTCCACGACACTGTGCTGACATCCAAGCCTGAGAAGGCCTTCGACGGCGCCTCCTGGGTCCTGTTGGTGGGCGCCTTGCCCCGCAAGGCCGGAATGGAACGCAGCGACCTGTTGAGTGCCAACGCCGGGATCTTCGGCCCGCAAGGCAAGGCGATCGCGGCTTCAGCCGCCGGCGACGTCCGGATCCTGGTCGTCGGCAACCCGTGCAACACCAACTGCCTGATCGCTCGTTCGAACGCTCCAGACATCGCGCCAGAACGCTGGTTCGCAATGATGCGGCTCGATGAGAACCGCGGCAAGACCCTGCTGGCAAGGAAGGCAGGGGTCCCGGTCCAGGTCGTCACCAACTTGGCGGTTTGGGGCAACCACTCCACCACCCAATATCCCGACGCTCGCAACGCCAAGATCGCCGGCCTCTCCACCTTCGATGTGATTAGCGACCACGGTTGGCTGAAAGGCAAATTCATCGAGACCGTGCAGAAGCGCGGCGCTGCTGTCATCGAGGCCCGCGGCTCGTCGTCGGCGGCCTCCGCCGCTAACGCCGTGCTCGACTCTGTCAACAGCATTTGGAATTCCACCCCCTGGGGCGACTGGCACTCGCTGGCCGTGGTCAGCCACGGCGAGTACGGCATCCCTGAGGGACTGCAGTTCGGCTTCCCCGTGAAGTCGGACGGCACGCACTGGGAGGTGGTCCCGGGCCTGGAGCAGGACGGCGACGCCAAAGACCGCATCAAGAAGACCACCGAGGAGCTGGTGCAGGAGCGAGAGCTCGTGAAGTCCCTGCTCCCGACCTGAGGAGCGGAAGCTAACCCCACCTATCCTTGATAGGTGAGCATCGCGCTCGACCGTCACGTCTTCCCGTTCACAGCGATCGTGGGCCAGGACTCGATGAAGCTGGCCCTGATCCTCAATGCCGTCGTGCCCACAATCGGGGGTGTGCTGATCCGTGGGGAGAAGGGCACGGGCAAATCGACCGCGGTAAGGGCGCTGGCGCGGCTGCTGCCTGAGCACAACGTGGTCGAAGGCTGTCATTTCGGATGCGATCCCGACGGCCGGGACGCGTTGTGCGCCGACTGCCGGAGCCGCCTCCAGGCCGCCGGCGTGCTGCCCTCGCACCAGCGCCGGATGCGCGTCGTGGAGCTTCCGATCAACGCTTCCGAGGACCGCGTCGTGGGCACGATCGACATCGAGGCCGCGCTGCGCGCCGGCGCGAGGCGCTTCGAACCTGGCGTCCTGGCCGAGGCGAACCGAAACATCCTCTACGTCGACGAGGTCAACCTGCTCGACGACCACATCGTGGACGTGCTGCTCGACGCGGCCGCTATGGGAGTCAACGTGGTCGAGCGTGAGGGGGTGTCGTTCTCGCACCCATCGCGGTTCATCCTCGTCGGCACGATGAACCCGGAGGAGGGTGAGCTCCGCCCGCAGCTGCTCGACCGTTTCGGGTTGTGCGTCGACGTCGAGGGCATCCTCGACCCCGACGAGCGTGTGCTGATCGCCGAACGGGACGCGGCCTTCAGGCTGGGCGACCATGAGTTCGCCAATGAGTTCGCGGCGGCGGACCACAACCTGTCGCGTGCTCTGGGGGAGGCGATCGCGGCCGTGAAGCAGGTCCGGATCCGACCGGGCCACGCCCGTCTCATCTCGTCCATCTGTGTAGAAGCCGATGTGCTCGGCCACCGGGCGGACGTCGTCATCGACCACGCCGCACGGGCCCTGGCCGCCTACCGGCGGCACCCTTCGCCTACTCGTGACGACATCTACGACGCCGCCGCACTGGCGCTCGCCCATCGCGCCCGGCAGCCGATCAGGCGCGACGAGGACGAGAACAGGTCGCCCGACACGGGTGAGGACCAGGAAGGGTCTCAGCCGGCCGACAGCGAGGCGGGCGACGCGCAAGCGTCCGACAGCGAGTCTCCGGCCGAGGCGACCGCGGAGGAGAGCGCGAGCGCGTCGGACGGCGGCCAGCAGTCCGCCGGCAGCGACCAGGGCATGACGACCGGGGGCTCGAGCGCGCACGAGTCCGCACCGGACGCGACCGAGACGTTCAACCTCCGCCGAATCGACCTGCCGCGCCAGCGGCGTGTCCGCAAGCAGGGAGGCAAACGATCGGCCAGCCAGACCCCGGACCGGCGCGGGCGCTACGTGCGTGCCGAGCCGAAGGCCAAGGTCAACGACCTGGCGATCGATGCCACCGTCCGCGCAGCGGCTCCGATGCAGAGGGACCGGGGCCGGCAGCCCGGCGAGAGGCTCAAGCTCGAGCGCGACGACCTGCGCCAGAAGGTGCGCGAACGCAAGATCGGAAACCTGATCGTTTTCGTGGTCGACGCATCGGCATCGATGGATGCCGAGCAGCGGATGGCGGCGACCAAGGGCGCGATCCTCTCGCTGCTCCAGGACGCCTACGTTCGCCGCGACCGCGTGGCGGTCGTGATCTTCAAGAACCGCACGGCCGAGGTGGTCTTGCGGCCGACTTCCAGCGTGTCTCTTGCCCGGCGAAGGCTGGAGAAGCTGTCGGTCGGAGGCACTACGCCGCTGACGCACGGGCTCATGGCCGGGTACAAGGTTGTCAAGACCGAGCTGCTTCGGGACCCCACGATCCGCCCACTGCTGGTTCTAATCAGCGACGGCCGCGGCAACATCTCGATGTTCAAGGAAGAGCCGCTGGTCGAGGCGCAGAAGGTCGCGGGGATGATCGACGCCGAGCACATCGATGCGCTGGTCATCGACTCCGCGCGCGACTACAGTCACCTGCCGTCGGTCCAGCATCTCGCGCGAGTCGCGCCGATGTACCAGACGTACGCGATCAATGCGTGCGCGGACCTGGCCGAGCGCATGGGAGCGCGCTATTACGGCCTCTACGACCTCTCGCGTGACGAGATCGCCTCGGCCGTGGAGAGGGAGCTGGGGAGAAGCGGCCGATAACATGGATTCCATGGCAATCGACCGGTACTCCTACCCATTCACCGCGATCGTCGGCCAGGAAGAGATGAAGCTGGCGTTGGTGCTCAACGCCATCAACCCGTCGATCGGCGGCGTGCTCATCCGCGGCGAGAAAGGCACGGGCAAATCCACGGCGGTAAGGGCGCTGGCGCGACTGCTCCCGGACCAGCAGGTGGTGGAAGGCTGCCATTTCGGATGCCACCCTGACGACCCCGAGGACTGGTGCGCCGACTGCCGCGAGCGGTCGAGGGCGGGCAAATTGCCGGTAGCGACACGAAGGATGCGCGTCGTCGAGCTGCCGATCAACGCGTCCGAGGACCGCGTGGTGGGGACTATCGACCTCGAGGCTGCCCTCAAGGAAGGCTCGCGGCGCTTCGAGCCCGGCGTGCTCGCCGAGGCCAACCGCAACAT
>DMCH01000156.1:8967-9124 GCA_003446775.1 Chloroflexota bacterium
GGTGCGCCGACTGCCGCGAGCGGGCGAGGGCGGGCCAGCTGCCGGTGACCACCCGCCGGATGCGCGTGGTCGAATTGCCGATCAACGCCTCAGAAGATCGTGTGGTAGGGACCATCGATCTCGAGGCCGCGCTGAAGGAAGGCTCGCGGCGCTTCGA